>NZ_JBSFDF010000086.1:0-17831 GCF_053593795.1 Streptomyces sp. NPDC002104 | reverse complement strand
GTGGGCCGTGCGGCGCCCCCGGGCCCCCGGGGGACCTGGGCCGCGTCCCCCCCGGCCGGGGCGCCGGCGGCGCGCGGGCGGGCGCCCCGCGCGGCGGCCCGCTCCTGGACCGCGAAGACCTTGCCGAGGTTCTCGTAGTCGGAGAAGAGCAGCTCGAAGGGGGTCCGGCCGGCCGGGTTCTGCCCGGGGCAGTCCACGGCGCTGACGAAGGTCGGGACATTGAGGGCGGCGAGCTCCTCGCGGGTGCCCGCCCGGTCCTTGGTGAAGAGATCGGCGGAGCCGCCGACGACGAAGTCGGGTGTCGCGGCGCGCAGTTGCTCGGCGGTCGCGATCTTCGGGGCGATGACGGGGATCTTGGCGTACGCGGCCCCGTACGCGGCGGGGATCTTCGTCTTGAGGTTGGCGGTGCCCGCCATCGCGTCCTGGAGCCCGAGTTCGAGCAGGGTCTCGGTCGAGGTCTGGTCCAGGGCGACGGCCCGCTTCGGCGGCGCGGCGAAGGCGGCCGCGCGCCCGCAGCTCGTGACGGAGACGGCCCGGGCGGCGGCGCCGGTCTCGGCGCCGGCCTCGGGGTCGTGGGCGGCGGGTGCGGAGCAGGCCGCGGTGGCGAGGGCGAGGGCCAGGGCGATACCGAGGCGGGCGGGGTGGCGCATGGATTCTCCGGTCTGGGCAGGGCGGGGCGGGCAGGACAGTGCGGGCAGTGCGGGCAGTGCGGGCAGTGCGGGCAGGGCAGGGCAGCCGAGGGCGCGGTCGTTGCCGTTGTCGTGCACCGGGCAAGGCCGCCGCGTTCGAAGGGTACTGTAATGGTATTCATTTTCATTAAGAACCCCGGGGGGCGGTTCGCCGGGCCCCCTCCTCTCCCCAAGGAGCAGTCGCACCATGGCAGCCACCCCCGCGCCCGCCGCGCCCAAGTCCGCTGACCCACCGCCGCGTTCGGTCCTCCTCGACATCCCGTTCCTGCGGCTGTGGGCGGGCACCACCGCCTCCGGCCTCGCGACCTGGGCCCTGCCCTTCGTCCTCGGCCTCGGCGTGCTCCACCGCGATCTGAGCGCCGCCGGCCTCGGGCTGGTGCTCGCCGCGCGCACGGTGGGATTCCTCGCCGCCGTCACGGTCGGCGGCGTCCTGGCCGACCGGCACTCACGCCGCGCCGTCGTCCTCTGGTCGGCCCTGGCGGCGGCGGTCGCAGCCCCCCTCCTCGCGGCCGGACTGGGCCGCTCGCTCCTGCTGATGACGGCCGCCGCCGCCCTCGCCGGAGCCGGCCAGGGCGCCTGCCGCCCGGCGTTCCAGGCACTGACCGCCGAAACCGTCGACCCCGGGCGCCGTCAGCAGGCCAACGCCGCCATGACCATGGCCGTACGCGGCTCCACGCTCGCCGGACCCGCCCTGACCGCGCTGCTCGCGGCCCTCCTCGACGTCCGGACCCTGCTGCTCGGCATCGGCCTGCTCTGGCTCGTCGCCGCGCTGGTCCCGGGCAAGGGGCAGGGGGCAGCCCCGGCGGTGGACCCCGCCGCCGGGACGGCGCCGCGCGGGAGTTTCCGTACCGAGTTCCTGGAGGGCGTACGGGAAGCCCGCCGTCACCCCTGGTTCCTCGCCGGGCTGGCCGCGCTCGTCGCGGTCATCGCCCTCGGCTACTCCGCCACCAGCGTCGCCCTGCCGCTGATCAGCCGGGACCGCTACGCCGGCGCGTGGGTGCTCGCCGCGGCCATGACGGCCTACATAGTGGGCGCCCTCGGCGGAGCCCTGGTCATCGCCCGCTGGCGGCCGCGCTCACAGGGCTGGGCCGCCTTCGCGGGACTGGCGGCGTACGGGTTCGCCCCGCTGAGCCTGATGCTGCCCGTGCCCCCGGGGGTGGTCGTGGCCGCCTACGCCGTCGCCGGGATCGGGATCGAGCTCTTCAACGTGCCCTGGTTCACCGCCACCCAGCGCGAGGTCGCCCCGGACCGGCTGGCCCGCGTCTCCTCGCTGGACTTCCTCGTCTCCTACGGTCTGGCCCCGGTCGGCCTCGCCGTGATCGCCCCGGCCATCGACACCTTCGGCGTCACCCCCGTCCTCGGCGCCTGCGCGGCCGCGTGCTTCCTCGTACCGGCGGCGGCGGCCCTGGTGCCGACCGCGCGCCACTTCGCCCGGGTCGACGCGGTGCGGTGATCCGCTCGGCTTACCTCCGGGGTCATCGCCTCGGCGTGCCCGTGCGGGCAGAGTCGGTGATCTCTCCGCGTCGCAGGACGCGGACCGGACGGAGCGAGGCCGGCCATGTCCCTGACCACACCTGTGAACACCCGTGCCGTGGTCGAGGAGTTGCTGCGGAGGATCGGCGAGGGCGACCCCGGGCGCATCGCCGAGCTGTACGCCGAGCGGGGCGACTGGAAGCTCGACTGGCCGGAGGCCGAGCACGGCCGCGGTGCCACGCCGTGGATCCGGCACCGCTCCACCCGGGCCGACGCGGCCGCCCACTACCGCGAGCTCGCCGAGCACCACGTCCCGGAGCACGTGGCGACCGAGGTCGAGCGCATCCTCGTCGACGGGAGCGACGCGGTCGTGCTGGGCGAGATCCGCCAGACCGCGCGGCCCACCGGGCGCGCCTACACGGCACGGTTCGCCCTGCATCTCACCGTCGAGGACGGCCGGATCACCCGGCACCACGTCTACGAGGACAGCCTGGCCGTCGCCCAGGCCTTCGAGACGGCGTAGGCCGTCTCTTTCGGACCGGCAAGATCCGAAAGAGACGGCTTAGTACCAGGGGCGGGCGTCGGGGGTGGGGAGCGGGCGCAGCTTCGGCCAGCGGGCGAGGAGGCGGTCGGCCAGCGCGGAACCGAGACGGCCGAGGCCGTGCAGGTGATCGTGGTCGCGTGTCATGCCGGCCACCGCGCCCAGGCGGTGGACGAGCCGCTCGCGGGCGGAGACGGAGCCCCACGTGAAGTCCTCGGCGGCCACCCGGGCGAGCTGGTCGACCGTCCCGCGGTGGGCCCGCTCGACGAGCGCGTCGCCTCGGATCAGCCAGCCCGCACACGCGTCGGCGAGGTCACCGGGCACGTCCTTCCCGGTGAGGCCGCGCCAGGTGCTGCGGTAGACGTCCTCGACCTCCGTGAGGGGGGCCGCGGTGACCGACATGGCGCACCAGCAGGTGGGGAAGCCGATGCGGAGGTAGGCGAGTTCGACCAGGCCGTTGCCGAGGCAGGCCCCCTCGAAGTCGACGAAGCGGACGCCGTCGGGGGTGCGCAGGTCATTGCCGGGGCAGGGGTCGCCGTGCAGCAGCGCATGGTGCGCAGTCGGATCCAACCGGTCGAGGAGACCGGCCAGTTCGCCGGGTACGGTCGACGGTACGGGTACGTCGAGCGTCCGGGCGAGCGCCAGGAAGGACTCCGCGTCGGCGGCCGTGGGCCCCGACCAGGCCGGGAGCGCGTCCGCGTCGGCGGGACCGGTGACGGCGTGCAGCCGGGCGAGCGACTCGGCGTAGGCGGGCAGCCAGTCGCCGGTCCGGCCGAGGTCGTCCACGTACTCCAGCACGATCACCCGCGCGGTCGGGTCCGCGGCGAGCACCGCGGGAGCCACGGCGGGCCCGGACGCCCGCCCGGCCAGGCGCAGCCCGGCGAGCTCCCGCGCGAAGCGGGTGTCCGCGTCGACGGCCGCGTCCCCGGCGCCGGTGATCTGCTTGACGATCACCGGCCTCCGGCCGCCCGTCGGCCGCACCCACCACACCCTTGACCGCGGACTGCTGTCCAGGAGCTTGGTCTCCGCGGGGGCGCCCACGATGGAGCGCAGTGCGTCGTTCAGCGGAACACGTTTCGGCATGCCACCGAGGTTAGCCGTAGCGCCTTCAGGCGAGGGCGGCTACGAAGACGGCCCAGGCGGGGGCGCCGAAGGTGAGGTGGGGGCCGTCGGGGACCTTGGAGTCACGGACGGGGACGAGGCCGGGGTGGCCGTCGGCGACTTCGAGGCAGTCGCCGCCCGTGCCGTCGCTGTAGGTGGACTTGCGCCAAGTGGCCATCTCCAGGCAGTCGCCGCCGCTTCCACCGCTGTAGCTGGACTTGTGCCATGTGGCAGTCGAGATGTCGTACTCAGGCCTGCTCGTCATGTGCGTAATCCTCCGCCACGGACTCGATCAAGGCCAGCGACTTGTCTGGTGAGAGCGCGTTGGCCGTCAGTAGATCGTAGGTCAGCGAATGTCGCGCGACATCGGCCGGATCGTCCAGCAGCAAGCCTGTTTCGATGCCTTGGACGTAGGCGAGTGGGGGAGCGTCTGCAAAGGACATCAGCTTGAGGGAACCCTCCAAGGCTGCGTGCGCTCCCGCGCTGAATGGCAGCACCTGAAGGATGACCCGGTGGGACCGGATCATGTCCGCGAGGTGCCGCAGCGCCTCGGCCATTACCGACCGGCTCCCGACCACACGACGCAGCACCGCCTCGTCGAGCACGCACCACAACAACGGGGTTGTTGGGTCTGCGAGCAGGGCTGCGCGGACCAGCCTGGCATCGACCAGTTCGTCGATGGCCGCCTCCGTCGCCGTCGGCTGGTACGCGCGGAAGACGGCCCGGGCGTAGGCCTCCTTCTGGAGGAGGCCCGGGATCAGCAGGGGTGCGTACTCCCGGATGGCCTTCGCCAGGCCCTCGGCCTCGGCCGCCTCCGCGAAGTGGTCGGGGTACTTGAACTTCGTCACGGCCTCGCAGTTGCGGGTGAAGAAGTCGCCCGTGCCGAGGGTCTTGTCCATCTCCCGTGCGAGCTCCGGCGTCATCCGCCGGGTGCCCGCTTCGAGTTGGCCGATGAAGGAGCCGCTGACGAAGAGGGGCTCGCCGAGTTTGTCCTGGCTGAGGCCGGCCCGTTTGCGGGCGACGCGCAGTTCGGAGCCGAGCATGGTGCGGGGTGAGGAGAACGGGTCGACGTCTCCGGAATCGGGCACGGCAACTCCCCTGACAACAGGTGCGGGTGTTGGAGTCCTGCCCTTGAAGGCTAGCCAGCCCGTCGCCACGCTGAGTGCAGAACCTGATTACTCAGAGCGAAAGGTGACATGCCAAATGGTGCTCACGCCGAGGGAACGGATGCTGGCGGCCGAGGAGGCCGTCGGGCAGTTGAAGGCCGCGCTGACGGACGTGGGGGTCGTGTTCCCCTCGCTCGGCGTGGACGGGGTGTCGGCGGCGGGCTCGTACGGGCTGCCGCTGGTCGATCTGGGGCGTTGCAACCTGGACACCGCGCTACGGCTGGCCGCCGTCCTGCACGAGCGGGCCCACCCCTGAGGGCTCGCCGAGGCGGACCGTCAGGCGCGGCAGGAACCAGCCGACCAGGGGGCCCGTGCCCAGGGCGACGAGCACGGTGCCGAGGCCGAGGGTGCCGCCGAGGAGCCATCCGAGGCCGGCCACGGACACCTCGATGCCGGTGCGCACCATCGCGACGGGCAGCCGGGTGAGCCGGACGAGGCCGGTCATGATCCCGTCGCGCGGGCCCGAGCCGAACTGCGCGCCGAGGTAGAGGGCGTCGAAGAAGGCGAGGGCGAGCAGGCCGAGGGCGAGGTACGCGAGCGCGGCGGGCGTGCCCTCCGGGGCGGGGAGGACGAGGGCGGTCGCATCGGCGGCGAAGCCCACGATCGCGACGTTGAGGACGGTGCCGAGCCCGGGGAGCTCGCGCAGCGGGATCCAGGCGAGGAGCACCAGGAGCGAGATCAGGTTGGTGGCCCAGCCGAAGGAGATGCCGAGGCTCTTGGCCGTGCCGTCGGTGAGCACGCTCCAGCTCGCCGTGCCGAGGCCGGACTGGACGAGCACCATGACGGCGGCACCGTAGCCCGCCAGTCCGAGCAGGAGCTGGGGAACGCGGCGCGCGGTGCGGCCGGCCCGGAGCTGGGCGAAGGCGTTCATGCGAGGTGCGGGAGGCGCGGGAGGCGCGGGGGGCACGGAGGGCACGGAGGGCACGGAGGGCACTGGGGGCATGGGGGGCATGGGGCCAGCCTCGCCTCGATCTGGACCTGGAATCGATGGCCAGATTGCGTACGCTGGTCCGGTGAAGATCAGCGCGCACGCCGTCGGACGCATGGTCGGTGCCTGGCGGGAGGGACCCGGGCCCGCGCACCAGCGGCTCTCCGACCGGCTGCGGCTGCTGATCCTGGACGGGCGGCTCTGCCTGGGAGCGGCGCTGCCGGGCGAACGGGACCTGGCCGGCGCGCTCGGGACGAGCAGGACCACGGTCGGGGCCGCGTACCGCACGCTCGTGGAGCACGGCTACCTGGAGACGCGGGAGCGCGCGCGGGCGACCGTACGGCTCCCGCACGAGGACGCGGCGCCCGCCCGGCGGCGGGCCGGCGGTGAGGAGGGGGACGCGGGGACCATCGACCTCTCCTTCGCGGCGCCGCCCGCGCCCCCGGAGGTCCTGCATGCCGCTTTCGCGTCGGCGCTGGAGCGGCTGCCGCTCCACTTCGAGCGGCACGGGTACGACCGGTACGGCACCGCGGAGCTGCGCGAGGCGGTCGCCGACTGGTACGGACGCAGGGGGCTGCCCACCTCGCCCGATCACGTCATGATCACCAGCGGTGCGCAGCACGCGATCGGGCTGCTGGCGCGCACGCTGCTGTCGCCGCGGGACAAGGTGCTCTTCGATCACCCCACCTATCCGCACGCGATCCGCTCGTTCACCGAGGTGCGCGCGCGGCTCCTGCCGGTGGCGGTGGGCCCGTCGGGCTGGGACGTGCCGCAGCTCCTGGCGGCGGCGCGCTCGGCGCGACTGGCGTACCTCATCCCGGACTTCCACAACCCGACCGGGATGTACATGCCCGCGGACGTGCGCCGGAGCCTGCGCCCGGCCTGCCCCACGATCATCGACGAGACCCTGGCCGATCTGGGTCTGGAGGCGGCGCATCCGGCGGCGGAGCCCTTCGCCGCGACGCACCCCACCGCCATCGGCGTCGGCTCGGTGTCCAAGAGCATCTGGGGCGGCCTGCGCATCGGCTGGATCCGCGCCGTGCCCGCGCTGCTGGAGCGCGTCGCAGGGGCCCGCCCCGCGACGGACCTCGGCACGCCGGTGGTGGAACAGCTGGCCACGGCCGTACTCCTGAACGCCCATCAGACGCGACGGCCGGCGGCCCTGGCCCAACTGCGCGCGCAGCAGGACGCCTTGCTGGAGGCGCTGACCGCACACCTGCCGGAGGTGCACGCGCCGCGGGCGGCGGGCGGGGTGACGCTGTGGGCGCGGTTCCCGGAGCCGGTCGGTTCGCGGCTGGCGGCGATCGCGCCGGACCACGGGGTGACGATCGCGGCGGGACCGCGGTTCGGGGTCGGCGGCGCCTTCGAGCGCCACGTCCGTCTCCCGTACACGCTCCCGGCGCCCCGCCTCACCGAGGCGGTCCGCCGCCTGGCCGCCGCCCACCGGGCCCTCACGGCGGGCGCCACCGGAATCCACACCCCGGCGGCGGTGGCCTGAGCAGCCCGCCCGCAGCGCGCCCCGCAACCCGTCCTCAGTCCGTGCTCAGGCGGGCGTGGAGGTGTTCGTCGTGCCAGCCGTCCGCGTGGAGGAGGGCGCCGCGCATGGTGCCCTCCAGGGGGTAGCCGGACTTCAGGGCGACGCGGCAGGAGGCCGGGTTGGCCGTGGAGTGGGTGATGTGCAGGCGGTGCAGACCGAGTTCCCCGAAGGCCCAGCGGGTCAGGACGGACAGGGCTTCGGTGGTGGCTCCGGCGCCGCGGCCGGCGGGGAGGAGCCAGTACACGAACTCGCCGCCCCCGCCGCGCAGATCGAGGTCCGCGAGGGCGATCAGGCCGACCGCGCAGCCGCCGTCCGCGGGCGCGAGGGCCCAGATCGCCGAGCTCTCGCCGTGCCAGCGTTCGCGCCAGCGGGCGATCCGGGTGACGGCCTGGTCCTCGGTGAGGTGGTCCGGCCGGTTCCAGTGCCGGATGTCCGGATCGGCGTACGCGGCCACGAGCGCGGGGGCGTCGTAGGGCTCCCAGGGGCGCAGGCGCAGCCCGCAGGGGAGGTCGTACGAGGGCTGGGCGAGCGCCGCCATCCGGCCGGCGGGGACCACGGGCGGGATCGGGGCCGCGGGCGGGATCGGGGCCGCGGGCGGGAGCGCGGGCGGGACCGTGGGCGGTATCGAGGCGTTCATCGGAACATCATCCGGTCATCGCCGTGCGTCCATTGGGGGCCGGCGCCCCGGAGGGGCGTAACAACCGGCGGACACTACGTCACAGTAAGCGACATTTCGTCCCTTTCTTCCTAGTCTCACGTCCCGGTACCGAGTGACCGAACGAAATGGACGATGAGATGAGACGACGGCTTTCCGCGATCACCGCGGCCGGTGTGGCCGCGATCCTCGCGCTGGGCGGCGGGGCGACCGCGACCGCGACCGGGGCCGCGAACCCGGACGGCGGCAAGGGCGGCAAGGGGCTGTGCGCGCCGGGCGTTCCGGTCGGGCCGGAGGGCGAGAAGTTCTACGACCCGCCGTCGCCGCTGCCCGAGGGGGACCACGGCGACCTGATCTGGGCCCGCCGCATCGATGCCCCCGACGGGTCGCGCGCCTGCCGGATCCTGTACCTCTCGACCCTGCAGACCGGTACCCGCGTCGCCGTCTCGGGCATCGTGGCCTGGCCCGACGCCCCCGCGCCGCGCAGCGGCCGCAACGTCGTGGCCTGGTCGCACGGGACCACGGGCGGACCGCGCCAGTGCGCGCCCTCCGCGGTGCCGAACCCGGCGACCGACCTCGTCGGCTACTACACCTACGACAGCCCCTTCGGCATCGACGTCGGCGTGCCGGCGCTGACGCAGTTCCTCGACTCGGGTGACGTCGTGGTCGGTACGGACTACCAGGGTCTGGGCACCCCGGGCGTGCACCAGTACACGGTGGCCGTCACGGAGACGAACAACGTCCTGGACTCGGTCCGCGCGGCCCGCCAGATCACCGAGACCCGCGCGAACCGCAAGGCGGCCGTCCTGGGCTGGTCGCAGGGCGGCGGCGCGGCGACGTTCATCGCCCAGAACTACAAGGCGTACACCCCGGAGACCAACCTGGTCGGCATCGCGGCGCTCGCGCCCGCCGCCAACCTCGGCCCGGACTTCCGCGGCCTGGTGCTGCCTGGCCCGACGTCCCCGACCTCGCCCTCCCACAACGCGGCGCTGCGCGTCAACGTCTACCGGGGCTTCCTCGCGGCGTACCCGGAGCTGAAGGCCGGGGACGTGATGAAGCAGCCCGGCCTGGAGGCGCTGCGCGGTGACGGGGTGATGTGCATCGAGCACCTCGCCGACGTGATCCAGGAGAACGTGGGCAACGCGGGTCAGCTCGACACGATGTTCCAGCCGCTGACCGTGGTGCCGGAGGTGTGGCACCAGCGCTTCCACGAGAACACCCCGGGCTACGTGGCGTCGGTGGCGCCGATCCTGGTGATGCAGGGGACGGCCGACACGGTCATCAACCCGTACTCCACCGACGAGTACGTGAAGCGGGCCTGCCGCTTCGGCAAGCCGGTCGTGTACACGAAGTACCAGGGGGCGACGCACCAGACGATCCCCAACGTCGCGGAGCCGGAGTACCTGAGCTGGATCGCGGACCGCTTCGCGGGGCGGCCGGCGCCGTCCAACTGCGCCTGAAGCACGGTATGAAGCAGTGAAGGCTCCCGGCCGGTGGACCACACCCGCCGGGAGCCTTCGTACGTCGTACGCCGTATGCCGCGGCAGCTCGTCAGCGGCCCGCGGGGACCGGCACGGAGTCCGGGGCGCCGCCGACGGGCTCGGCGGCCGTCGCGGCCTCCGGGGCGGGGCTCGCGTCCCCGTCCGGGCCGGTGTTGAACTCGGCCAGCATCTGCCGGGTGAAGCCGAAGAAGTAGGTGGCGGCGAAGCCCACGAGGTAGCCGACGGCCAGGCCGCCCGCGTAGATCGCGATGGTCATCCCCATGCCCGACTTGCCGTCCAGCAGCGGGAACAGCGCCCAGCCCGAGGGGCCGATGGCGGTGGAGCCGAAGGCGGTGCCCAGCTGGTTGAAGAGGCCCACGAAGGCTCCGCCCGCGGCGCCGCCGATGCAGGCGGTGATGAAGGGGCGGCCCAGGGGGAGGGAGACGCCGTAGATGAGGGGTTCGCCCACGCCCAGGAAGCCGGCCGGGAGGGCGGACTTGATGGTGGCGCGGATCGAGCGGTTGCGGGGGAGCTTGTAGTAGACGGCGATGGCCGCGCCGACCTGGCCCGCGCCGGCCATGGCGAGGATGGGCAGCAGGACGGTGTAGCCGGTCTGCTCGATCAGGGTGGTGTGGATGGGGATCAGGGCCTGGTGCAGACCCAGCATGACGAGGGGGAGGAAGAGGCCGCCGAGGACCAGGCCCGCGAAGGCCCCGCCGGTGGCGAGCAGCCAGGTGGCGAACGTACCGATGGCGCTGGAGACCTCACCGGCGACGAACATCAGGCCGAAGATCGTGACGAGGCCGGAGATCAGCACCGTGAGGGTGGGGGTGACCAGGACGTCGAGCGCCTCCGGGACCCACTTGCGGCACCACTTCTCCACCTGGACGGCGAGCAGCGCGGCCGCCAGCGCGCCGAGTACGCCGCCCTGGCCGGGGGAGAGCGGCTGGCCGAAGGCGTCGATCTTCGCGACGCCCGGGAAGACGATGATCGCGGCGACCGCGCCGCCGAGGATGGCGGTGCCGCCGAACTCCTTGGCCGTGTTGTAGCCGACGAACACCGCGATCAGGGACATGAACCCGCTCGCCATCGCGGCGAGCGCGGGGACCACGGCCGGCACCCAGCCCATGTTGGTGAGGAAGCCGTTCAGTCCGGCGATGATGCCGCAGCCGATCAGGGCCGGGATCAGCGGGACGAAGATGTTCGCGATGCGGCGCAGGAACAGTTTGAAGGGGGTGGAGTTCTTCGCCTTCCGGGCGTTCTTGATGGCCGCGCCCTGGGCGGCGAGTTCGTCGGCGGTCACGGTGTGGGCGGCCTCGGGAGGAGGCGCGGACGCGGGCGCGGCGGCCGCCGGGGCGGCCGAGCGGCCTTCGGCGACCAGTGCCTCGAACTCGGGCGTGACGCGGGCGACGGTGCCCGGTCCCAGCACGATCTGGTACGTGTCGTCCTCGACGACGCCCATCACGGCGGGGACGGCCTTGAGGGCCTCGTCCTGGACCAGGGAACGGTCGCGCAGGGTGATCCGCAGGCGGGTCATGCAGTGCGCGATGGAGAGGATGTTGTCCGGACCGCCGACCAGGGGAAGGATCGCGGCGGCTGTGGCGCGGTTCTTGTCAGTGGACATGGTGGTGTTCGCCTTGCTGCTGGGGGTCAGCGGGGAGTGGCAGGGATGGGTCGGCGGGGGTCGGTGGGGGTCAGCGGGGATCAGCGGGGGTCGGTGGGGGTCAGCGGGGGGTCCGGGCGAGGGCGGCCCGCAGGTGCCCCCGGGAGGCGGTGAGCAGTTCGCCGGCCGTGGGGCCGTCGACTCCGCCGAGGATGACGAGGATGGCCTGCTTGACCTCGCCGTCGCTGGCGCTGAGTGCGGCCTCGATCTCGGCGTCCGGGGCGCCGGTGGCCAGCGAGACGATGCGGCGGGCGCGGGCGCGGAGCTTCTCGTTGGAGGAGCGCATGTCGACCATCAGGTTCCCGTACGTCTTGCCGAGCCGGATCATCGTGACGGTCGAGATGAGGTTCAGTACGAGCTTCTGCGCGGTGCCGGCCTTCAAGCGGGTGGACCCGGTGAGGAGTTCGGGGCCGACGACCACCTCGATGCCGTGGTCGGCGGCCGCGGCGAGCGCGGAGCCGGCGTTGCAGGACAGGCCGACGGTGAGCGCGCCGCGCCCGCGGGCGAACTCGACGGCGCCGATCGCGTACGGGGTGCGGCCGGAGGCGGAGATCCCGATGACGGTGTCCTCGGCGGTGAGGGCCAGCGCGGTCAGGTCCTCGGCGGCCAGTTCCCCGGAGTCCTCGGCGCCTTCGACGGCCTTGACCATGGCGGAGGGGCCGCCCGCGATCAGGCCGACGACCTCGGAGGGGTCGGTGTTGAAGGTGGGCGGGCACTCGCTGGCGTCCAGTACGCCCATCCGCCCGGCGGTGCCGGCGCCCGCGTAGATCAGGCGTCCGCCGCGGGCCATCCGCTCGGCGATCCCGTCGATGGCGGCGGCGATCGTCTCCAGCTCGCCGGCGACGGCGGCCGGGACGGTGGCGTCCTCGGCGTTCATCAGGCGGGCGATCTCCAGGGTGGGCAGCTGGTCGATCTCGGCCAGTTCGGGGCGGAAGGCCTCGGTGGTCAAGGTGGCGAGCTGGGCACGGAGTTCGGCGTACGCGGTCATGGGCTTCGGCTCCTGGGCTACGGGCTGGCGCTGTTGCTGCTGTTGCTGCGGTTGCTACTGGCTGGTGCTGGTGCGCTTGGCGGTGGGTACGGGGGTGTGGTGGCGGGGCGCGAGCGCCTCGTACGAGGCTGCGAGCGCGGGGGCCGCCGTCTCGTAGGTCTGCTGGGCGACGCCCACGAACAGGCAGTCCACGACGAGGAGCTGGCTGGTGCGGCTCGACATGGCCGCCGGGCGCAGCTGGGTCTCGCGGGGGGCGGAGGTGGCCAGGACGACGTCGGCGTAGTGGACGACGGGCGAGTTGGCGCGGGCCGTGAGCGCGAGGGTGGCGGCTCCGTGCTCGAAGGCGGTCCGCAGGGGCTCGATGACGTCGCCGGTGCCGCCGGAGTGCGTGATGGCGATGGCCACGTCGCCGGGGCGCAGCAGGACGGCGGTGGTCACGGCCAGGTGCGGGTCGTTGTGCGCCTGGGCGATGAGGCCGATGCGGGACAGCTTCTGCGCGAGGTCCTGGGCGACGAGGCCGGAGGCGCCGACGCCGTAGATCTCGATGCGGCGGGCGCTCGCGAGCAGGGTGACGGCCGAGCCGAGGGCGACGACGTCGAGTCCGTCGGCGGTGTCGGCGAGGGTCTGCGCCTCCTCCTGGGCCAGCTTGGCGACCACGTCGGCGAGGGAGTCGTCGACGGCTATGTCCACGGTGACGGCGGGGGCCGCGCCGGACTCCTGCTGCGCGGCGAGTGCGGCGAGCGCGAGGCGCAGGTCGCGGTAGCCGTTGTAGCCGAGGAGGCGGGCGGTGCGGACGACGGTGGCCTGGCTGGTGTCGGTGCGGGCGGCGAGGTCGCCGACGGTGAGCGCGGAGCAGCCGGCGGGATCCGCGGCGACGGCCTCGGCGACGGCCTGCATGGAGCGGGTCATCGAGGGGGCGAGGCTGCGGACGCGGGCCCGGAGGGTGGCGGGCACGGGGGGCACGGGAGCCACAGGAGCCACGGGGGGCACGGCGGTGGGTGCGTCCGGTGCGCCGCTGCTGAAGATTTCTTTCACGTTCTCGCTCACGCCTGAAACTTATTTTCAGATGGGTGGGACGTCAAGGCACCGTAAGTCACCGGAGAAAAGGGACCTTCGCCACACGGCCGGTCCGGGTCCACAATGTGTCCATGGACCACGCGACCCCCCCACCCCCCCTTGAGCAGGCGCTGCACGCCGCACGCGCCCTGGTGCTCGCCGATCTCGTCGCGGGCGACGTCGCCGAGGCCCATGTCGTCTCCCTCGTCGAGGACGCGGTCACGCACCGCCGGTGGTGGGTGGAGCAGTGGCCGGAGGGCGTCGACTACCTCGCCGGGCTCGTCGCCCAGGACGTGAAGGACGCGCTGCTGGAGAAGTACGGCCGCTGGCCGCTGTGCCCGGTCTGCGGCCACGGCGAGCCGCACGCGCTGGACGTGGAGCCCGAGCTCGGCCCGGACCCGATGTGGGTGTGCTCGGAGGCCGGCGTACGGGTGGCGCCGGTGGGCGGCCTGGGACCGGTCCTCGGCGGTGGCGCTGGGGGCGGCTCCGGTTCGGGCTCGGGCTCGGGCTCCGGCTCGGGCTTCGGCTTCGGCGAATGAGCCGCCGGTGACGGTGTACATCGACCCGCCCGACTGGCCGGGACACGGCCGCCTGTGGTCGCACCTGGTCAGCGACAGCTCGTTCGAGGAACTGCACGCCTTCGCGGCATCGATCGGCTGCCCGCCGAAGGCCTTCGAACGCGACCACTACGACGTCCCGGAGCAGCGCTACGCGGACGCGGTGCGCGCGGGCGCGGTGGAGATCGGCAGCAAGGAGCTGGTCCGCAGGATCACGGCCGCCGGGCTGCGGCGCCCCAAGGGGCGGCCGGCGGCGTAGGTGGCGGCCGCCCAGGCCGGCGGGGCGGCGGGTCGGTGGACCGGCGGGCCGCTCGGCCGTCAGGCCGGCCGGCGGACCGGTCGGCCAGTGGGCGGGTCAGTCCGGTGGGCGCCGGGTGAGCAGGGCGGTCACGGCCGCCACGAAGCCGACGGTCGCGCAGGCCAGCAGGGCCGCCTTGTTCGCGAACCCGAGGGACGCCAGCAGGGCGGGAAACGCCGCCGCGTGCACCACGAGGGCCGCCCGGCACGGCCGGCCGCCCGCGTCCCACATCCTGCGGAAGGGTCCCGGGGACCACCACAGGACCCGGAGGGCGGCCGAGCCGATCCCGCAGGCGAAGACCAGGAACGGCCACGGCACCGACAGCGGGGACCGGATCCAGTCGCCGATGCCGATGCCGCTGCCGGTGCCGACGCCGGTGAGAGCGGGCGTGCTCGTGACGAGCACGGCCGGTCCCGCCACGGCGAAGACGGCGCCGAGGCAGCGGACCCCCCGTACCCCGAAGACGGTCGGACGCCGGAAGGCGATCCAGTGCGCCGCCCCGCGGTAGTCCGTCGCGAGGACGAGGCCCGCCACGGCGACGCCGATCCCCCAGACCGCCCCCGCCAGTCCCGGATCCCCGTGTGCCACGGCCCCGCCCCCGCTCCCCTTCCCCCGGCCCCCGCCGGAGGAGGCTCACCGTAGGGCGTGGGCCGGGTGGCGCGGCATGCCGGGCTACGGCAACGTCGGCGCACGCAGATTGCCGGACAGCGGGGGCTCCGCCCCCTGGACCCTCCCGGACCTGCTCAGGCCGTCTCGGACCGACTCAGACCTTCTCCGCCGCCACCGCGTCCGGCGCCGGCAGGGCCGCCGCGGAGCCGGTCACCAGGCGCGTGGGGGCGGGCGTACGGCGGTCCAGGCGCAGGGCCACGAGGCCCAGGCCGATGGCGGTGACGGTCATCGCGCCGCCCGCCCAGGCGGTGGCGGAGTAGCCGTACCCGGCGTCGATGACGGTGCCGCCGAGCCAGGGGCCGCCGGTGTTGCCGAGGTTGAACGCGGCCGTGGTGGTCGCGCCGGCCAGGGTCGGGGCGGCGCCCGCGACGTTGAACATGCGGGCGTTGAGCGCCGGGGCCGTGAAGAACGCCGAGAAGCCGATCAGGAACGAGAGGGCGATCGCGGCCGCGGCCGTGGAGGCCAGCAGGGCCAGCGCCGCCAGGAAGACGGTGGAGGCGGTGATGCCCCACAGCATCACCCCGAACAGGTGCGCGTCAGCGATCCGCCCGCCCGCCGTGGTGCCCACCAGCGCGCCGATCCCGAACAGTCCGAGGATCCAGGGGACCCACTGCGCATCGAGCCCGGCCACGTCCGTGAGCAGCGGGGACAGGTAGCTGAACGCGCAGAAGACGCCGCCCGCGGCGAGCGCCGTGACGCCGATCGACAGCCACACCTGCCGGTCGCGGTAGATGCGCAGCTCGCGCGAGAGCGTCGGCTTCTCGGCGGGCAGCGGGATCTTCGGGATCAGCGCGAGGATGCCGGCCAGCGCGACGGCGGAGGCGGCGCCGACCGCCCAGAACGCGGACCGCCAGCCCAGGTGCTCACCGAGGAACGCGCCGGCCGGTACGCCGAGGACGTTGGCGATGGAGAGGCCGCCGATCATGACGGCCATCGCGCGGGCCCGCTGGTGCTGCTCGACCATGGCGATGGCCACGGCGGCGCCGACCGCCCAGAAGCCGGCGCAGGCGAGCGCGGAGACGATGCGGGAGGCGAAGAGCAGCTCGTACGAGGGGGCCAGCGCGCCCGCGACCTGCCCGAGGCCGAAGAGGGTGATCAGCGAGAGCAGCGTGGTGCGCCGGGGCAGCCGCAGCGTCGCGACGGCGAGCAGCGGCGCACCGACGACCATGCCGATCGCGAAGGCGGATATGAGCAGGCCCGCCTGCGGGATGGTGACGCCCATGTCCTCGGCGATGGGTGGCAGCAGCCCGGAGAGCATGAACTCGCTCGTGCCGAGTGCGAAGACGGACAGGCCGAGGACGTAGACGGCAACGGGCATACGGGTGCGTTCGGCTGCGACGGGCATGAAATAGCTCAACCACGACGAACGGGATCACATTCCCGGGGGCGGTGTCAGCCGAGCCCGGCCAGCTCCGCGGCCAGGTTCGCGCGGGCCGGGGCCTCCCAGTGCGCAGCCCCGTAGGCGGTGCGGAAGAGCCGGGGCAGCGCCAGGAGCTGGCGCAGCACGGCGGCCCGGCCTTCGCGGAAGGCCTCGTCGGGGACGAAGCCGTACTCGGCGCGGACGGCCGCCGCGTAGGCGGCGTACTGCTCGGGCGTGCCCGCGAGGACACCGAGGTCGGCGTCGCAGAGCAGCTCGCCGTTGGCGTCGCCGGGCGCGGGGTCGTGGGTGACCGTGAGCCGCACGAGGCGGGCCACCTCGGCGGTGCGGTCCCCGCCGATGCCGAGCTCGGGCAGGGCGCGCTCGGCGAGGGCGGCGCTGCGCTCCTCGTTCTCGGAGCGGTCGGGCCGGTAGACGGCGTCGTGGAACCAGGCGGCGAGCTCCACGGCGGGTCGGTCGCCGTGCGCTCCCTCCCCTTCCCCTTGCCCCTCTCCCTCTGGCTCTCGTTCTCGCTCGTCTGCGAGTACGTCGATGCGTGCGAGTACGTCGGCCAGGTGCGCGGTGGTGTGGTACTTGCGCTGCGGCTCCGCCCAGGCGGTGAGGAGGCGGTCGGCGTAGGGGGCGGGGTCGCGGTCGGGGGCTGCTCCGGCGGCGGTGGCGGTGGCGTGCCAGCGGGCGCGGAGGTCCTGCTCGCGTTGCGTGTCGGACGTCATGGCGGATGTCATGCGCACATTGTGGGGGTGGCGTGATTGTGCTGGTGGAGGGTGGGCGAAGGCCCGTACTCTGGATATTGGACTAGACCTATTTTGTGATGCGGGACGACGAAGGATGGGATGACATGAGCAAGCGTGCGCTCCTGGAGGTGATCGCCCTCGACGTGGAGGACGCGGTCGCGGCCCAGGCCGGTGGGGCGGACCGACTCGAACTGGTCACCGACATGGCCGCCGACGGGCTCACCCCGCCGCGCGAGACCTTCGCGGCGATCCGGGCGGCGGTCGACATCCGGCTGCGCGTGATGCTCCGGAAGGCGGACGGTTTCTCCGCGGGCTCCGCGCAGGACGTGGAACGCCTGGTGGAAGAGGCGCGGGCGCTGCGCGCGGAGGGGGCGGAGGAGTTCGTGCTCGGCTTCCTGAACCCCGACGGCAGCCCCGACCTCACCGCCGTGGAGGCGGTCGTGGCGGAACTCGGCGGCTGCGGCTGGACCTTCCACCGGGCGATCGACCGGGCCGCGGACCGCGACCAGCTCCGCAAGGCGGTGGCGGACCTGCCCGGGCTCGACACCTACCTGACCGCGGGCGCGGCGGGCGGCGTCGACGAGGGCCTGCCGGTGCTCCTGGCGGAGGCCGCGAGGACGGGCACCCCCGGCTACGAGCCGCGCATCCTGGTGGGCGGCGGCCTGGCCCTCACCCACCTCCCGGTCCTGCGCGAGGCGGGCATCGACGCCTTCCACATCGGCAGCGCGGCCCGCCCGGCGGGGTGGAACCGCCCGGTGTCGGCGGCAGCGGTGACGTCCTGGCGGGACGCCCTGAGCTAGGCGCGGCGGCGTTGCCGGGGACCAGTCCCCGGGCCCCTGCGCCTCAAGCGCCGGCGGGGCTGGGGGTGGCCTGGGCGCGGGTTGGCTGCGGGTGGGGGCCGGTGCCGGGGTAGAGGT
>NZ_JBSFDF010000085.1:0-17907 GCF_053593795.1 Streptomyces sp. NPDC002104 | reverse complement strand
GTTGACGTCGCCGCCCATCTTCAGGCCCCCGTTGAGGGTGCCGTCCGGACCGATGGCGGGGCTGGAGTAGCAGCAGCGGCTGCGGCCCGTGGTGGTGCCGCTCAGGACTCCGTCACCCCCGCGTGCGTACGGTGCACCGTCGGGGCCGCCGCGTCGTGCCCGGCGGCGAGCCGCTCCACGTCCGCCGCTCACGCTCCCGCCCCTCAACCCCGACATGGTCGACCCCGTCTGCCCCTCGGCGCTGGTGCCGTTCCGCATCGGCGACACGTGGGCCACGCTGATCCTGCGCTGCCTCCAGGACGGCCCCCGCCGCTTCTCGGAGCTCAAGGTCCCGCTGCGGGAGACTTCGTGGCGCGCACGGAGTACGAGACCCCGGCGCGCCGGGTCGAGTACGCCCTCACTCCGCTCGGCCGGGGCCTGCCGGCGGAGGGCGGCTCGCGCTGATTTCGGGGCGGTCCCTCACGGCGGGGCGGTCGTTGGGCAGGACATGATCCTCTGGTTGCTCAACCACCTCAGCACATTCTTCCTCGGCCTCCTCCTCGTCGGAGGCTTCGTCGCCCTCGCCATCGCCGGCAGCGTGGCCGCCCGCCGCCGCTTCCCGCACCTCGCGAACGGCGACCACAACGAGATGGTCGGGGTGGCCCTCGGGATGTTCGGCGCGATCTACGGCATCATCCTCGCCTTCGTCGTCGTCACCCTGTGGACGCAACTGGAGACCACCCAGACCATCGTCGCCACCGAGGCCACCGACCTCGCCCTGGTCGTCCGCAGCGCGGAGGTCTTCCCGCCGGCCGAACGCGCCCGCGTGGAGAAGGCGGTGGGGGAGTACCTCCACGCCGTCGTCGAGATCCAGTGGCCCCTCATGCGCGAGGGCCGCCCCAGCTACGAGGCCACCGCCGGCCAGACGCACGCCCTGTACACCGCGCTCCAGGCCTACGAGCCCGCCGGCCCCCGCAGCGAAACCTTCTACGGGGAGGCCGTCGGCCGCCTCAACGACGTGGCCGCGCAGCGCCGGGCGCGCGTGACGATGGCCGAGACCTCACTGCCGCCGCTGCTCCAGGTGCTCGTGTACGGAGGTGCGTTGGTGATCCTCCCGCTCACCTTCCTGTTCGGGCTGCGGAGCCTGAAGATGCAGCTGCTGTTCGTCTCGGCCGTGGCGGGGCTGATCGGCTTCAGCCTGCTGCTGGTGCTGGCCCTCGACCGGCCCTTCGCCGGGGAACTGAGCGTCAGCCCGGCGCCGTTCAGGGACGCGGCGCTGGCGCAGTTCTGGCGCTAGCGCCGCGCTCGGCCGGTGGGCCGGGTGGTGGGCCGGGTGGTGGGCGGGGTGGTGGGCGGGCGTACGGGGCCCTCCGTTGAGGGGCGGGTTCAGAGGAGGGGGCCGAGGTCGATGGCGTCCAGCCGGTCCGGGTCCGTGAGGATGTCGATCGCGGCGATCCGGCCTTCGCCGGTGACGGCGTCGACGGTGACGGTGAAGGCCAGCAGCGACATGAGCCGGCCCTCGACCACGCACAGCGCGCCGGCGGTCCCGTTGACGAGCACCGGGCGGACGAACGGGGCGAGGGAGCCGTAGAGGGCCGCCTGGGAGCCCACGATCCGGGCGCCGCTGAGCACCACCGACTGGCCGGCACGCGCCGTGCCGCCGTCCGAACGCAGGACGACGTCGGGGTGGAGCAGGGCGAGGAGCGCGTCGAAGTCCCCGTCGCGGGTGGCCGCGAAGAACGCGCTGACGGCCTCGCGCTGCCGGACCAGATCCGGATCCGGCGCGGGCGCCTGCCCCTGGACGCGGCGCCGCGCACGGCTGGCGAGCTGCCGGGTGGCCGCCGGTGTCTTGTCGAGCATCAGGGCGATCTCTTCGAAGGGCACCGAGAACATGTCGTGCAGCACGAACGCCAGCCGCTCCGCCGGAGCGAGCGATTCGAGCACCACGAGGAGGGCGAGCCCGACGGAATCGGCGAGCAGCACCTCGTGCTCGGGGTCGACCACGCCGCCTTCGCGGGTGAGGACGGGGTCGGGCATGCGGGGGGCGCCGCCGCCTCCGCCCGTGCGCTCCAGCCGGTCGTCGAGGGAGTCCTCCCGGCGGGTCTGGCGGGTGCGCAGCCCGTTCAGGCAGAGCCGGGCCACGACCGTCGTCAGCCAGCCGCCGAGGTTCTCCACGTCACTGACATCGGTACGGCTCAGCCGCAGCCAGGCCTCCTGGACCGCGTCCTCGGCCTCACCGAGCGATCCGAGCATCCGGTAGGCGACGGCCCGGAGATGGGAGCGGTGCTCCTCGAAGCGGAGGGCCAGGAGGCGCTGGGTGTGCGGGTCCGCCTCCGCGTCCAGGTGTGCACCTGTGTCCATGGTTGTGTCCCCCTGTGTTCCCTGCCCGACCGGTCGATTCAGTAGATCATCCGGCCTGTTCGAACCGCGCTATTTCCAGGGGTCCTTGGTCGGCATGCAGCCCAGTGCGCGGAGCCGGTCGTCGGTCTCCTTGAGGCCCTTGATCCCCTCGCCGATCTCCGCCCAGCCGATGTCCGCCGCCTCGGCGGCCTTCTCCTGGTCCGCGGGCGAGACGCCGAGCCGCGACGCGTTCAGCACCGTCCCCATGCCGTCGGAGAGGTGCTTGCGGGCCTCGGTCCAGACGTCGTGGGTCTTCTGCTCGGGGATGTAGGCGACGGTGTACCCCCGTGCCTCCTCCAGCTGCGCGGACAAGGGGCCCAGGTCGATGACGATCTTGCCGTTCCTGTGCTGGGCCTGGGCGCTCAGCGCCGCGAAGATCAGCTCGTGGAGCAGCTTCTCGCCGCCGGTCCCGTACCACTGGATCACGGCCGGGCCGGGGTCCACGGGTCCCGTGCTGCTGGGGGTGGGGGCGGGGGCGGTGACGGTCGGCGCGGGCTTGAAGCTCACGTTCGTCTTCGGTCCGGCGGCCTCGGGGTCCCCCGCACATCCGGTGAGCAGGACGGCGCCTGCGGCGACGGCCGGTACGAGCAGCGAGACGAGCAGTAAGCGGACGCGCATGCTTCCCCCTGGGGAGTCTTCGGGTCGTGCTCGGGGCCGTGCTCGGGGCCGTGCTCCGGATCAGTCCTTGCGCCCCGTCGCGGCTACGGTCACACCCAGGCCGATCATCGCGAGCCCGCCGGCCCCGCCGACGGCGGAGAGCCGCTGAGGGGACCGCGAGAACCAGTTGCGGGCGGTCGCGGCGACCATGCCCCAGGTGCTGTCGCAGACTACGGCGATGAGGTTGAACACGAGCCCGAGAACCAGCATTTGGGCCGTGACGTGACCCTGCTCGCGGTCCACGAACTGCGGCAGGACGGCCGCGAAGAACACGATCGTCTTCGGGTTGGCCACCCCGACTGCGAACCCTTCCCACAGCGACCGCCAGTTCCCGTACTCGGCGGCGCTTGCCCCGAACTCCGCACGGAGCGAACGCCGCTGCCGGAAGGCCTTGACGCCCAGGTAGACGAGGTACGCGGCCCCCACGAGCTTGAGCGTCGTGAACACGAGCACGGACCGCTCCACGACGGACCCCACCCCGAAGGCCACGGCGACGACGAGGACGTACGCCCCCAGCGTGTTCCCGGCCACGGTGAGCAGCGCGGCCCGCCACCCCTGGGACAACGCCCGCCCGATGACGAAGAGCACGCTCGGCCCGGGGATGAGGATCAGCAGCAGCGACATGGCGGCGAACGCCAGCAGCCGGTCAGTGGACACCATGCTGTGCATCGTTCCGGACGGGGGGTGGGAGGGGAAGGGATTTTTGGGTGGGTGGGGGTGGGGGGGGGCTATGGGCTGCGGGTTGGTCCTTGGCTTTGACAGGGTCCGGGGGGAGCCCGGCAGTCCAGTGTCCTTTCGGTGCGGGCCGGTCCCTCAAGGGCGCTCCCTGCGGTCGCGTCGCTTCGCGATGGCCTTCGGCCACCCTTGACCGACCGACCCACCCCGAAACGCCACAAGACTTCCGGGATCCCCCCGGGGAACGGCCGGGAGGGAGACGTGGGGAGGAGCGGCCCAGTCACAGTTCCGCAGCCCCCTTCGGCCAGTGGGCATCCACACACCGCCCCGGCAGGACCGTGACCTCAGCCGGAACCTAGGGCGCGGGGCGGTCAGCGCATCCAGGGACGGGCGTCTGGACACCCTTTCCGTGACGGTCGTGCGCCAAGACGGGAGAGAGGATGACATGTAGCGCTTTGGGGGTTGGGCGGGTCATTCTGGCGCCCTGGGGGGCTGGTGGAGGGCCGCCAGACGCTCTGTACACTGCAGCCACGAATCCGGGGGGATGACGTGGTGACATCTTCGCGTCCATCGAGCGCCCATTGCGCGCGCCGACCCCCGACCTGCACTTATGTCCCAGGGGGGACCTTGATTTCCTCGCGCCACCTGCGCCCCGGCCGCCTCGCGGTCTGCACCGCCATCGTGCTCGCCGCCGGCATGGTTCTGGCCGGCACCGCCTCGGCCACCGACGGGCCGTCCCACGGCACCGTGACCCTCCCGACCCCGAAGGCGGAAGGCCACCCCGGCCCGCTGGCCGGGAAGGGCAAGGCGGCCTCCGCCGGCCTGCGCGCCGCCACCCTCGCCCCGCGCCTCGACGTCGACGGCGACAACATCCCCGACATGCTCTACCAGGCGATCAGCGACGACTACTACGTGAGCCTTGGTGGGGCCAACGACCACGTCAAGTACGGGGTGGGCGATGCCGGCGCCTACCTCGACTACAAGGACGTCATCCCGTTCGGCAAGGTCGACGGCGGTTACCAGAGCGACCTTCTGACCCTGACGGCCGACGGCGAGCTCGCCCTCTACCGGACCCAGTTCATCGACGGCGGGCAGAACCGGACCTGGTCCGGCCGCGGCTGGGGCATCTACAACAAGGTGTTCGCCCCCGGCGACATCAACCGCGACGGCAAGGTCGACCTGCTGGCCCGTACCCCGGACGGCACGCTCTACCTCTACCCCGGCAGCGGAAACCCGAACGCCCCCCTCAAGGCACGCATCAAGGTCGGCGCGGGCTGGCAGGCCTACGACCAGCTGGTCGGCACCAACGACATCAATCGCGACGGCATCGCCGACCTAGTCGCCCGTGACTTCTCCGGCGTTCTCTACGCCTACCTCGGTACCGGCAAGACGAGCGCCCCGTTCAAGCCCCGCGCCACCATCGGCTCGGGCTGGAACGCGTACAACCAGATCGTGGGCCTGGACGACTACGACGGCGACGGCAACGGTGACCTGCTCGCCCGCACCGTCTCCGGCCAGGCGTACGTCTACAAGGGCAACGGCAACGGCGCCTTCAAGCCGCGCCTCACCAGCAGCACCGGCTGGAACGTCGGCACCCTCTACGCCCAGCAGGGCGGCAACCCCGACTTCGGGCGCAACGACCTGCTCGGCCGCGACGCCGGCGGCACCCTGTGGTGGTACTACTCCAAGAACAACGGAACGCTCGGCGCCCGCCAGAAGATCAGCAACACGGGCGGCTGGAAGGGTGCCAGCATCACCTGGGGTTCCTCGTTCACCAACCGCAACAGCAGCTCCATCCTGGAGCAGGGTTCCAACGGCGCCCTCTACATCGACGGCGACTACAAGGGCCTCGGCTGGAACGCGTACAACGCGCTGGCCGCCCCGGGTGACCTCAGCAACGACGGCACGGGCGACCTCCTGGGCCGCGACAAGTCCGGCAACCTGTACCTGTTCCAGGGCAACGGGGTCGGCGGCACCATGAACAAGATCAAGATCGGCGGCGGCTGGGGGGTCTACAACAAGCTGACCGGCGCCGGCGACCTCACGGGCGACGGCCGCGCGGACCTGCTGGCCCGCGACGGCTCCGGCAACCTCTACCTGTACGCCGGTACGGGAGTCCCCAAGGCCCCCTTCAAGCCGCGCGTCCGCGTGGGCTGGGGCTACCAGGTCTACAAGCAGCTCGTGGTCACCGGTGACCTCACCGGAGACGGCCGCGCCGACCTCGTCGCCACCGACTCCGCGGGCGTCCTGTGGCGCTACGACTCGTACGGCACGGGCAAGCTGAGCGGCCGTACCAAGATCGGTACGGGCTACCACATCTACCCGAACCAGTACTGAGCCATTGAGAACCCGAGCCGGGGCGTCCTCCCCGGCTCGGGCGATCTATTCGGTTGCTGCCTTCCGCCACGGTCGGATAGGAAGCGTGCATGCTAAAAGGCAACAAGGTTGGGCTCAGGGCCCGGCACGAGGACGACATCCCCCTCCTGCATGCCGGTCTCCACGACGACGTGGCCACCGCCTCCCGGGCCACCGGGAACCCGTGGCGACCGCTCATGGCCGGCTCGAAGGCCCTGTCGTTCCAGGTCGACGACACCGCAGAGGGGCACGTTCCCTTCTCCGTGGTGGACCTCGAGAGCGGCGCACTGGCCGGTACCGCAACCCTCTGGGGCATCGACAACCACAGCCGCTCCGCACACGTCGGCCTCGGCCTCCTGCCGTCCGCACGGGGCAAGGGCTACAGCACCGACGTGGTCGCGGTCCTGTGCCACTACGGCTTCGTCGTACGCGGCCTGCACCGCCTCCAGATCGAGACCCTGGCGGACAACACCCCGATGCTGCGCTCCGCCGAGCGCAACGGCTTCGTCCGCGAGGGCGTACTGCGCTCCTCGGCCTGGGTGATGGGCGAGTTCCTGGACGAAGTCCTCCTGGGCCTCCTGGCCCAGGACTGGAAGCGTTGAGCGTCAGTCCCGGCCCTGCCAGGTAGTGACACAGACCTCGTTCCCCTCCAGATCGGCGAGCACCCAGAACGCGGGCGCCCGGTCAGCGGAAAGCAACCGCCCCCCGGCCGCCAGCGCGCCCTCGATCCGCCGCGCCGCCTCGTCGTGCGGCACACACACATCGAAGTGGATCCGATTGCGCTGCGGCCGCGCCCGATCCATCCGCTGGAACCACACAGCCGGCCCCTGCCCCACCGGATCGACGAGCGGATCCTCCGCCCCCTCGGCGCCCGCCTCGTCCGCATAACCCAGCACGGCCTTCCAGAACGGCCGGATCCCAGCGATATCGAGCGCATCAATGGCGATCTCAAACACCTGCACGGACCGCGGCGCCCCCGCACCGATCTCAGGCTCCGTCACCAGCCCGGCCTCGCCCGCGGCGACAGAAATAAGACGCGCGAGCTCGACGTCCCGCCCGGTGACCCAGCCACGCTCCAACGTCTGCAGGGTGAACACGGCCCGATCGGCCCGCACATCGACTCGAAGATGCCGGCCCGCATCATCCCCGCACACCGCGACGGCGTCCGCCGCGAACCCGACCGCCTGAGCCAACGACCCGACCAGGACCGACGCCCGCAACGTACCCAGCAGGAACCGCCACCCGTAGTCCTGAACCGCCTCCGACGCTTCCTGCCGCTTCACCATCTGCTCCATGGCCCCATCCTGCCCACCACCACTCCCGAAGCGGGCCGGATCAGCCACAGCCGGTCCGCAGTCGCTGAGCCGAGCGGCAGTGCGTAGCGATCTGTTGCGCATACCGGCGTCACGGGAAGGATGTCCAGCCGCCCGCCCCTGGATGCGCTGACCGCCCCGCGCCCTAGGTTCTGGCTGAGGTCACGGTCCTGCCGGGGCGGTGCGTGGATGCCCACTGGCCGGAGGGGGCTGCGCATGGCCGACGAGGCCGCTCCTCCCTCTCCTCCCTCCCGGCCGTTCCTCGGGGGGATCCCGGAAGTCTTGTGGCGTTTCGGGGTGGGTCGGTCGGTCAAGGGTGGCCGAAGGCCATCGCGAAGCGACGCGACGAAGGAGCGCCCTTGAGGGACCGACCCGCACCGAAAGGACACTGGACTGCCGGGCTCCCCCCGAACCCTCACGCAGCCAAGGACAGGGCCGCAGCTCAGGCCTCCGTGACCCCGTCCACGAACGCAGCCCAGCTCCGGCCGGACACCGCGAGCTCGGGGCTGGCCGTCAGCTTCGAGTCCCGGACGTGGACGGAGTCGGCGCAGCTGGCGACCTCTACGCAGTCGTCTCCCTGGCTGCCGCTGTACGTGGACTTGTGCCAGGAGAGGGCGACCTCTACGCAGTTGTCTCCGTCGCCGCTGCTGTAACTGCTCTTGAACCACCGCAACCGGGAGCTGTTCACAGAGTTCCTCGCATTCGCGTCAACAGGCCCACGCTGTCCCCGGGGTTGAGGGCCTGGATGCGAAGTTTGGCATACCTCTGGTGAAGGAGACTGATGTCTTTCGGGTTCGAGATGACCTGTCCCGTCTGCTGCCCCTCGCTGTAGCCGTGCCAGTCGTTTTCTTCCGTCTCAAGGAGGCAGAACGGACCGCCCAGTCCCGCATGTTCCGGACTGACCCCAGGCATGATCTGCAGATCGACGTTGGGTAGTCGGGCGCACGCGAGGAGGTGGTCGATCAGCTCGATGGTCACCTCCGGTCCGCCTGTCTGCCGCTCGATCACCGCCTCGTCGAGGATGAAGCTGAAGATCGTGTACGGCGTGCGGTGCAGCACCCTCTGCCGTTTCAGCCGTGCCACGATGCGGGCTTCGGTCTCACCTGCCGTGGGCAGCGGCAGTACTGCGGCGATCAACGCACGGGCATAGGACTCGGGCTGTAGCAGGCCGGGAACCGAGCGGGACTCGTACGTGTTCAGCGTCACCGCCCCTTCCTCCAACTCCGCCCACCGCCGGAACCACTTCGCCAGTCCCCGCCTCCGGGTCAACTGGTTGGCTGCGATGCGGATGACGCCGAAGGCGTCCAGTGCCTCCTCCACCCGGTCCACGAACCTCGTGGAGGGATGCCGTCGGCCCTGCTCCACCGACCCGATGTACTGCACCGAGTACCTGATCAGAGGATGCAGTTGCTCCTGGGTCAGCCCGGCACGCTTCCTGAACGCCTTGACCGTCTGGCCGAAGCTGCGCAGGTCGGCGTCCGGCTCGACCTCGTTGTCCCCGCCGTCACCGCTGTCATCGACACTCACCATGGAGGTCACCTCCCCGGCAACATGTTCACGTTCAGTGACCGAGACTGTCCAGAGCGTGAACTCGTACAAACGAAAAGTAGCGGTCCGCTTGCTGGGGAACACCCCACCCCACACGGGACTTTGCTCCCATGAACGCACCCTCGGGAGCCCCCCGAACCTTCGCACGCACGTTCACTCAGCGTTTCAGTTCCACCCCGCGCGGCGCCCGCCTCGCCCGGCAGCTGGCTCTGGTCGAGCTGCACGACTGGGGCATCCCCGACCGCACCAGGCTCTCCGAGGACGCCGGTCTCCTCATCGCCGAGCTGACCGCCAACGCGGTGACCCACGGGCGGATCCCGGGGCGGGACTTCGAACTCCACCTCCACCTGCTCCCGGAGGGCCCGCTCCCCGACGCACCGTCCCCCGGGATCCTCCGCATCGAGGTGTCCGACGCCCGCCGGGACCGCCGCCCGGCCCTCAGGCCGCACGCGCACACGCACACGCACACGTCCGAGGCCGGCTACGGCATGCGCATCGTCGAGGCCGTCGCCGCCGACTGGGGGGCCAGGGACCGGCTGGTCGGGAAGACGGTCTGGGCGGAGCTGCGGCTCCGGTGATCTCCTTTGGGGCTCGTGGACTCGTGGACTCGTCATAGGCCATACGCCCCTGGAGGCCGCCATGTCGCGCACGGTGATCGACCTGGGCGACGAAGCCCTGGCGGAGGCCGCCCGGCCCACAACGAGGCCGATGGCTCGCTCCGGGAGACCCTTGCGTACGCCGTGGCCCGGGACTCCGTAGGGGAGGAGACGGACTGACCCTACGGGGCCGAAGGCGTGGTCACAGGTACTGCGCGAACCCGTCCAGGACCCGCAGGATCTGCGCCTCGCCCTCCGAGGGGAGCTGGAGGACGACCTCCTCGATGCCCAGGTCTGCGTAGTGGGACATCTTCCCGGGCGTGGGCTGGACGGCGTACGGGACCACCTGGAGGGACTTGGGGTCGCGCCCCGCGGCCTCCCAGACCTGGCGCAGGGCCGGCAGGGACTCCGTGAGGCCGCCGCCGCCGATCGGGAGCCAGCCGTCGCTGTGGTCGGCGATGGCTGCGAAGAGCTTCGGGCCCGCCTGGCCGCCGATCAGGGTGCGGGGGCCGTACAGCGGGGCGCCCGGGGCGAGTTCGCGCGGGGGCTGCACCGGCTTGGGGTGGGCCGAGCTGGCCTGGACGGAGGAGAACTGGCCCACGTACGCCGTGGGGTCCGGGGACCACAGGGACCGCATCAGGGCCATCCGGTCGCGGACCAGTTCGCGGCGGGTGCGCCACTCGACTCCGTGGTCGGCGGCCTCTTCCACGTTCCAGCCGTAGCCGATGCCGAGGGTGACACGGCCGCCGGACAGGTGGTCCAGCGTGGCGACCTGCTTCGCGAGGTCGATGGGGTCGTGCTGGGCGACGAGGGTGATGCCGGTGCCGAGGTGGAGCCGCTCGGTGACGGCGGAGGCCTGGCCGAGGGCGACGAAGGGGTCGAGGGTGCGGCCGTACATCTCCGGGAGCTCGCCGCCCATGGGGGCCGGGGTGACGCGGCTGACCGGGATGTGGGTGTGCTCGGGGAGGTAGAGGCCGGAGAAGCCGCGTTCCTCCAGGGCGCGGGCGAGGCGGACGGGAGCGATGGTGCGGTCGGTCAGGAAGACGGTCGTGGCGATCCGCATGTGCGCTGACACCTCCGTGGTGTTCCGTGGTCCGTGGTCCGTGGTGTGGGGAGGGCCAAAGTACGGCTTCGCGCGTGCGGAGGGCAGGGGCGTGCGTCGGCCACGGCCGTGTCGGTGGTCACTGATGGCGGGGTCACGGGGGCGGCCCGAGCCCGCAGGCTCTCCAGCCCCTCACCCCCGCGGGTACCGCGCCAGCCAGGCCGTGGAGGTGGCCGTCGGGCCGTGGAGGGCGGGGCCCTGGGTCATCTCCAGGGCGAAGTCGTCGGCGAGTTCCAGGACCGTGGCCCGGCCTTCGAGTCCGGCGAGCCAGGCCGCCGGGAGGGCCGTTTCGCCGTGCTGGGCGCCCAGCAGGGAGCCGCACAGGGCGCCCGTGGCCGCGGAGTCGCCGCCGTGGTTCACGGCGAGGCGCAGGCCGTGCGCCACGTTCTCGGCGACGAGGGCGCAGTAGACGGCGATGGCGAGCACCTCCTCGGCGGAGCGGCCCTGGCCGGGGGACCCTGGGGATCCGGGGGACGCGTGGGGCCCGGGGGACGCGGGGGACCCGGGAGACAATGCCTCGACCGTCTGCGGTGAGGGGGCGCCCGTGGTGACGGCGGCGAGCGCGCGCTGCAGGGCGTCGGTGACGGGCTGGTGGCCGGGGCGGACGCCGAGCAGGCCCAGCGCGCGCTGGACGGCGGAGTCGAGGGACTCGCCGCGGGTCAGCCCGTGCACGATGACGGCGTGGGCGCCGGCCGCGAGGTACGCCGTGGGGTGTCCGTGGCTCTGTACGGCGCACTCGACGGCGAGTTGGAGCACCAGGGTGGGCTCCCAGCCGACCAGCAGCCCGAAGGGGGCGGAACGGGTGGCCGCGGCCGGGTCCAGGGCCGTCGGGTTCTTCGGCTGGGCGAGCGTGCCGAGGACTCCGTCGGCGAAGCCGGTCAGGGAGGAACGGGCGGGGGAGCGGCGGGCGTAGAGCCATTCCTCCTGCGCGAGCCAGCCGTTGTCCTCGCGGCGCTCGTCGGGGCCCCAGTCGCTCTGGGTCAGGGCCCAGCGGAGGTAGGCACGGTGCACGTCCGTCGGCGGGTGCCAGGCGCCGGTGTCCCGGCGCACGTGGGCCCGTATCAGGCCGTCCACGGTGAAGAGGCCGAGCTGGGTGGCGGCGGTGACCCGGGCGCGGGGGGCCGGCTCGGTCAGGCCCTCCGGGCCGTGGGCTTCGAGGAGTTCGGGGAGGGAGAGGGGGGCGACGGCCGCGCCGAGGGCGTCGCCGATGGCCGAGCCGAGGAGGGTGCCCCGGACGCGGCTACGGAAGTCCTGCTGCTCGGTGCGGCCCCACAGGCCGGTGGTGACGGCGGCGCGGCCGCCCAGCGTGGCACCGGCGGCGGGGCCCGTGGCGGGGCCGAGGCCGGTGGCTCCGCGGGTGGCTCCGCCGGTGGGTGCGGGGGCCGGCTGGAGGGGCTGGGTGGCCCCGGGCCTGCTCTGCTGCTCCCCGGACGGTTCCGTCGCCGTGTCCATTGTGATCCCCCCGGACTGCACGCGCGTGCTCTGGCGGGCACTGTAGTGGACAGTACCGATCGGGTCCGGAACTAGTCGGTCGCGCGGGCGGTATGCGAGCCCGGAACGGCTGATTTCCGCCGGTGCCCCTTCTTGACGCGGAGCTCGCGCCGCTCCGCGCGGGCGCGCTTCCCGGGCTTCGCCCCGCTGCCCCGAACTCCGTCCGGCGGCGCCCGGCCGGGGCTGCCGCCCCCGCCGTCCCGGCGGGTGCCCGCTGGCCGTGCGCGGCTGGGTGTGCCCTGCGGGGCTGGGGTCCCCTACCCGCCCTTCCACCGTTCCCAGGGCTCCGCCCTGACCCGCGCCTCAAACGCCGGCGAGGCTGGATGTGTTCAGCCCTCCGGCGTTTGAGGAGCGGGGGTCCGGGGGCTGGCCCCCGGGAACGGCGCCGCACGCGACAAACGGGGTCCGGGCGCAGCCCGGGGAACGGTGGAAGGGCGGGTAGGGGACCTCGCCCCGCAGGGCCAACCCACCCGCACCCGCCCACGCCGGGCGACCGGCAGCGCCGGGCACACCACGATGCCTCACGGCGGCACCCATGCGCCGGCACAGCACGGGCGCCGGGCCGGCGACCCCGGACACGCGTCTCGGGGGGTGCCCTGGCGGCACCCCCAGGGCGGCCCCCGGCCCACCCCGTTCCCCCCGCCGGCCAGGCGAGTGGCACGTTTTGACAGTAGACGCGCACCCGGCCGATTTCGGCCATGCAGAGTTCACACTGCGTTATTCGGAGCCCAAGAGTCTCGGGGTCATGAAGAAGGCACTGCTCGCCGCGACCGTCGTCGCCTCCACGTTCACCGTCGCCATCGTCGCGGCCCCCGCCGCCTCCGCCCACGGGTGGGACTTTTCCTGGGGTGGTCACCACGGCCACTCCTCCATCCCCTTCACCGAGGCCACCGTCACCGCCGGTGCCGACGGGGCGTACACCCTGAAGTGGAACGCCAAGGGCACCAAGCGCGTGGAGATCAAGGCGAACGGCAAGGTCGTCGCCCGGGGCGGTGCCCAGGGTGAGGCCGTGGTCGGGGGGCTGCCCGCCGCCGACCGGCAGTGGTTCGACTTCGAGCCCGAGCGCGGTGAGGGCCTGCGGCTGGCCGACCGGCTCGTCAAGCTGGAGGGCACCGCCAACTTCCGTGACGCGGGCGGCTACCGCACCACCACCGGCCAGTGGGTCAAGATGGGCGAGATCTACCGCTCCGACGCCCTGAACAAGCTCACCGACAACGACCTCGCCAAGCTCCAGCGGCTGCGCGTGAAGACGGTCTTCGACCTCCGCATGGAGAGCGAGCGCACCAAGGACGCGGACCGGGTCCCGGCCGGCGCGAACTACGTCGTCGCCGACGTCTTCGCTGGCTCGGGCTCCTTCCAGGCCATGCCCCGGACCCCCGAAGAGGCCGTCACCGCCATGGTCGACGCCGAGAAGGCCATGGTCAGCGGGGACGGCGGCAAGAAGGCCTACACCCAGGTGTTCGAGGGCATCGAGCGCGACCGCAACCGCTCCGTCCTGTTCCACTGCACCGCCGGCAAGGACCGTACGGGCTGGGCGAACGCCTCCCTGCTGACCGCCCTCGGCGTGCCGAGCGAGACCGTGATGGCCGACTACCTGGCCAGCAACGACTACCGCAAGGCCGCCAACGACGCGATCCTCTCGCACCTGCCGCCCGCCCAGGCCGCCGTGTACAAGCCGATGCTCGACGTCCGCGCCGAGTACCTCAACGCCGGGTACGACGAGGTCACCGCGAAGTACGGCAGCTTCGACCGCTACCTCAAGAACGGGCTCGGCATCGACTCCCGCGAGCTGAAGGAACTGAAGGACGACCTGCTGGTGGGCTGAGATCCCCACCAGCGGGGCCGAGCCCGGCCGGGGTGCACCCCGGCCGGGCTCTCGCGCATCCTGGTCCGTGTCCGGGGCCGCGTCAGTCCAGGACCGGCAGCAGCTCCGGCAGGTGGCCGTCCGAGGCGCGGGCCGCGGCCTGGCGTTCCTCCGGGACCTCGCCGTAGAGGGTCGTACGGGCCTTCGCGGGCCGGCCGGCCGCCTCGGCGACGGCGATCAGGTCCTGGACGGACTTGTACGAGCCGTAACTGGAGCCCGCCATCCGGGAGATGGTCTCCTCCATCAGGGTGCCGCCCAGGTCGTTGGCGCCCGAGCGGAGCATCTCGGCCGCGCCCTCCGAGCCCAGCTTCACCCAGCTGGTCTGGATGTTGGTGATGTGCGGGTGGAGCAGGATGCGGGCCATCGCCGTCACCGCGCGGTTGTCGCGCACCGTCGGGCCGGGGCGGGCGATGCCCGCCAGGTAGACGGGGGCGTTGGTGTGGATGAAGGGCAGCGTCACGAACTCCGTGAAGCCCTCCACCCCCTTGGCCCGTGCCTCCTGCTGCATGCGCGCCAGCGTGCGGAAGTGGCCCAGCCAGTGGCGGGGCTGGTCCACGTGGCCGTACATCATCGTGGAGGAGGAGCGGATACCCAGCTCGTGGGCGGTGGAGACCACATCGATCCAGTCCGCCGTCGGCAGCTTGCCCTTGGTGAGGACCCAGCGGACCTCGTCGTCCAGGATCTCGGCCGCCGTACCGGGGATGGAGTCGAGGCCGGCCTCCTTGGCCGCGGTCAGCCAGTCCCGTACCGACATCCCCGTGCGCGTCGCGCCGTTGACGACCTCCATCGGGGAGAAGGCGTGCACGTGCATGCCGGGGACGCGCGCCTTGACCGCCCGCGCGATGTCGAAGTAGGCCGTCCCGGGCAGGTCCGGGTGGATCCCGCCCTGCATGCACACCTCGACCGCGCCCACGTCCCACGCCTGCGCGGCCCGGTCGGCGACCTGGTCGAGGGAGAGGGTGTACGCGTCCGCGTCCGTGCGGCGCTGCGCGAAGGCACAGAAGCGGCAGCCGGTGTAGCAGACGTTGGTGAAGTTGATGTTGCGCGTGACGATGTACGTGACGTCCTCGCCGACCACCGATTTCCGCAGGTCGTCCGCGATCCGGCACAGGGCGTCCAGCGCCGGGCCGTCCGCGTGCAGCAGAGCGAGCGCCTGCGCGTCGGTGAGCCGCGTCGGGTCGTCGGCGGCCTGCGCGAGCGCACCCCGTACGTCGGTGTCGATGCGCTCGGGGACCATCCCGGGGGCCGCGGCCTCGCGCAGGGCCTCCCAGTCGCCGTAGACCTCGTCGAAGTCGTCGCGGCGGTCGCCGGTACGGCCCTGCGTGTCGATGGTGGTGTGCAGGTCGGTGCGGCCGTAGGCGGTGAAGCCCTCGTCCGGTTCCTGCCACGGCCGGCCCTCGACGGTCGCGGACTCGTCCGCGAGCCCGCTCTCCGCGTCGGCCAGCGCGCGGACGTGGGGCAGGAGGCGCGGGTCGAGCCACGGCTCGCCGCGCTGGAGGAACTCCGGGTAGATGGTGAGGCGTTCGCGGAGCTCGAAGCCGGCGGCCGCGGTGCGTTCGGCGAGCTCCTCGATGTGCGGCCAGGGGCGCTCGGGGTTCACGTGGTCGGGGGTGAGCGGGGAGACCCCGCCCCAGTCGTCGATGCCGGCGCCGATGAGCAGCGCGTACTCGGAGTCCACCAGGTTCGGCGGGGCCTGGATGCGGGCGCTGGGGCCCAGGATGTGACGGGCCACGGCGATGGCCGCCGCGAGCTCCTCCAGCTCCGCGTCGGGCATGCCGCGCATGGCGGTGTCGGGCTTGGCCCGGAAGTTCTGGACGATGACTTCCTGGATGCCGTGGTAGCTGCGCTGGATGCGGCGCAGCTCGAAGAAGGCGTCCGCGCGCTCCTCGTAGGACTCGCCGATGCCGATCAGCACCCCGGTGGTGAAGGGGACGTTGGAGCGGCCCGCGTCCTCCAGGACGCGCAGCCGCACGGCCGGGTCCTTGTCGGGGGAGCCGTAGTGGGGGCCGCCGGGCTCGGACCACAGCCGGGTGGCGGTGGTCTCCAGCATCATCCCCATGGACGGGGCGACGGGCTTGAGGCGCTGGAGGTCCGACCAGGACAGCACGCCGGGGTTGAGGTGGGGGAGGAGCCCGGTCTCCTCCAGGACGCGGATGGCCATGGCGCGCACGTAGGCGAGGGTGTCGTCGTAGCCGTGCGCGTCGAGCCACTCGCGGGCCTCCGGCCAGCGGTCCTCGGGCCGGTCGCCGAGCGTGAACAGTGCTTCCTTGCAGCCCATGGCCGCGCCCTTGCGGGCTATGTCGAGGACCTCGTCGGGGGACAGGTACATTCCGTGGCCCTCGCGGCGGAGCTTGCCGGGGACCGTGACGAAGGTGCAGTAGTGGCACTTGTCCCGACACAGCCGGGTGAGGGGGATGAACACCTTGCGCGAGTACGTGATGACGCCGGGCCGGCCGGCGGCTTCGAGTCCGGAGTCCCGTACGCGGGCGGCGGAGGCGGCGAGGTCCTTCAGGTCCTCGCCGCGCGCCTGCAGGAGTACGGCCGCCTCGGTCGCGTCGAGCGCGACGCCGTCGCGGGCGCGGCGGAGCGCGCGGCGCATCGAGTTCTCGGTCGGAGCGTCACTCGGAGTGGTCATGGCCCGAGCATACGATCCGCTCGCACGGGCACGGAGGGGCTCATCGCATCAGCTCCCCGGCGTTGACCAGCAGGGACTGGCCGGTTATCGCCCGTGCGCGGTCGGATGCGAGGAAGGCGGCGGCGTCCGCGACGTCCCCGTCGGTGGCGAGGTCGGGCAGTGCCATGCGGTCGGTGAGGCGGGCGTGGACCTCGGCTTCGGGGACGCCCTCGGTGTGCGCGGTGAACGTCACGAAGGCCTGGACCGGGGGGCCCCACATCCAGCCGGGGAGCACGGTGTTCACGCGGATGCGGTGCGGGCCGAGTTCGCGGGCCATGGAGTACATGGCGGAGGTCAGCGCGCCCTTGGAGGCGGCGTAGGCGGCCTGCTGCACCTCGTTGGGGGAGGCGATGGCGGACTGCGTGCCGATGATGACGACGGAGCCGCCGGCCGCCTTGAGGGCGGGCAGGCAGGCGCGGGTCATGCGCAGGGTGCCGAGCAGGTTCACGTCGAGGATCTGCTGCCAGGTGCCGAAGTCGGCGTCCTGGAGGCCGCCGAAGTACGAGTCCCAGGCGGCGACGTGGACGACGGCGTCGACCCCGCCGAAGCGCTCCTGGGCGAGGGCGGCGAGTGCTTCGCACTGGCGCTCGTCGGAGATGTCGGTGGGGAGGTACGCGGTGTGCGTGCCGTCGGGGTCGATCTCGGCGGCGGACTTCGCGAGGTTGGCCTCGGTCCGTGCCCCGAGCACGGCGTTGCCGCCGTCGCGGACGACGGTGGCGGCGACCTGGTGGCCGAGACCGGCGCCCACGCCGGAGACGATGACGGTCTTGCCCTGCAGCAGTAGCGGCGACATGGTGCGGCCTCCTGACGACCCGATGGATCTGACGGGTCGTCAGGCTACGGGCGGATGGGTGGGGAGGGAAGGGTCCGGGGGCCAGTCCCCGGGCCGCTGCGCCTCACGCGCCGGCGGGGCTGGGGGTGGCCGGTGCGCGGGGCGGCGGGCTGAGGATGGCCGGGGCGCGGGCGGGCTGCGGGTGGGGGCCGGTGCCGGGGGCGGGGTGGGGTGTCGGCCTGGACTGCATGATTTAGGCGCCCTGTGCCCGACTTTCGACAGTTGTGGCTTCCCGATGCGCCACAAATCACGCTTTACGTCCCGGCCAACACCCCACCCCGCCCCCGTCCCCGGCCTGGCACTCCGCAGCCTCCGGCCCCGGGGTTTTTGAGTTCCGGCCGGGCGGGCCAACCCTGGCCGGGAGGGCTATCGACCCCGGCTGGGAGGGTTCCGGCCTGGCCCGGGCGACGGCCCGTTCCGG
>NZ_JBSFDF010000084.1:0-18015 GCF_053593795.1 Streptomyces sp. NPDC002104 | reverse complement strand
GTCCAGGTTCAGGCCGCCCAGGTGGACGGTGCTGAAGCGGTCGTCGATCCGGCCGCGCAGGACGCGGTCGACCGCGTCGGCCTGCTCGGAGGGCCGCCGCGAGCACGGTGCACAGGGCCGCGAGCGCGGCGCAGACACCCGCGACCGCGCCCATCGCGAGCCAGGGGACGACCACCGGCGCGTCCACCCCGAGGACCGCGAGCGCGGCCCGTACGACCGCCAGATCGACCGCGGTGACCACCGCCCCGAGCAGGGCGCCGACCGTGACCGCCAGCAGGGACTCGGCCGTCGTCACGGCGAGGACCTGGAAGCGGGTGGCCCCGGCCAGCCGCAGCAGACGCAGGTCGCCCGCCCGGTCCGAGGTGGTCATCAGCAGGGTGTTGGCCAGCGCGATCGCCGTGTACGCCAGGGCGATGCCCAGGACCAGCACGTATCCGAGCAGCGTGACGCGGTTCGTCCGCGGGTGCGTCGCCGCCACCCACTCCCGCGTGGTGCGCGCCGTGGCCCCGTACCGGGCCGCCGCCTCGCGGACCGCGCCGGCCGCGGACGCGGGGGCCCTGACCTCGACGCGCGAGACCTTCGCGCCGGGCGCGTTGCGCGGGGTGACGTAGGCCCCGTTGTCGCCGGTCCCCGTCCGCATCACGGCCACGATCCGCAGCCGGGCGGCGGTGCCGTCCGCACGCCACAGCGGTACCGAGTCACCGACCCGGTGCTGCCACCACTCCTGCGTGACGACGATGCCCCCGTCGTCCAGGTCCGTGACGGACCCCGCCACCACCGGCAGCCGCGAGACCTCCGCCAGCGCCGCCGGGTCCACCGCGAAGGCCTCCGTCGGCACCTTCACGAACCCCTCCTCCAGCACCGTCAGCCGGGTGTCCGCCACCGCGAGGGAGCTCGCCCCCGGGATGCCGGCGAACCCGCGCCCCGCCGCCGGGTCCGGCAGCCGCCCGCCGGTCAGCACCCAGTCCGCGCCGGTCCGGGCCCGGGCCTCCACCGCCTTCGCCCCCTTCAGGGTCGAGGTCGCGCCCAGCAGCGACCCGGTCAGCGCGACCATCACCAGCACCGGCGCCGCCACCGCGGCAGTACGGCGGATCCCGGCGGCGGCGTTCGCCCGCACCAGCCGGCCCGCGTAGGAGGTCAGCCGGGCCGGGAGCCACATCAGCAGCCGGACGACGGGCCGTACGAGCACCGGGGCCAGCAGCCCGCACGCCGAGACCAGCAGCATCGGCTGCCAGGTGTACGTCTTGCGCTTGAGCAGCGAGCCCGGGTCCGACCCCAGCCGCCACCCCGCGAAGGCGACCGCGCACAGCAGCAGCCCGCCCCCGGCCGCCCAGCGCCCCGGGGTCATGGGCCGCTCGTCGGTCACGGCCTCGCGCAGCGCCTCCAGGGGGCCGACCCGGCCGGCCCGCCGGGAAGCGGCGTACGCACCCGACAGCGCGACCAGCAGCCCCGTCCAGAACGCCGTGTGCAGCGGCCAGCTCTGCTCCCCGATCGCGTACCCGGCGGGCGCCAGCCCCTGCGCCACCGTCCAGCGGGCCATCAGCGGCGCACCCGCCGAGCCCAGGGCGGTCCCGGCCGCCGATCCGGCCAGCCCGACGGCCGCCGCCTCCGTCAGCACCAGGCGCCGCAGCTGCCCCGGCGTCGACCCGGCCAGCCGCAGCAGCCCCAGCTCGCGCCGCCGCGCGGCCACCGCGTACGAGAAGGCCGACGCCACCACGAACGCCGCCACGAAGGAGCTCACCCCGCCCGCGGTGCCCAGCATCGCGTTGAGCCCCACGACCTCCGCCCCCGCCGGCAGCGCCGCCGACGCGGCGAGCCCGCGCCCCATGACGGTCATCAGCGCGACCCCCAGGGCCACCGCCGCGAACGTTCCCACCTGTGTCATCCAGCGCCGCCGCAGCGACCTCCACGCGATCTTCAGCATGGCTCCCAGCCAACCGGCCGCGCGGCCCCCGGTCAGCGGGGCAGGGGCGAGCATCAGGGGTAGGGCCAGCCCTACCGCGCGCCCTCCGCCCGCCGCCTACGGTGGACGGATGCCGCTCTCCCTCCCCGGCCCGGGCCGGTACCTGCGCAGCGCCCGGCCGTGGCGCGCCGCCGCCTACCTGCTCACCGGCGGCATCACCGGCGCGCTCGCGCTGACCGTGCTGACCCTGCTCGCCGTGTCCGGGGCCGTCCTCACCGCCGTCCTCGTGGGACTCCCGCTGCTGGCCGCGTTCGCGCTGAGCGGCGTCCCCTTCGCGGCCCTCGAGCGCCGCCGGCTGCGGCTGTACGACCCCGGCGCCGCCTCCCTGCCCGACCCGCACCGCGATCCGGACCGTACGGGGCTCACGGCGTGGGCCGCCACCCGCTTCCGCGAGCAGGCGACCTGGCGGGAGCTGGGGTACGCCCTGTTCGCCGGAGCCGTGCTGTGGCCGCTGGAACTGCTCGCGGTCGGCGCCGCGTTCGTCGTCCCGGCCGACCTCATCGCGACCCCGGTCCTGTTCGCCCTCGACGGGGAACAGGCCAACCCCCTCAAGATCCACGGCGTCACGGGCCACCCCGAGGCCCTGCTGTGCGGCGCCGCAGGCCTGCTGCTCCTCCCGCTCCTGCTCTACGGGCTCGGTGTGCTGGCGGCCGCCCGCGCGGCCCTGGCCCGGCTGATGCTGGGTCCCGGTCCGGGCGACCTGGCCGTCAAGGTCACCGAGCTGACCAGCTCACGGGCCCGGCTCGCGGCCGCCTTCGACGCCGAACGGCGGCGCATCGAGCGGGACTTGCACGACGGGGCGCAGCAGCGGCTCGTCGCGCTGTCCATGACGCTGGGCCTGGCCCGGCTCGACGCCCCGCCCGGCAGTCCGCTCGCCGGCCAACTGGCCGCCGCGCACGCCGAGGCCGGGCTTGCGCTGACCTCGCTGCGCGAGCTCGTCCACGGCATCCACCCCCAGGTGCTCAGCGACCGGGGCCTGCCGGACGCCGTCGCCGACATCGCCGACCGCTCGCCGATCCCCGCCGACACCGACTTCGACCTTCCCGGCCGGCTGCCCGAACAGGCCGAATCCGCCGGGTACTTCTTCGTCAGCGAGGCCCTGGCCAACGCGGCCAAGCACAGCGGGGCCCGCCGGATCACGGTCATCGGGCGGCACGACGGAACCCGCCTCACCGTGGAGGTGAGGGACGACGGCCGCGGCGGCGCGGACGCGGGGCGGGGGAGCGGGCTGACGGGACTCGCCGACCGGGTGGCCGTCGTGGACGGCAGACTGACCCTGACCAGTCCTCCCGGAGGCCCGACCCTGCTGCGTGTGGAGATCCCTTGTATCCCGATGGAACCGAAGACGCCGTAGGAACCGGCCCCGGCGGTCCCGGCGGCGGCCCCGAGGGCCCGGCCGCCCGGCCGCCGCTGCGCGTGGTCCTCGCGGAGGACTCCGTCCTGCTCCGCGAAGGCCTCGTCGGCCTGCTCGCCCGCTTCGGCCACCGCACGGTGGCGGCCGTCGGCGACGCCGACGCGCTCGAAGCGGCCGTCGCCGAGCACCGCCCGGACATCGTCGTCACCGACGTGCGGATGCCCCCGGACCACACGGACGAGGGCCTGCGGGCGGCCGTGCGGCTGCGCGAACTCCGGCCCGGGCTGCCCGTCCTGGTCCTCTCCCAGTACGTGCAGCGCTCGTACGCCGCCGAGTTGCTCGACTCCGGTGACGGGACGGCCGTCGGGTACCTGCTCAAGGACCGCGTCGGGCAGGTGGAGGAGTTCCACGACGCGGTCGCGCGGGTGGCGGCCGGCGGAACGGTGGTCGATCCCGAGGTGGTGCGCCGGCTCATCAGCCGCCGGCGCGACCCCCTGGAGCGGCTGACGGCCCGCGAGCGGGAGGTCCTCGCCCTGGTCGCGGAGGGGCACTCCAACGCGGAGGTGTCCCGGCGGCTCACCGTCTCGGAGGCGGCGGTGGGCAAGCACATCGGGAACATCCTGATGAAGCTCGACCTGCCCCCGGCGCAGGAATCCCACCGCCGCGTCCTCGCCGTGCTGGCCTACCTGCGGGGCTGACGGAACCGGGCCGACGGATCCGGGCCCGCCGACGGAACCGGCCCGCGGAACCGGCCCGCGGAACCGGCCCGCGGAACCGGGCCGCGGATCAGAAGCCGCGGACCGAGGCGACCGTGAAGGCGGTCGGTGCCCCGCCGCCCGAGGGCAGCGGCCCGCCGTCCCTGTCGAACTGGGACCGCACCACCAGGGTCCGCCCCGGCACCCGGGCCAGCGTGGTCGGGATCTGGAGCGAGGGGTCCGTGAGGGTGCGCACCAGACGGGCCCGGGTGCCGTCGGCCGACACCTGCCAGCGGCTCAGGGTGTTGCGCGTGTTCTGGGCCGCGCGCAGGACCCCGCCGGGGGCGAGGTCGAGTCCGTCGGCGGTCTTCAGGTCACCGCCGGTCAGGGCCACGCGGGACACCGTGCCGGAGGCCGGGTCGATGCGGTACAGGTCGCCGGCCGTCATGTCGACGGTGAGCAGGAACCGCCCGGCCGGGTCCGCGGTGATGCCGTTCAGGCTGAAGCTGCCCGCCGGGGACGGGGTGAGCTGCCCACTGAGGTCGTACGCGGGCTGCAACGGGCCTGTTCCGGAGGCGAGTTGCTCCGGGGTGACCCGGTAGACCACCGCGCGGGCGCTGTCGGTGAGGTAGGCGGTGCCGTCCGGGGTGACGGCCAGGTCGTTGAGGAAGCGCGGCCCGCTCCCGGGCATCTCGAAGTGGGCCAGCCGGGCCCCCGAGCGGGTGTCGTAGACGGAGACGCCCGAGGTGGAGTCGGTCACCCAGAGCCGGCCGTGCCCGTCGACCCGCAGTCCGTTCGCGGTGTGGCGGCCGTCGGTGCCCGCGGGCAGGAAGACCTCCGCCGCGCGCTCGCCGGAGCGGGCCCGGTAGACGGTGCCGCTCGTGTAGGAGCCGACGTAGACCGTGCCGGTGCGGGGGTCGGCGGCTATGCCCTCCGGGAAGACCTTCTCGCCGGGCAGGGTGAACGCGGTGGAGATGGCCGGGGCGGCCTCCGTGGGGGCCGCCCCGGCGGGGGCCGCGCCGAGGGTCAGGGCGGCGGTCAGGGTCAGCAGTGCGGCGGGCAGCAACTTCTTCACGGGCTCGTTCATCGGACGTCCTCATCTCTCTGGATGAGCGCGAATGTAAGTTAGAGCTCTAATGCATGCAAGGGCTTTATGATGCGTGGCATGACTTCCATGCCCGTCGAGCAGCGTCTCGGCTCCCACATCAAGCGCGCCGAACAGGCGCTCGTCGGGGCCAAGAACGCGGCGGTGAGGCCGGCCGCAGTAACGGTTCCGCAGTACGCCGCCCTGCTCTGGCTCGCCGAGAAGCCCGGGATCTCCGCCGCCTCGCTCGCCCGCCTGTGCGGGGTGACGCCGCCGACCATGAACACCGTGCTGAAGAACCTCTCGGAACGCGGCCTCATCGAGCGGACCCCGCACGAGCTGCACCGCAACGTCCTGGAGACCCGGCTCACCGCCGAGGGACGCTCCGCGATGGAGCTGGCCGACGCGGGGGCGGTGGCGGTGGAGCGGGCGCTCGCCGCCGAGTTCACCGGCGAGGAGCGGGAGCTGCTGATCGGACTCCTCGGGCGGTGCGCGGGGGTCCTGGACGGGCTGAGGTGACGCGCCCCGGATTCCGATCATGATTTTGCACTGATTTGGAACTTTCCGGGGGATTCGCTCATCAGGACTAGGGGAGCCCCTTCCCTTCTGTCCCGCCGGGGGCAGTCATGACCGTTCGGAGCGAAGTTCGTGCACCAGGACCCGCAGCGCCCGCGGCCCGATGACCGGCCTGACCAGTCGCACCCGCCGGCCCCGCCGTACCAGCCGTATCCGCTCCACCCATCCGAGGGCCACCCGGCCTACGGCAGCGGGGCGTACGGCCCCCCGCACATACCCCCGCGGCGCTCCCGCCGCCCCCGCTCCCGCCGCCTGCCGTGGATCTGCGCGGCCCTCGCCCTCGTGCTCCTCCTCGGCGGCGGTGGCTTCGCCGCCTGGAAGCTGGAGTGGTTCTCCGGCAACGGGTCCTCCGTGAGCTTCGGCCGGCCCTCGCCCCCCGCCGGCGCGGGGACGGGGCAGGGGAACCCGGGGCAGGACCCCGCGAGCCCGCCCGCGCCGGGCGGCGACCCGGACGTGCGGCCGGCGACCGGACCGGCCTCCGCGTTCAAGCAGACCGCCAGGCTCGACGACGGCACGGTCATCGCCAAGACCCGCCTCAAGGGCGCCAAATCCGGCTTCGAGGGCGATGTCTGGGTGTGGACCCCGAAGGAGTACGCGGACCCGAAGTACGCCAGGAGCGGCTTCCCGGTGCTCATCGCCCTCCCCGGCGGCAACGGCTTCCCGGACAACTACTGGGCCGACCGCAGCCTCGGCCTCCAGAAGGCCATCGCCGAGGGGGTCAAGGCGGGCACCAGCCTGCCGTTCGTCGTGATCATGCCGGTGCTCAACCCGGACGCGAAGCACTACTACGACGGCTCCGACATCCCCGGCAGGCCCAAGATGGGCACCTGGATCGCCGAGGACGTCCCGGACTTCGCCCGCGCCAACTTCCGTACGTACAAGTCCCGCGACGGCTGGGCCTTCATGGGCTCCTCCTCCGGCGCCTTCGTCGGCATGAAGCAGGTCCTCCAGCACCCGGACCGGTTCAAGGCCGTGATCGCCAGCGGCGGCGAGATCCTCCCGGACTCCCCGCTGTGGAAGGGCCACCAGGCGGAGATGGACGCGAACAACCCCGAGAAGCTCGCCCAGAAGCTGATCGACACGGGCGGTCCCGAGGTCTACATCAACTTCCAGGTCGGGACCAGGGAGACCGGCAAGGACCGGATGGCGCAGTTCCGGCAGAAGTACGGCAAGGGCCCGGTCAAGGTGACCATCCGGGACATCCAGAACGGTGAGCACAACGGCTGGCACTACGTGCGCGGCATGAAAGAGGGCTCACTGGAATGGGTCAGCAGGGTCCTCAAGGGTCCGAAGCCCGAAACCGGCTGACGGGCGTGCGGCCGGCGTGGCCCTCGCCACGTCCACCCGTCCCAGGCAACCCATCCGGTCGTTCATACCTCTGTTAAGGATGTAAGGGGGGACCAAACGGTCCAACCCGCGCTCCCAGGGGGCGCCGGAGAAGGAACGGGAACGATCCGTGCACCAAGATCTGCAGGGTGACAGGGCCGCCACCACCGGGGACGCCCCCGTCACGACCGAAGGCGCCCCCGCGGCCGACGGCGCCGCCGCCCCCGGGGCCCGCCCCCGGCGCCGGCTCCGCCGGATCCTGATCGGCGGGGGCCTCGGGCTCGCCCTCCTGGCGGGCGGCGGGGCCGCGTACCAGTACGGCCTCTTCTCCGACATAGGCGATCCCGTCTCCTTCGGGAAGCCCCCGGCGGAGGCCTCCACCGCCTCGGACACCGTGCCGGGCGTACGGATGCCGACCGGGCCGAAGGCCTCGTTCGTCCGCACCTCCCGGCTGCCCGACGGCACCCAGATCGCCAAGACCACCCTGACGGGCAAGAAGTCCGGGTTCACGGGCGACGTCTGGGTGTGGGTGCCGAAGGAGTACGACGACCCGGCGTACGCCGCCAGCGCCTTTCCGGTCCTGATCTCCCTGCCGGGCGGCCGCGGCTACCCCACGAACTACTGGGGGACCGGCCCCGGCCTCGGCCTCCAGCAGGCCGTGAGCGACGGGGCGAAGTCCGGCAAGAGCCTGCCGTTCATCCTGGTCATGCCGGTGCACAACGCCGACACCAAGCACCACTTCGACGCCTCGGACATCCCCGGAGAGCCCAAGATGGGCACCTGGATGGTCGAAGACGTCCCGGATTTCACGAAGGCCAATTTCCGGACCTTCACCTCCCGCGACGGCTGGGCCTTCATGGGCTCCTCGGCGGGCGGATTCGGCGCCCTCAAGCACGTCCTGAAGTACCCCGACCGCTTCAAGGCGGCCATCGCGAGCGGGGTCGACATCGTCCCCGATTCCCCGCTGTGGAAGGGAAACACGCAGGCCATGGACGAGAACAACCCCGAGAAGCTCGCCGCGCAGCTCATCGCCGCGGGCGGCCCGGACGTCTACGTGAACTTCCAGATCGGCACCAGGGAATCGGGCCGCGAGAAGGCCGAGCAGTTCATGAAGGAGTACGGAAAGGGTCCCGTGCACACCACGCTGCAGGTGATCCAGGATGGTCAGCACAACGGGAAGTCCTACGTCCGCGGGATGAGGGAGGGCGCACTGGAGTGGATCAGCAAGGTGATGTCCGCACCCACCCCGAAGCCCCGGCCGGCCCCGAGCGGCGGCGCGAGCGGCTCCGCCGCCTCGCGGTGAGCCCCGGGCTCAAGGCGATCGGGTTCGGCTCGGCCGCCCTCGCGGGGGCCGCCGCGCTGCTCGCCGTGGTCTTCGTCAGGGACTCCGGCGGCTACGAGGACCACGCCGCGCTCGCCTTCCCCACCGTCGGCGTCCTCATGGCGGGCGGCGAGCACTGGTGCACGGCCAGCGTCGTCGACAGCCCGCGGGGCAACGTCGTCGCCACCGCCGCGCACTGCGTGGCCCCCGCCGGCGAGGACGGGCGGCCGGGCGAGGCCGCGCACGACGGGCTCGCCATCGGCGAGCTCGCCTTCGCCCCCGCCTTCACCGGGGAGGGCTCGGGGAAGCAGCCGCTCGGGGTGTGGAAGGTGCGCTCCGTCCAGGTCGACGAGCGCTGGACCAAGTGGGGCGACGACACCGCCGACTTCGCCTTCCTCAGTGTCGAACCGGACGCGGACGGGCGCAGCCTGCAGGAGGTCGTCGGACGCGGGGAGGCCCCGAAACCCGTCTGGACCTCCGGCTACGAACGGGAGGTGACGGTCGTCGGCTACCCGGAGTCCGGGCACAACCCGGAGAACAAGCCCGTCGCCTGCACGACGCGGAGTCAGCACGACGAGGACGACCCCGACATGCTGTACATCAACTGTTCGGGCTTCTGGACGGGGACGAGCGGCAGCCCGTGGATCGCCGACCGGGGCGGCCCGGGACGGCCGGGGCAGCTCATCGGGGTGCTGAGCGGCGGGGACACGGACGTGGACTCCACGGCCGCACTCTTCGACGACCGGGCGAAGGCCCTCTACGAGCGGGCGGCGAAGGCAGCCCCCTAGGGAGCGGTGTCAGCTGCGGCGTTCGGTGCTCACGATCACGCACACCGCCGCCACGACGATCGCGCCGCCGAGCAGGAGCGGCCAGGTCAGGGCCTCGTCGAGGATGAGCCAGCCCAGGGCGACGGCCACGACCGGATTGACGTAGGCGTACGTGGCCACGAGCGAGAGCGGGGCCGCGCGCAGCAGCCACACGTACGCGGTGAAACCGACGAGCGAGCCGATCAGCACGAGGTAGGCCAGCGCCAGCCAGGACGCGGTGGAGTACGAGGTGAGGTCCAGCCCGTGCTGTTCGCCGCGGCACAGGCCGACGACGATCCCGCCGGTGCCGCCCGCGAGCATCTGGTAGGCGCTGCCGGTGAAGGGGTTCGCGGGCAGGGTCAGCTTCGAGGCCGAGAAGGAGCCGAGCGACCAGCACACCGAGCCGGCCAGCACCAGGAGCACCCCGCCGAGGCCTATCTCGCCGCCGAGCCCCGGGCTGGTCAGGACGGCGAGCCCGCCGAGCCCCAGCAGCACCCCGGCCACGGTGCGCGGGGAGGGGCGGTCCCCGGTGCCGGCGCGCAGGACGACCAGCCACATCGGGACGGCGGCCACCAGGAGGGCGGCCAGCCCGGAGGGGATCGAGGTCTCGGCGAGGACGACGAGGCCGTTGCCGCCGAGCACCAGCAGCACCCCGACCAGCACGGCGGAACCCACCTGGCGGCGGGTCGCCTTGAGGGCGGCCGGGCCGTCGCGCCAGGCCACGAGGCCGGCCAGGAGGAGCCCGGCGGCGATGAAGCGGGCCCCGGCGGAGAGGAACGGCGGCATGGTCCCGACGACGATGCGGATGCCGAGGTAGGTCGAACCCCAGACGACGTAGACGAGGGCGAGGGCGATCCAGACACGGGTCGACGGAGTGCGCATGACGCGGAGCCTATGTCGTTGCCCCTTGCACCCATCGGGGGGTCCCCGGAGGGGGCACTCCGGTGGGCCGGCCCCGGTCAGCCCGCCGGCGCCGCCAGCCCCGTCTTGGCGCCCGCGCCGCAGAGCGGGACGACGGCGGTGCGGCCCTGGAGGGGGTCCTCGGGGGCGGTGGGTCCGACCGCGGCCCAGCAGGCGGCGGCCGTGGGTTCCACGAAGAGCCCGCGCCGGGCCAGGTCGAGCTGGGCCGCGCGGACCTGGTCGTCGGTGACGGTCAGGAAGGTTCCGCCGGACTTCCGGACGGCCGCCAGGATCTGGCGGGCCCGCGGCGGAGCCGGGATGGCGATCCCCTCGGCCAGGGTGGGGAGCTGGGGGACGGGCGCGGCGTCCTCGGCGCCCGCGCGGAAGGCGGAGGCCAGCGGGGCGACGGCCGCCGACTGGACGGCGATCAGCGTCGGCGGGCGGACCCCGCGGCGGGCCAGTTCCTCCACCGCCAGTGCGGCCCCGAGCAGCAGCGTGCCGTTGCCGACCGGGACGACGACCACCTCTGGGAGGCGGCCGCCCAGCGCCTCCCAGATCTCGTAGACGTACGTCTTGGTGCCGTGCAGGAAGTACGGGTTGAAGACGTGGCTGGCGTAGAACACCCCCGGCAGGTCGGCCGCTTCGCGGGCCGCCACCGCCGTCGCCTCGCGTCCGCCCGGCACCACCGTCACCGTCGCGCCGTGCGCGCGCATCTGCTCCGTCTTCTTCGGCGAGGTGCCCTCCGGCACGAAGACCTCGCAGCGGAGCCCGGCCCGTGCGCAGTAGGCCGCGAAGGCCGTCCCCGCGTTGCCGCTGCTGTCGGCCACCACCCGCTCGGGTCCCAGCCGGCGGGCGACCTCCGCGAGCATCACCGCGCCGCGGTCCTTGAAGGACAGCGTGGGCATCAGGAAGTCGAGCTTGGCGTGCACCCGCTCCGACAGCGGCACCAGCGGGGTGTTCCCCTCGGCCAGGGTGACCGCGAAGGCCCCGGTGAGCGGCAGGGCCGGGCCGTAGCGCCAGAGCGAGTGGGGTCCGGCCGCGGGATCCAGTACGGCCCGCGGGTCGGGGGCGAAGTCGAGGTCCCACGGGCCGGCGCACATCGGGCAGCACCAGGGGGCCGTCCGCGCGTCGGCGCGGGTGCCGTCTTCGGCGCAGACGTAGCCGGGTAGTGCGTGCGTCATGTGCGGTGAGCCTTTGCTCGTTCATGGCCGAGGTATGGCACGGATGTTACGCGTTCGTTGTCCTCTTGTGGTGGAGCGACTCCGTGGGTCAACCTTTCGTCAGCGGCGCATCGTTGGGCCGAATTGATTGACATGGGCATGGCTAAAACCTGTGCCCGGACCGCAGCGCCCACCGGCCGCGCACCCCCCGCAGCGCACCACCTATGAGGAGGACCCCTCACATGTCCGCGACGCGCCACACCCGCCGGAAGATCGCCGGCATCGGAGCGACCGCCACACTGGCCCTCGCCCTCGGAGCAGCCCTCGCCTTACCCGCCTCGGCGGCCCCGGCCGCCCCGCAGGGCGTCATCGAGAACGCCGGCGCCGAGGGAACCGTCTCCGGCAGCTACATCGTGACCCTGAAGGACTCCGCGGCCCGCTCCACCGCCGCCAGCGGCAAGGCCGTGGCCCAGCGGTACGGCGCGCGGATCGACCGGACCTACAGTGCCGCCCTCAACGGCTACTCCGTCGAGGTCTCCGAGGCGCAGGCCAGGAAGCTCGCCGCGGACCCCGCCGTCAAGTCCGTCGTGCAGAACCGGGTGTTCACTGTCGACACCACCCAGCCCAGCCCGCCCTCCTGGGGCCTGGACCGCATCGACCAGCGCGCGCTCCCGCTCGACAACAGCTACACCTACCCGGACAAGGCCGGCGAGGGCGTGACGGCGTACATCATCGACACGGGCGTCCGCAAGACGCACCAGGACCTCGGCGGCCGCGCCTCCGACGGCTTCGACGCCATCGACAACGACAACACCGCCCAGGACGGCCACGGCCACGGCACGCACGTCGCCGGCACCGTCGCGGGCACCTCGTACGGCGTGGCCAAGAAGGCGAAGATCGTCGGCGTGCGCGTGCTCGACAACAACGGCTCCGGTACGACCGCCCAGGTCGTCGCGGGCATCGACTGGGTGACCCGCAACGCCGTCAAGCCGGCCGTGGCGAACATGTCGCTCGGCGGCGGCGCGGACTCCGCGCTGGACACCGCCGTCCGCAACTCCATAGCCAGCGGCATCACCTACGGGGTCGCGGCGGGCAACGAGTCCACCAACGCCAACACCAAGTCCCCGGCCCGCGTGACCGAGGCGATCACCGTCGGCGCCACCACCAACACCGACGCCAAGGCGAGCTACTCCAACTACGGCGCGGTCCTCGACCTCTTCGCCCCCGGCTCCAACATCACCTCCTCGTGGGGCACCGGCGACACCGCCACGAACACCATCTCCGGCACCTCGATGGCGACCCCGCACGTGGTCGGCGCCGCCGCCCTCTACCTGGCCGCCAACCCGACGGCCACCCCGGCCCAGGTCTCCACGGCCCTGGTGAACGCGGCCACGCCGAACGTCGTGACCGGCCCCGGCACCGGCTCCCCGAACCTGCTGCTCAACGTCGGCACCGGCACCACCCCGCCGAACCCGGGCACCCGCTTCGAGAACACCGCCGACTACGCGATCGCCGACAACTCCACCGTCGACTCGCCGATCACCGTCAGCGGGATCTCCGGCAACGCCCCGGCCACGCTGAGCGTCTCGGTCGACATCAAGCACACCTACATCGGTGACCTGAAGGTCGACCTGGTCGCCCCCGACGGCACCCTGTACAACCTGCACAACCGGACCGGCGGCAGCGCGGACAACATCATCAAGACCGTCGCGGTCAACGCCTCCTCCGAGGTGGCCAACGGCGTGTGGAAGCTCCGGGTCAACGACAACGCGAACGTCGACACCGGCAAGATCGACTCCTGGGCGCTCCAGTTCTGACGCCCGGGCGGCAGTGACGCGAGGAACCACGGGGGCGACCGTTTCGGCGGTCGTCCCCGCTGCGTACTATTCGCGCATTCGTTCGCCCGCGTCCTGGAGCCCCGTGAGCACCCAGCCCCCCTACCAGTGGCCCGCCCCGCCCCCGCAGGGGTACCCGTACGGGCCGCCCCCGCTCAACGGCTTCGCGCTCGCCTCCCTGCTCGTGGGGCTGCTCTGCTTCCCGCCCCTCGGCGTCGTCCTCGGGATCGTGGCCCTCGTGCAGATCGGGAGGAAGGGCGAGCGGGGCAAGGTGCTCGCCGTCCTCGGCCTGGTGGTGTCGGTGCTGCTGTCCGGCGTCCTGGTCCTCGGTGCGGAGCGGGCCGCGGACGCCTTCTCCGCGCGGGCCCGCGCGATGGGCGCGGCCGAGCCCTACGAGGACGTCGAGGGAAGCCTGGCCGACTTCGGCGAGCTGGACGCCGGCACCTGCTTCAACGTCCCCGGCGGGGACCTGCTCGACGAGAACCCCTTCGCCTACCGGATCGCCTGTACGGAGGTCCACGACGCCGAGGTCACCCTCGCGCACACCCTGGGCGGCTCGCGGTTCCCGGGCGAGGAGGAGCTGAAGAAGTCCTCGGCCGAGGAGTGCTGGCGCGCGCAGGACGCGTACGCGATGGACACCTGGGCACTGCCCGCCTACGCGGAGATGTTCTACTTCGCGCCCTCGCGGGAGCGCTGGGAGGACGGGGACCGGCTGCTCGTGTGCGTGATCGGCACGGCGGAGCGGGAGCAGCGGGGCAGTCTGCGCAAGGATGCCGGGGTGCTGGCACCGGACCAGGTGGCCTTCCTGCACGCGATGAACGACGCCGATCTGGCCCTGGGCCACACGCCGGACGCGGACGTGGAGGACGCGCTGGAGGAGTACCGGGCCTGGGCGCGGGAGATGGACGGGGTACTGGCCGCGGAGTCGCGGATGCTGGACGGGGCGACGGCGCGGCCGCAGGTGGCCGGGCCGGCGGGAGTGCAGCGCGAACGTGTGGAGGCGGCGCGGCGGGAGTGGCGGCGGGCCGCGGAGGCGACGACCGGGGACGGTTTCGTGAAGGCCTGGGACCGGGCGCTCGCGGAGCTCCCGGTGGCGACGGAGAAGGCGCTGCGCGGGGCGTACGGTCTGTCGACGACGGTGCCGGAATGGCTGGAGGAGTCGCAGGGCGACGGATTGCGCGGGCCGTCCGTGGAGCAGGCGCGGACGCCGGCCCGGGCCGCGGTGTTGCCCGTGTGACCCGTGGGTTTGAGTGACCAGGCTTCATCACTTCGGGTGAAACTCTGGCCCTTGCTTGCGGGGGACAACCGTCGGTTGCCAGGGTGTAGCTGTCTGTCAACCTGATGGGAGTGGCCTGTGACTTTCGGCGAGCAGCCGGCCTATCTGCGCGTCGCCGGGGATCTGCGACGGAAGATCGTCGATGGGTCCCTGCCTCCGCACGCCCGGCTCCCTTCGCAGGCCCGGATCCGCGAGGAATACGGGGTCTCCGACACGGTGGCACTGGAGGCGCGCAAGGTCCTCATGGCGGAGGGCTTGGTCGAAGGCCGGTCCGGATCCGGCACGTACGTGCGCGAACAACCCGTCCCGCGGCGCGTCGCCCGCTCCGGCTACCGCACCGGCGGGGTCTCGACCCCCTTCCGGCAGGAGCAGGCGGAAGCGGGGGCGCGCGGCACCTGGGACTCCAGCAGCGAACAGGCCGCCGCCCCGGCGGACATCGCGAAACGGCTCGGCATCGAGCCGGGCGAGCGGGTGATGCGGACGCGGTACGTGTACCGCGACGCGGGCGAGGCGATGATGCTGTCGACCTCCTGGGAACCGCTCGCCGTGACCGGCCGCAGCCCGGTGATGCTGCCGGAGGAGGGCCCGCTGGGCGGGTCCGGGGTGGTGGACCGGATGGCCGCGATCGACGTGGTCGTGGACAACGTCGTCGAGGAGGTCGGTGCGCGGCCGGGGCTGGCGGAAGAGAACATGCAGCTCGGCGGGGTTCCCGGGCACGTGGTCCTGGTGATCGGACGCACGTACTTCGCGTCCGGCCGCGCCGTGGAAACCGCGGACGTCGTCATCCCGGCCGACCGCTACCGCCTGGCGTACCACCTCCCGGTGAGGTGAGCCCGGCCTCGGCCCCGTGCGGCACCTCCCGCGTACGAGGAGCGGGGGCGCGGAGGCGGAGCCCCCGCAAGGGCGGCGAGCCGGATCGCTCCGGCGGAGCCCCCGCGGCGCCGCTCCGGAACGCGGACAGGGGGTCCGCGGGGTGTAACCCCGCCGTCACGCCGGGGCCCGGGGTGTAACCCCCGGGCAATGCCCAAGCGTGACGGGCCGTCACGCGCGGGCCCTACCTTCCGGCGGTATGACCGACACCGTCGCCTCCGCCCCCGCCCCCGCGGCGCAGCCACCCCGCCGGAGCTACGCCAAGCTCGCCGCCGACGAGAGCCGCGAGGACTACTCGCTCAGATACGCGCCCCACTCCTTCCGCCGCTGGGGCCCCGGCACGGTCGCCGGCACCGCGCTCGGCGGCATCGCCTACCTCGCCGACTTCGCCATCGGCGCCTCCATCGTCTTCGCCTACGGCTTCACCAGCGGGGCCGCCGCGATCCTGGCCGCGGCCGTCGTGATCTTCCTGACCGGCATCCCCATCGCCCGCGCCTGCGCCAAGTACGGCCTGGACATGGACCTGGTCACCCGGGGCGCGGGCTTCGGGTACTTCGGCTCCACCCTCACCTCGCTCATCTACGCCTCGTTCACCTTCATCTTCTTCGCGCTCGAAGGCTCGATCATGGCCCAGGCCATGCACCAGGCCGTGGGGCTGCCGGTGGAGATCGGGTACCTGCTCACCACGCTCATCGTGATCCCGATCGTCTTCAAGGGGATGGGGGCCCTCGCCAAGGTGCAGGCCTGGACCCAGCCGATCTGGCTGATTGGACTGGTCCTGCCCTTCCTCGTGCTCGCCTTCGAGGCCCCCGACGCCTGGGGCGCCTTCGCGCACTTCGGCGGCACCGAGGGAGCCGGCTCCGGCTTCTCCTGGATCGGCTTCGGCTTCGGCACCGGCATCGCCCTGTCGCTCATCGCGCAGATCGGCGAGCAGGCCGACTACCTGCGGTTCATGCCCGCCAAGACCCCGGCCAACAGCCGCCGCTGGAACCTCGCCGTGCTCGCCGCCGGCCCCGGCTGGGTGATCATCGGCGCCGCCAAGCAGCTCGGCGGCGCCTTCCTCGCCTTCGTCGCCCTGGAGGCCGTCGGCAAGACCCACGCGCTGGAGCCGATCGCCCCGCAGCTGGAGGCGCTGCGCCCCTGGCTCGGCGGTCTCGCGCTGCCCGTCGCCGCCCTGTTCGTCATCGTGTCCCAGATCAAGATCAACGTCACGAACGCCTACAGCGGTTCGCTGTCCTGGTCGAACTTCTTCTCCCGCGTCACCCACCGCCACCCCGGCCGCGTCTGGTACATCTTCCTCAACCTCGGCATCGCGCTGACGCTGATGGAGCTCAACATGTTCGCGATGCTCGGCAAGCTGCTGGGCTTCTACTCCAACGTCGGCATCGCCTGGATCGTCGCGGTCGCCGCCGACCTCGTGATCAACAAGCGGCTCGGACTCAGCCCGCCGTACATCGAGTTCAAGCGGGCCTACCTCTACTCGGTCAATCCGGCCGGTTTCGGCTCGATGGTGATCGCCTCCATCGTGTCGATCCTCGCCTTCTTCGGCCTTTTCGGGACATACGCGGAGGCCTTCTCCACCTTCATCGCGGCCGGACTCGCGCTCGTCCTCTGCCCGTTGATCGCCTGGGCGACGAAGGGGAAGTACTACCTGGCCAGGCCGAACACGGTCAACGGCCCGGACGTGGTCGTCGAGGACGTCACCGCCACGCACGTCTGCTCCGTCTGCGAGTCCGCGTACGAGCTCCCGGACATCGCCGACTGCCCCGTCGTCTCCGGCGCGATCTGCTCGCTCTGTTGTTCCCTCGACGCGACCTGCGGGGACGTCTGCCGCAAGACGAACCCGGGGAGCGCGGTGATCCTGCCGCTGCCGACGGTGCGCCGGGTCTGAACCGGCGCGCACGGCCCACTCGTACGCATGGCCGGATGCGTACGCCTGCGAGGTACCTCTTCGTGAAAAACCGTATCCGCTGAGTAAAGGTCGGGCGTAGGCTCGGGCATATGCGCAATGCGGTTTCCCGGGCAGGTACGTCGGCGGAGGGTGAAACGCGATGAACGACAGCGGTGCCCTGCTCCCGTGGCTGGTCATACGTGAGGACGACAACGGCAACCGCTACCGGGTGGGCCGGTACTCCACCCGGGCCGAGGCCCAGAAGGTCGCCGACAGCCTCGACAGCAGAGGACACAAGCAGCTCTACTGGATCGAGCGGCTCGGCCAGGACAGCAGCACCGCAGGCCGGACCGCCACGAGGAACTGAGCGGTGCGGCGCACCCGTCGCCGCTGCCATAGGCTCCGCCCATGACTGTACGCGTGGTCGTGGGCGGAGCCCTTTGTCATGAGGGGCGCCTGCTGGCCGCCCGCCGGAGCGCGCCCCCGGAGCTCGCCGGCCGCTGGGAGCTCCCGGGCGGCAAGGCCGAGCCGGGGGAGTCCGTACCCGAGGCGCTCGTGCGCGAGCTGCGCGAGGAGCTCGGCGTGGAGACCGAGGCGCTGGAGCGGATCCCGGGGGAGTGGCCGCTGAAGCCCGGCCTCGTCCTGCACGTGTGGACGGCCCGGCTGCTCTCGGGCGATCCGCTCCCGCTGGAGGACCACGACGAGCTGCGCTGGCTGGAGCCCGGGGAACTGGATTCGGTGGACTGGCTCGACCAGGACCGCCCGGCCGTCGCCGAGGCGGGCCGCCGGCTGCGCGCCGACGGGTGAGCGGCGCCGCGTGAGCGATACCGGCGCAGTGCGCGGGGGCGCGTGACGCGCACGCGCTAGGTGTGTTGTTCGGGCAGGTTGGTGACGCGGCTGGCGGGTGTTTGGCCTTGGATGCCGGTGTGGGGTCGGTGGTAGTTGTACCAGTCGATCC
>NZ_JBSFDF010000083.1:0-19962 GCF_053593795.1 Streptomyces sp. NPDC002104 | reverse complement strand
GTCTACGCTGCTTTCATGCCCACCGCCCCCGCCCCCATGACCGACGAAGAGGCCCGCACGCGGCTGCTGCCCCGGGGAGGCGGGTCGGGGAGGCCGGTCGGGGGTCGCACCGGACCTTGTCCACAGCCCCTCCGCGCCCGCCCAGCGCAGCGGATAGGCTGGGCGGATGACGCGAGCCGAGCAGCCAACGGTCGTGACCGCCGCCACCGACACCACCGACACCACTCCCACCTACGACGAAGCCCTCGCCGCGGACTCCCGCGAGCGTGCGGTGCGCGCCCTGTTGCGCACCCCCGGGCTGCGCCGTCTGTGGAGCGCGCAGTTGGTGAGCGGCATCGGTGACGCCCTCGCCCTGCTGGTCCTGGTGCTGCTGGTCTTCCAGGCGGCCGTGGACCAGGACGCCTTCGGCGGTGGTTACACCGGCTGGGCCCTCGCCGTCGCCGCCGTCTTCGGCGTCCGCGTGCTGTCCACCGTCCTGTTCGGCGCGGTCCTCCTCGGACCCCTGTCCAAGCTCACCGCCCCCGGCGGCACGCTGGACCGCCGCTGGACGATGATCGGCGCCGACGGGATCCGGCTCGCGCTCTTCGTCGTCGCGCCGCTGTGGCTCGACTGGATCGGCGGGCACGCGCTGACCGCGCTGCTCGCCACCGTCTTCGTCTCCGGCGCCGCCGAGCGGCTGTGGGGGCTGGCCAGGGACAGCGCCGCGCCCGGTCTGCTGCCGGCGCCGCCGCCGGAGGGGGCGACCGTACGGCCCCTGCCCGATCACCTCGACGCACTGCGCCGGCTGAACCTGCGCACCGCCTTCGGCGCCCTGCCGGTCGCCGCGGCCGCGCTGCTCGCCGCCACCCTGATCGGCAAGGCCCTCGGCCTGGGGATCGGCTGGTTCGCCGAGAACCAGGCGGCCCTCGGCTCGTACGTGGCCGCCGGCCTCTTCGCGGCCTCCGTGTCGCTGCTGCTCCCGCTCGTGCTGCCCGCGACGAAGACCCCGCGGCCCCGCTCGCCGCTGGAGGGCCTGCGGGCCCCCAAGGCGGGGGACCGGCCGGAGAAGGGGCGCACGGGGGCCATCCCGCTGTTCGTCCTCGTCTGCGGAGCCGTCGCCGGAGCCATCGCCTCCGCCGCCGCCGTGGCCGTCCTGCACGCCGCCGACCTGGGGGGCGGCGCGGCCGCGTTCTCGCTGTTCGTCCTGGCCCTGCTGAGCGGCACCGCGCTCGGCATCCGCGCCACCCAGGCCGGCAAGGTCCTCCCGGCCCTGTCCCGGCGACGCCTGCTGGCGCTGGCCGTCGGGGTGACAGGGCTGGCGCTGCTGCTGACCGGGCTGGTTCCGGACACCTCGACGGTGGTGTTCCTCTCGCTGCTCGCCGGCACCGCCGCGGGCGTCGCCGCGAACACCGGGCACACCCTGCTCGACCAGGAGACCGAGGAGTTCCGCAGGGCCCGGGTCACCGAGCACCTGCAGGCCGTCGTCCGCGTCTGCGTGGCCGTCGGAGCCGTGGCCGCCCCGCTGCTGGCCGCCCTGATCGGACCGCACCGGCTGGCCGCCGGCGAGGTCGTCTTCGCGCACGGCGGCGCGGCCTTCACGCTGATGCTGGTCGGCGCCCTGCTGCTGCCGGTCGCCGTCATCGTCCTGGCCAAGGCCGACGACCGCAGCGGCGTACCGCTGCGCCGCGACCTGCGCGAGGCGCTGCGCGGCGGGGAGCCGGTGCAGGCCGCGTCCGACGCCGGGTTCTTCATCGCCCTGGAGGGCGGCGACGGCGCCGGCAAGTCGACGCAGGTCGAGGCGATGGCCGACTGGATACGGGCCAAGGGCCACGAGGTCGTCGTCACGCGTGAGCCCGGGGCCACCCCGGTCGGCAAGCGGCTGCGCTCGATCCTGCTCGACGTGTCCTCCGCCGGCCTGTCGAACCGCGCGGAGGCCCTGCTCTACGCGGCCGACCGCGCCGAGCACGTGGACACCGTCGTACGGCCCGCCCTGGAGCGCGGCGCGGTGGTCATCAGTGACCGCTACATCGACTCCTCGGTGGCCTACCAGGGCGCCGGCCGGGACCTGTCCCCGACCGAGATCGCCCGTATCTCGCGCTGGGCCACGAGTGGCCTCGTACCGAATCTGACCGTGCTGCTCGACGTGTCGCCGGAGACGGCCCGGGAGCGGTTCACGGAGGCGCCGGACCGGCTGGAATCGGAGCCGGCGGAGTTCCACCAGCGGGTGCGCGCCGGATTCCTGACCCTGGCCGCGGCCGACCCCGGGCGCTACCTGGTGGTCGACGCGGGCCAGGACCCGGAGTCGGTCAGCACCGTCGTGCGCCACCGGCTGGACCGGATGCTCCCGCTGTCGGAGGCCGAGGTGGCCGCGCAGGCGGAGGCCCGCCGGCTCGCCCTGGTGGAGGCCGCGCGCAAGGCCGAGGAAGAGGCGGCCCGCAAGGCCGAGGAAGCCCGGCTGCAGGCCGAGGAGGAGGCCCGCAAGGTCCGCGAGGCGGAGGAGGCCCGGCTCGCGGCCGAGGCCGAGGCCGCGCGGAAGGCCGAGGAGGCCCGGCTGCGCGCCGAGGAGGAGGCCCGCGTGCGGGCCGAGGCGGAGCGGCTGCGGCTGGAGGCCGAGGAGAAGGCCCGCGCGGTGGAGGCCGAGCGGCTGCGCAAGCAGGCGGAGGAAGAGGCCCGGCTGCACGCCGAGGCCGAGGAGCGCCGGCTGGAGAAGCAGCGGCGGGCCGAGGAGGCCCTGCTGAAGGCCGAGGAGGCGCGGCGGCTGGCCGAGGCCTCGGCGGCGGAGGCGGCGGCGAAGTCCGCCGCGGAGGCGGCTGCCGCCGCTTCGACGGCTGCTTCGACGGCTGCGGCTGCGGCTCCGGCGGCCCCCGCGGCACCGGCACCGGCGGCGGCTCCGGCTTCCGCGCCCAAGGCCGACCTGCGCAAGGAACCGCACCACGACGAGGCCGTCACGATCGAGACCCCGGTCGTCAAGCGGGTCGTGCAGCCGGACGACGTCACCCAGACGGTCCCGGTCCCGAAGGCCGATCCGGCGGCGCGCCCGGGGGACGAGACGGCCGTGCTGCCGCCCGTACGCGCGACGGGTCCGGCGGACGAGACCGCGGTGCTGCCGCCCGTACGCCCCACGGGCACGGGTGAGGCGGGATCCACGCGGCCGGCGGCGCCCAGGGCCTCGTACTCCGCTTCGCGGCCGACGGCCCAGCGCCCCGAGGAGAACCCGGCCGACCGGGTCCCGCCGGGCATCTTCCGCGACTCGGGCAACGACGCGACCCGTGAGCTGCCGCTGCCCGCCGAGGACGGCCGGCCGCGCCGGCCGCGCTCGGACTGGGCGGAGGAGACCCCGCTGGACGATCTGCCGACGCTGGCGGACGAGCTGCTGGGATGGCACCAGGACGACGAGGACGGCCGGGGCCGGGGGCCGCGCCGCGGCTGAGCACGGCGGCTGAGCACGGCGGCTGAGCACGGCGGCTGAGTGCGGCTGAGCGCGGCTGAGCGCGGCGATGGCGGCCGGTGACGGCCGTGCTCGCTGACGGCCGGGGTCGTCGCGGGGACCGGCTGGCGGGGATTGTCAGTGGGAGCCGCCACACTGGGTGAGCAGACGGCACGGACGGTACGCGAGGGAAAGGCGGTGGGCGGGATGCCCGTATGGGACGACCTGGTGGGACAGGAGCGGGTCCAGACGCAGCTGGCCGCCGCCGCGGTCGACGCCGACGCCCTGGTCACCGCCATCGAGGCGGGCAACCCGCCGCCCGCCGCCTCCAAGATGACGCACGCCTGGCTGTTCACCGGCCCGCCCGGCTCGGGGCGGGCCACCGCCGCCCGCGCCTTCGCCGCCGCGCTCCAGTGCACCAGCCCCGACCGCGCCCTCGGCGGTGAGCCGGGCTGCGGTTTCTGCGACGGCTGCCACACCACCGTGATCGGTACGCATGCGGACGTGGAGATCGTCCGTACCGACCAGCTGTCCATCGGCGTGAAGGACACCCGGTCGCTGGTGCGCCGGGCGCAGCTCTCCCCGGCCGTCGGACGGTGGCAGGTCATCGTCCTGGAGGACGCCGACCGGCTGACGGAAGGCGCCGGAAACGTGCTGCTCAAGGGCGTGGAGGAGCCCGCTCCGCGGACCGTGTGGCTGCTGTGCGCCCCCTCGCTGGAGGACGTGCTGCCCACCATCCGCTCCCGCTGCAGGCACCTTTCGCTGCGCACCCCGCCGGTGTCCGCCGTCGCCGAGGTGCTCGTGCGGCGCGACGGCATCGAGCCGGCCGTCGCGCAGGCGGCAGCCCGCGCGACCCAGGGGCACATCGACCGGGCCCGCCGGCTCGCCACCGACGAGGCGGCCCGCTCGCGGCGCGCCACCGTCTTGAAACTGCCGCTGCGCGTGGCCGACGTGGGCGACTGCCTGAAGGCGGCGCAGGAACTCGTGGACGCCGCCGCGGAGGATGCCAAGCAGGTCGCGGAAGAGGTCGACACCAAGGAGACCGAGGAGCTGCGGGCCGCGATGGGCGCCGGAGCGGGTACGAGCGGGCGGATGCCGCGCGGTACGGCGGGCGTGATGAAGGAGCTGGAGGACCGGCAGAAGCGGCGGCGTACGCGGACGCAGCGCGACAGCCTCGATCTGGCGCTGACCGACCTCACCGGCTTCTACCGGGACGTCCTGGCGATTCAGCTCGGCTCCTCGCTGGCCATCGCGAACGAGGAGATACGGCACGACCTGGACCGGATCGCCCGCGAGTCGGGCCCGGAGCGGACGCTGCGGCGCATCGAGGCGATCATCGCGTGCCGGCAGGCCCTGGACCGCAACGTCGCCCCGCTGCTGGCCGTCGAGGCGATGACGATGTCGCTGCGCGCCGGCTGAGGCACGCGAGGTCCGCGGCGGCGACTCAGGTTGACGGCCTCACCCGTTCGAGGGGTCCGCGGGGCGTCCCGCAGACGCCGCCGGTCCGTGCGGGGCGGCGCCCCGAGCCCGGGCGGCCGCCCGCCGCCCGGCGCGGGTGCCACCGCCCCGGGCGTGCCCGCAGGCCGTAGGCTCCGGGAATGGACACCAGTCGCCTGCTGCGCACCACCGGAACCGTGATCGCCGCTGCGGGGCTACTGCTCTCCGGGTGCACCTCGGGAGGTTCGGGAACACCCCGCGCCGCCGCGTCGTCCGGCGGGACCTCCGAGGCGCCGTCGGCCGAGCCGACCGCCGTGCCGGCCGCGCTGCGCCCGTACTACGACCAGAAGCTGAGCTGGCGCGAGTGCGGCGTGCCGGGCTTCGAGTGCACCACCATGAAGGTCCCGCTGGACTACGGGAACCCGGGGGCCGGGGACATCGACATCGCGGTGTCCCGCCGCAAGGCCACCGACCCCGCCAAGCGGCTCGGCTCCCTGGTGGTGAACCCGGGCGGCCCGGGCGGCTCCGGCATCGGCTACCTCCAGGCGTACGCGGGCATCGGATACCCGGCCCCGGTGCGTGCCGCGTACGACATGGTCTCCTTCGACCCGCGCGGCGTGGACCGCAGCAGCCCCGTGGAATGCCTGGACGGCCGCGCCATGGACGCGTACACGCAGGTGGACCAGACGCCGGACACACCGGCGGAGCAGGCCCTGCTGGTGGCCGCCTTCAAGGAGTTCGCGGCCGCCTGCCAGGCGCACTCCAAGCGGATCCTGCCGCACGTGTCCACGGTCGACGCAGCCCGCGACATGGACGTCCTGCGTGCGGCGCTCGGCGACGAGAAGCTGAACTACGTCGGAGCCTCGTACGGCACCTTCCTCGGGGCGACGTACGCCGACCTGTTCCCCGGCCGGACCGGACGGCTGGTCCTGGACGGGGCGATGGACCCCTCCCGGCCCGCGGTGGACCTGAACCGGGACCAGACGGAAGGCTTCGAGACGGCCTTCCGCGCCTTCGCGGCGGACTGCGCGAAGCAGCCGGACTGCCCGCTCGGCAAGGGCAGCCCGGAGCAGATCGCGGAGCGGCTGAAGGAGTTCTTCGGCAAGGTCGACGCCCAGCCGGTCCCCACGACCGACCGGTCGCGCACCGAGCTCGGTGAGGCGCTGGCGACGACCGGGGTGATCGCCGCCCTCTACGACGAGAATGCCTGGCCGCAGCTGCGCGAGGCGCTCGCGTCCGCGATCAAGGACAACGAGGGTGACGGGCTGCTCGCCCTCGCCGACAGCTACTACGAGCGCGGGTCGGACGGCAAGTACGCCAACCTCATGTCGGCGAACGCCGCCGTCAACTGTCTCGACCAGCCCCCGGCCTTCGCCGGCCCCGGGGCGGTCGAGAAGGCCCTGCCCTCCTTCGCGAAGGCCTCCCCGGTCTTCGGCGCGGGCCTGGCCTGGGCCTCGCTGAACTGCACGTACTGGCCGACGAAGGCCACCGGCAAGGCCGAGGCGCTGCACGCGAAGGGCGCCCCGCCGATCGTGGTGGTGGGCACCACCCGCGACCCGGCGACCCCGTACAAGTGGGCCGAGGCCCTGGCGGGCCAGCTCGACTCGGGCGTCCTGCTGACCTACGACGGAGACGGCCACACGGCGTACGGCCGGGGCAGCGACTGCATCGACTCGGCGATCAACCGCTACCTCCTGGAGGGCGCCGCTCCGCAGGACGGGAAGAAGTGCTGACCCCGTCCGCTGTGGCCTCCGGCGACCCTTGTTCGGGGCACCCCGTTTAACCCTGTAGACTTTGGGCCGCTGCTGATGAGAGCCTCCCACCAGGGAAATTCTTGTCTTCCCAGCGGTGCCGCCTTAGCTCAGCTGGCCAGAGCAACGCACTCGTAATGCGTAGGTCTCGGGTTCGAATCCCGAAGGCGGCTCGGATTAGCCCCAGGACTCACTCGCCGTGACCTGGGGCTTTTTCATGCCCTGAGGTGGACTTCCGGAGCCCTCGCGTGCCCGCCGGCGTGCGATCGGTGATCAGCTCTGCGGGTGGGCGGAGCGCCTTCTCGCGAGGCGGGACTGCCACGCCCAACGGGCCAGGCCGCCCGCGGCGAGCGAGGTGATGATCGCGCCCCAGTCGATGACGTGGGGGAGACCCGGGAAGAACGCGAAGAACGCGAAGGATGCCGCTGTGGCGACCAGGAAGGCGACCAGGCCCGCGCGGCGGCGCTTGGCTTCCCACGCGGAATCGTCGGGCGAGGGCGGGATGGTCATGCGTGACTCACTTCGTGATGTGGTGGCACTGACTGACCCGGCGCACACCGTTGACGTTCAGGTGAGCGCACGCCTTGCCGTAGCGCGGCAGGGTCTGGGGTGCGTCTTGCCCCGGGACGTGCGGTAGGTCTTGTTGTCGGTGTCCGCGTAGGTGAAGTCGATCCGCCAGTTGCAGAAGCCGGAATTGAGGGCACCTACGAAGCCGCAGTCGACGCCGGCATTCTGGTAGGTGATCTTCCTGCCTTCGCCGCGGACGACGTGAGTGAACATGCAGCCCGTCAGAACCTTCATGGTGACCCCGCCGACTTGGTAGTCGAATCCGGTGACGGGTGTGGATCCGATGGCGCCGGCGTGCGCCGGGCGGCTAAGTGCTTGTGCATCGGTGTCCCTTCCGGCGGAGTGTGTCTGTCGGAAAGGAACGGTTGCGGCCGACGTGGAGTTCTGTTCCGTGGAGCAGTCCACTACGAAGAGTGATCAGCAGATTGGTGTGCTGACCGCCCGTAACCGGTGCACTCGGATGCCGGATTTTTGCGGGTGCGGTGCTCTGGCCGGCTCACGGCTGAGGGGACGCCCCGCGTGCGTGAGCGCCGCCCGAGCTGGGCGAGTGCGGCGGGCGGGGCGGTGTGGCCGTCGGTGAAGGCATCTTCCGGCTGGACAGCGCGTTCTGTGCCGGGGCGCGGGGACAGGGCGTGCCCGCGCGTGCTGTGGGCGGGCGTGTGGAGGCGCAGGGCGACGTGGTGGTCGAACTCGTCCTGTGGGCGCCCGGGTTCGGGGAAGGCCCTTAGCTGGTCCAGCAGCTGCACATGGTGATGAATCGGCTCGGATTCCCGCCCGGTGAGGAACCCGGTGAGGAAGCGGCGCTTGGGAGGCTCGCGGGGCAGACTGGGCGCAGGCCGACGGCGGTTGCCGGTGCGGGTTCCGCGCGAGAGGACAACTGAGATGAGCCTGGCAGGCGACATGATCCTGCTCGCCTTCGACGCGGAGGGAGGCCGGCTGCCCGTCCGGCAGTCCTTGGCCCCGGCGGTGCGCGGTGCGCTGCTGGCCGAGCTGCTCGACGGTGGAGCTCTGACCGACGGGGCGGGTACGGCCACGGCGGCGGGCGAGGCGCCGCAGGACGCCGCGCTGCGGCAGGTGTGGCAGTCGGTGGTGGCGGAGCCCGGCAAGAAGTGGCTGCACTGGGTCCGCAAGGACGGCCGTGCGTCGGTCCGTGAGGTGCTGCGGGGCCTGGAGAAGGACGGGCTGCTGGAGCAGAGCACGAACCGGGTGTTCGGCCTCTTCCCGCTGAACCGGGCCGCCCTCACCCCGGCCGGCCTCGCCGCCGCCGGGGAGGTACGGGCCGCGGTGACCGCCGCCGCCGAAGGCCCGGCCACCGCGCGCGCGGGCGGTGGCCGGGCCGCGCTGCTCGCCGGCCTCGCCTGCGCGGGCGGCCAACTGGGCACGGCCCTGGCCGCCGACCGGCGCGATGCGCTCAAGGACCGGCTGGCGGCCCTGTCCGAGGGCGCCGCCCCGGTGTCGGATGCGGTGCGGCGGGCCGTCCAGGACCTCCAGGGCGCGGCCGCCTCGTAGCGGCGCCGGTTGCCGGGCCGGGTTCGCGGGGCAGTAGGCGGGCCACGTGGCGCCGGTAGGTCCGCACCGGCATGCCCGGGTCCCGGGCGCCGATGTCGTCCTTACCTACGGGGCACATGGACTTGAGGGCCTGCCGCTCGGTGTCGGCCAGGCCACCCGGACGGGTCTCCTGGGCCACCAGGGCGCCCCGCGAGGTGTCGTGCGGGTCGATCGGGACCAGGGCGGTGCGCCGGTCGTGGACGGGGACGGGGATGCGCTCCGAGCGGTCGGCCGGGGCCCGGATCGGCTTCCCCTGGCGGTGAGTTCGCGTGGGCGCGAGTGCTCGACGTTCTCGGGAGTCCGTGCCGTGTACGGCTCCGCGGACAGGGTTTCCTCGCGGGTAGAGGAGGCGAGGGTGTCGATTCCGGTGGGGAACTGCGCCGCGTTCTCCATTCGATTGAGGGAGTGCGGCGAGGTCGGCGCCGGTCAGGCTGCGGTCACGGCCGTCGGGCGGGGAGGAAGGAAGCGGGGAGGAGGGCCAGGGTCAGGAGGAGGGCGGCCAGGGCGTAGGTGGTGCGGAAGGTCGTGGTGGTCAGGGTGACGGAGAGGAGGGCCGTGCCGACCGAGGCGCCGATCTGGGAGTTGATGCTCAGGATGGTGCTCGCCGCGGTCAGGCGGGACTTCGGGAGGCTGCGGCTGGCGGTGGTCATCGTCGGCATCAGGACCATCCCGGCGCCGATGCCCATGACGACCGAAGCGGCGACGAAGCGCCAGGGCGCCGCGTCCGGGGAGCCGGCCTGGAGGCCCGTCAGGGCCATGCCCACCGCTCCCACCGCGATACCGGTACGGATCAGGCGGCGCGGGGAGACCTTGTCGACGCGGCGCGAGGCGATCTGCATGACCAGCCCGACGGTGAGGCCGGTCGGGGCGCCCAGCAGCCCGGCCGCCGTCGCGCTCATGCCGCGGCCCTGCTGCCAGTACATCGGGCCGAGCAGCATCGAGCCGAAGTAGCCGCAGGTGAAGAGGGCGAGCGTGAGGATTCCGGCGCCGAAGGTGCGCTCGCGCAGCAGGCGGAGGTCGAGGAGCGGGTCGCGGGCCGTCAGGGCCCGCCGGGTGAAGGCGGCCACGAGGGCGAGGCCGGCCAGGGTGGGGAAGAGGGCGTCGGGGGCGGTGAAGGTGCCGTGCTCGCCGCCGCGGGTCAGTCCGTAGAGCAGCAGGGCGAGGCCGGGGGAGAGGAGGAGCAGGCCGGGTACGTCCAGCCGGGGCGCGGCGCCCGGTTCGCCCGGGGCGTCGGAGCGCAGCAGTTTCGCGGCGAGGAACAGGGCGGCCGCCCCCACGGGGAGGTTGACCAGGAAGATCCACTGCCAGGACGCCGAGTCGACCAGCCAGCCGCCCAGCACCGGGCCGGCCACCGGCCCGACGATGATCGGCAGTCCGAGCAGGGCCATCACCCGGCCGAGCCGGGCCGGGTCGGCCGTACGCATCACCATGGCCATGCCGACGGGCATGAGCAGCCCGCCGCCCAGGCCCTGCACGGCGCGGAAGGCGATCAGGCTCCCCGCGCTCCAGGCGCACGCGGCGAGCAGGGAGCCGAGGGAGAACAGGGTGAGGGCGCCCAGGTAGGTGCGTTTGGCGCCGAAGCGGCCCATCGCCCAGGCCGAGGCCGGGATGACGGCGGCGAGCGCGAGCGTGTAGGCGCTGGCGGCCCACTGGATCGTGGCGAGGGGGGCGTGGAAGGCCTCGGAGAGGCGGTGCAGGGCGACGTTGACGATCGTCATGTCGAGCACCGACATGACCGAGCCGACGATGACGACACCCGCCGTGCGCCGGAGCAGCGCGGCGGATGCCGGGGCGGCGGATGACGGGGTGGCGGATGACGGGGTGGCGGGGGACGGGGTGGCGGGGGTCGGGTGGGCGGGGGTCGGGGTGAGGGATGGCGGGGTGGGGGCGCCGGTGTCAGGGGCGGCGCCGACGGCCTCCGCCGGGTCGGCGGGGTCCGCCGGTGTCGTCGTCGCCGTGCCGGACCCGCCGGGTTCCCGGTGCGTACGCATCCTCGTGCCGCCCCTCAGCCCTGGTACGGGTGGCTCGCGCGGGCGGCGCGCAGCGCGCGACCCCACCAGGACAGCTGGCCGAGCATCCCCTTGACCGCGCCCTCGGCGACGGCGGCGTCGCGCGGCAGGCCGTCCGGGCCGAGCCCGGACCACGGCCCGTGCAGGCTGACGGAGTCGCGCACGGTCACGGCGTGCAGTTCGGCGAAGACCAGCCGGAGCTGCTCGACGGCGCGCAGGCCGCCGCCGAGGCCGCCGTAGGAGACGAAGCCGGCGGGCTTGGCGTGCCATTCCTCGCGGTGCCAGTCGATGAGGTTCTTCAGTACCGCCGGGAAGCTGTGGTTGTACTCGGGGGTGACGATGACGAAGGCCTCGGCGGCCGCCAGCCGCGGGCTGACCTCCGCGAGGGCGGCGGCCGCCTGCGGGCTCGGGGAGCCGCCCCAGCCGGGCATGGCAAGCGGCAGGTCGACGTCGGCGAGGTCGATGAGGTCGAGGTCCAGGCCGCCGACGGCGCCGGCGGCGCCGAGGAACCAGTCGGTGACGGCGGGACCCTGACGGCCCTCCCGGACGCTGCCGAGGATGACGGCGACGCGCAGCGGCGCGTCCTCGCCGGGGGCGGAGGCGGGAGTGGAAGCGTGGGCGGCGGTCATGGCAGGGTCCCCTCGTCGGTGGTGCGGCCGCTCGGTGCGGCCGTCCCTCCGGTAAACTACAACGAGCGTTGTAAAAAATGCAACGGTCGTTGTACTTCTCGTACGGAGGCGAAGTGAGCGGGGCAACCAGCGAACCCAGCGCAACCAGCGCACCCAGTGCCAGGAAGCTGCAGAAGCAGGTCGCCATCGCGAGCGCGTCCTGCGGTGTCTTCGGCCGTGAGGGCTACACCCGGGCGACGGTCGACGAGCTCGCCGCCGCGGCCGGCGTCTCGACCCGCACGCTCTACAACCACTTCCCGGGCGGCAAGGCGATGCTCTTCGCCGCCGTCGTCACCTGGACCTCGGGGCAGGTGCGCGACGCCCAGCTCGCCCTGATCGACGCCGTCCTGAACCCCGAGCGGCCGCCCCGCCCCGAGGATCTGGAGCGGGACCTCGTCGCCTTCGCGCACCGGGTCGTCGGGCTCATGACGGAGTACGCCGACCACTTCGCCCTCGTCCGCCACATCCACGCCGAAGCCGGCCACGTGCCCCCGGAGGTGCTGGAGGCCTGGGTGAGCGCCGGCCCGGCCCCCGTGTCGCGGGCGCTCGCGGACGCCATGGAGGGCCTCGACGCCGCCGGGCTGATCGACGTACGCGGTGACGCGGCGCTGGCCGTCGCCCACTTCATGGCGCTGACCTCGCACTCCATCTCGCAGCTCTCCCACTACGGGGTCCTGCCCCTGCCCGAGGAGCAGACCGACCACCTGATCTCGGCCGGTGTCGGCGCCTTCCTGCGGGCCTACCGGGTGGGGCAGGATCCGAAACCGACGGCCCGGCCCTCCCGGTCGCCCGGCCCCCGCCCCGGGGCTACGTTGGACGGGTGAGCACGACACGGTTGCGCAGGGCGGCTGTGGGAGCAGTCGCCGCGGGGCTCCTGATGGTGCCCGTGGGGGCCGGTGCCGGGTACGCCGTGGACGTGCCGACACCACCGGCGGCGAGCGGTACGGCCGTCACCGACGAGTTTCCGCAGCTCACCCCCGCCGTGGCGCGGCAGTTGGACGACGCCATCCGGAAGGTGATGGAGAAGGCCAAGGTGCCCGGGGTGCAAGTGGCCCTGTCGGCGCCGGGCAAGGGGACGTACGTACGGGCCTTCGGCTTGGCCGACAAGGCCACCGGTGCGCCCATGACCGACCGCCTCAACATGCGGATCGGCAGCGAGACCAAGACCTTCACCGTGACCGCCATGCTGAAGCTGGTCGACGAGGGCAGGATCGGGCTGGACGACCCCATAGGCAAGTACGTCAAGGGCGTGCCGAACGGCGACCGCATCACGCTGCGCGAGCTGGCGGGCATGCGCAGCGGACTGTTCAACTACTCGGCCGACGAGGACTTCTTCAAGGCGCTGACCAGTGATCCCGACCGGCCCTTCACCCCGCAGGAACTGCTCGCGTACTCCTTCAAGCACCCGGTGCTCTTCGAGCCGAACGCACAGTTCTCCTACTGCAACACCAACCTGATCCTGATCGGGCTCGTGGTGGAGAAGATCAGCGGGCAGTCGCTCGCCGACTACGTCAACGAGAAGGTCGTCGGGCCCGCCGGGCTCAAGCACACCGTCTTCCCGACGGCCGCCGAGTTCCCGTCCCCGCACGCCCAGGGCTACACGGACCAGACCGCCTCGGGGAAGACCGAGGACGCGGCCGGCTGGAACCCCTCCTGGGGCTGGGCCGCCGGAGCGATGATCTCCGACCTCACGGACCTGCGGCAGTGGGCCAAGGTGGTGGCCACGGGCGAACTGCTCACCCCCGCCACCCAGGCCGAGCGCCTCGACGTCGTCCCGGCCCTGCCGGGCACCGGCTACGGACTGGGGATCTTCAACGTCCAGGGGTGGATCGGGCACAACGGCTCGCTGCCCGGCTACCAGTCGCTGACCGTCTACAACCCGCAGCAGTCCGATGCCACCCTGGTGGTGCTGCTCAACACCGACATCTCCGCCGGCGGCGAGGAGCCGAGCACGCTGTTCGGAGAGGCCATCACCAAGATCGTCACCCCCGCACACGTCTACACGCTGCCGGCCCAGCCCGTCACCGGCGACGAGAACCACTGACCGCCCCCCTCGGCCCCGGACGGGCCCGCCCCGCGCACAATGGGAGCCGGCGCGCGGGAGTGGACGAGGGAGAGCGATATGAACGGTCGGAACACGGCGGACGAGGCCCAGGTCGTGGCGGACCCGGTCAAGGTGGTCCTGCGGCAGGCGGGCGAGGCGGATCTGGACACCGCCGCCGAGCTCTTCCGCGGCTACCTTGAGTTCTACGAGGTGGAGGTCGAGGACCCGGAGCGCCCGCGCGCCTTCCTGGCGGAGCGGCTGGCGGGCGGGGACTCCTTCATCCTGCTCGCCGAGGTCCCGGGCGCCGGCACGGTCGGATTCACGCAGGTCTACCCGATGTTCTCCTCGCTGGCCATGAAGCCCGCCTGGCTGCTCGGCGACCTGTACGTGGCCCCCGCCGGCCGCCGTTCGGGCGCGGGCCGCGCGCTCCTGCGCGAGGTGCTGCGCCGGGCACGGGAAGCCGGCGTCTCGGGCGTGCAGCTGGAGACGGCGTACGACAACCTCGTCGCGCAGGGGCTGTACGAGGCGGAAGGGTTCGTCCGCGAGGAGTTCCACATGTACTTCCACGACCTCTCCGAGGCGGGCTCCGGCGCATCGGTCTGAGATCGGGTGAAACATTCCCCGTCCCCGTCGCGTCATTGAGGTGAGACGGACACGGGGGGACCGGATGGGATACGGACGCAGGGACGGGTTCCGTGAGTTCGCGACGGACAGATCGGCGTACCTGTACCGGTCGGCCTGTCTGCTGACGAGCGGTGACACCCACCTCGCGGAGGATCTCGTACAGGAGACCCTCGGGCGGATGTACCTGCTCTGGGCACGCGTCGCGCGGATCGACAATCCGGCGGCGTACGCGCAAACCGTCCTGGTGCGTGCGTTCCTGACGCACCAGCGCCGCCGGTCGGCGGGGGAGCGTCCGGTCGGGGAGTTCCCCGACGCGGGCGCACCGGCCGGCGGCGATCCCGCGCTGCGGCTGACGCTGCTGGAGGCGCTGGGCCGGCTCGCGCCGAAGGACCGGGCGGTCCTGGTGCTGCGGTACTGGGAGGACCGCAGCGTCGAGGAGACCGCCGACGCGATGAACGTCAGCTCGGCGGCCGTACGGACCCGCTGCTCGCGCGCGCTGACCCGGCTGCGGGAGCAACTGGGCGGCTCGCTGGCGGAGTTCGCGGGCCGCTGAGCCCGCGGCTCCGGTGGTCCCGCAGTTCCGATGGTGCCGCTGCTCTGGTGGTCCCGCTGCTCTGGTGGTGCCGCTGCTCCGGTGCGGGCGTGTCCTGTCCGTTTCCTCCTACGACCCCTTCTCCCACGACCCCTCATGCCACGATCCCTTTGGACGGAAGGTCTGATTCCGCATGCCCTTTGAAGATGAGCTCGGTGAAGCCCTCCGGCGTACGGGTGACGGCTTCACGGCCGAAGGCCTCGGCCTCGTGGACGCCGGAGTGCGGCGCGGGCGGCGCATGGTGGCCCGTCGCCGCGCCGCCGTGGCCGGCGGCTCGGTGCTCGCCCTGGCGCTGATCGGCACCGCCGGGGCCTACGCGAACGGGCTGCTCTGGTCGGGCGCCGGGGACGCCCGGGGCGGCGTGGCCTCCTCGCCGGAGCCTCCCGCGCCGCCGGCGCCGGCGCCGGGCCGCGACCGCGTCGGCACCGGGGCCGTCACGGCCGATCAGCTGACCGGGGTGCTCAAGCAGCTCCTGCCGCAGGGCGTGCTCAGCGACGTCGAGGCCAGGGGTACGGGGGACGAGCTCGGCCCGATGGTGACCGGGGCGTTCGACGACGGTGACGGCAAGGGCCGCATCGGCTTCAGCCTCAGCCGGGTGGACCCGACGGGGCCGATGGCCGACGACATGGTGAAGTGCCCGGCCAAGGTCACCGCGGAATACGAAAGTTGCTCCTCCAGGAAACTCGAGGACGGCTCGCGGCTGCTGCTCTTCAAGGGCTACGAGTACCCCGACCGCCGGGTCGACACGAAGTGCTGGCGCGCCACGGTGATCACTCCGCAGGGCTTCCTCATCGACGCCCAGGAATGGAACGCGGCGGAGCAGAAGGACGCGCCCATCAGCCGGCCGACACCGCCGCTGACGCTCGCGCAGCTCCAGGCGCTCGTCACCTCACCGCTGTGGCACCCGGCCCTCAACGACCTTCCGGCCGCGTCCGCCGAGTCGCCCCAGTCGCGGGCCGGCTACCGGGGGGCGAAGGCGGTGCTCGTCCTGGAGGAACTGCTGCGCCTGGACGACATTCCGGTCGTCCACCGGGAGGAGGACGGGCCCGGTCTGGGCTACCTGGTCCTCGATGACGGCAAGGGCAAGTCGCTGGTCTCCCTCCAGGTCCGGCCGGACAGCGCCAAGCAGCCGGGAATGTGGGCCGACCTGTTCGCGTCCGCCGAGACCCTGCCGGGCGGCACGAAGGTCATGACCCGGCAGCAGCCCGGGGAGAAGGGCGGCGCCGGTGTGGTCTGGTGGAGCGCCGAGGCGCTGCTCCCGAACGGGACCCGGGTGATCCTGTCCGCGTTCAACGCCGAGAGCCAGCTGACGGCGGCCACCCGCAAGGAGCCGGCGCTGAGCCTGACACGCATGAAGGAGCTCGTGACGAGCGCGAAGGTGGCCGGAGAGTACGGGAAGTAGGGGAAGCAGTACGGGAAGCAGGGGAAGCAGTGCGGGAAGTGGGCGCGGGGCGGGGTCGGGCGGCAGCGGCTACTTCGCGTCCGCGTAGCACTCCACGACGGCCGTGGTGAACGGGAAGCGGACCGGGGTCTCGCCGAAGGTGAGGCGCCCGGCCAGCTCGCCCGCCTCGCGGATCGCCGCGGCCACGGCCGTCGCCTCCTCCTCGGGGCAGTGGACGATGACCTCGTCGTGCTGGAAGAAGACCAGCTCGGCCCGCATTCCCGCCTCCGCGAGGGACCGGCGCAGGGCCGCGAGCAGGAGCAGCGCCCAGTCCGCGGCGCTGCCCTGCACGACGAAGTTGCGGGTGAAGCGGCCGCGCGCCCGCGCGTCGGTCGAGGCGTAGCTCGGGACGTAGCCGTCGGGGGCCTCCTCGGCCTCCTCGGGGTCGACCGCCGGCGGGCAGGTGCGGCCCAGCCAGGTCCGTACGAGCCGTCCCTCCTCACCAGCCTTCGCGGCGTCGTCCACGTAGGCCACGGCCCGGGGGAAGCGGCGGCGCAGCGCCGCCAGGTTCTTCAGGCCGTCCCCGGAGGTCTGCCCGTACACCGCGCCGAGCACGGCGATCTTGGCCATGTCGCGGTCGCCGGAGAAGCCCTGGCGGGAGATGGAGGTGTACAGGTCCTCGGGGCGGCCGGCCACCTCCATGAAGGCGGGGTCGCGGGAGATCGCGGCGAGCACCCGGGGCTCCATCTGGTCGGCGTCGGCCACGACGAGCCGCCAGCCGGGGTCGGCGACGACGGCCCGGCGGATCACCTTGGGGATCTGCAGGGCCCCGCCGCCGTTGGTGACCCAGCGGCCGGTGTAGGTGCCGCCGGGGATGAACTCGGGGCGGAAACGGCCGTCGTGGACCCAGTCCGCGAGCCAGGACCAGCCGTGGGCGGTGTAGATCCGGTACAGCTTCTTGAACGCGAGCAGGGGCTCCACGGCGGGGTGCTTCAGGTCCTGGATCTCCCAGCGGCGGGTGGACTTGAGCTTGATCCCGGCCTCCGCGAAGGCCTTGATGACGTCGGCGGCCAGCTCGGGCCGCACGCGCCGCCCGAACGCCGCCGAGATCTCGTCGGCCAGCTCCGCGAGCCGGCGGGGCTGGCCGCGGCCCGCGTACCGCTCGCCGAGCAGCTCGGTCAGCAGGGCCCGGTGGACGTCGGCCCGCCAGGGCAGGCCCGCCCGGTTCATCTCCGCCGCTACGAGGAAGGCCGCCGATTCGGAGGCCACGAGCAGCCGCATCCGGTCGGGGTGGGCGGTGGCGCCCAGCCGCTGCGCCTGGTCGGCGTGGACGGCGATCAGCGCGTCGAGCGGGACGGGGGCGGGCCGGGGGTCGAAGAGCGAGTGCTGGCTGCCGGGCTCGACGGCGCGCTGCGGGGGATCGGGCGGTACGGGTGCGTTCGTCAGCCGGGCCCAGGCCGCGGCCGCCGAACGGGGTTCCCCGAGGCGGCCCTCGTGGGCGAGCAGGAGCAGCTCGGCGTCCTCGATGTCGTGGCACCGCTCGACGCGGGCGCCGGCGGCGAGCAGCCGCGGGTAGACGGCCGGGGTGGACCGCCACACCCAGCGGGTGCCGGCGGGGGCGGCGCGGATCGCGTCCGCGGGGTCGGTGGCGGTGACCCGGGCTCCGCCGGTGGGGCCGTCGGTGGGTCCGCCGGTTGGTCCGTCCAGGGGCGCGGCGTGCCACCGGCCGTCGCCGTCCTCGGCGAGGGCCCACCGAGGGATGCGATCGCTCATGAGTGCGAGTGTCCCACCGGGGTCTGACACGGCCGCTGCGCGCCGCGCTCGCACTGGCGTGCGGTGCCGCGGGGCGGGGCCGGCCCTGCGGGGCTCTTCCCCTACCCACCCTTCGCCCGTTCCCCGGGGCTGCGCCCCGGACCCCCTCGGGGCTGCGCCCCGGGCCCGCCTTGGGGCTGCGCCCCGGGCCCGCCTTGGGGCTGCGCCCCGGGCCCGCCTTGGGGCTGCGCCCCAGACCCTGGGGCTGCGCCCCGGCCCCCCTGGGCTCCGCCCCGAGCCCCGGTCCTCAAGCGCCGGACGGCTGGGTTTGGCTGGGCCCCGGACCCCCTGGGGCTCCGCCCCGGCACCCGGTCCTCAAGCGCCGGACGGCTGGGTTTGGCTGCGCCCCGGACCCCCTGGGGCTCCGCGCCGGGCCCAGGTCCTCAGGCGCCGGACGGTTGGGTTTGGCTCCGCCCCGGGCCCCGGTCCTCAAGCTCCGGATCGGTGGGTTTGGCTGTGGGTCGGGGGTCGGGGCGGGCGTGCCAAGCTTGGAGGGTGAGAGACATCGTCGACCGGGCCTGTGAGGCCGCGCTGTACAACCAGGACGACGCCGGGCTGGATGCCGGGGCGTCGGTGCTCGTCGCCGAGGGGGACCGGTGGGGCGGGGTCGGGCAGGCGCTGCTCGTGCGCGGTGAGGAGTACGTCCGCCAGGCCTGGGAGCGCGGATGGCGGCCCGCCGACGTGCTGAGGCTCGTACGCCGGGACCTGGAACAGACGCACCTGCGGATCGCCGGGGACCTGATCGCCGCCGAGGCCCGGCGGTACGCGCGGCTGCCCGAGCGGTGGACCGACGCCGAGGTGTGGTGGGGGGACGACACCGCGTACGGGGAGCGGCTGGTCCAGCGGGAGCGCACCGACCGCTTCAGCCTGGCCGGGACCGTCCTGGAAGTGTTCCGGCTGCTGATCCGGCTGCCGTCCATCGAGCCGGTCGGGCCGCTGCCGGGAGACCCCGCCGACGTGCTCGAGCACGCGCACATCGAGCCCCGCATGCTCGGGCGGATCCGCGCCCTGCTCGCGAAGGCCGAGGCGACCACCTTCCCGGAGGAGGCCGAGGCGCTCAGCGCCAAGGCGCAGGAGCTCATGGCCCGGCACACCGTGGACTCGGCGCTGCTCGCGGTGAAGAGCGGCGCGAAGGAGATACCCGGCGCCTGCCGGATCGGAGTCGAGGCCCCGTACGAGGAGGCCAAGGCCGTGCTGCTCGACGCGGTGGCGAGCGCGAACCGGTGCCGGTCCGTGTGGAACAGCGCGTACGAGTTCTCCACCGTCGTCGGCTTCGAGAGCGACCTGGAGGCGGTGGAGCTGCTCTACACCTCCCTGCTCGTCCAGGGCACCGCGGCGATGACCCGCGCGGAGGCCGGGCAGCGGGCGGGCGGGCGCAAGCGCACCAAGACCTTCCGGCAGTCCTTCCTGCTGGCCTACGCGAGCCGGCTGGGCCAGCGCCTCGCCGAGACGGCCGAGCACACGGTGGCCGACACCGTGGCCGAGGCCCCCGACAACCTGCCGGCGCTCGTCGCCCGGGACGTGGCCGTCACCTCGCGGGCCGAGGAGATGTTCCCCCGGACCACCACGACCCGGCTGCGCGGGGCGACCGACCTCGCGGGCTGGGAGGACGGCACGGCGGCGGCCGACCGGGCCCACATGGCGGACGGCCGCCGGGCCTCCCTGCGGCAGTAGCGCGGATCAGCGCTCGGCGGGGGCCGGTGCGGCGGGGTCCTCCTCGCGCAGGGCGCGGGCCTCCGCCTTCAGGATGCGGGCGGACCTGCCCAGGCCGCGGGCCATCTCGGGCAGCTTCTTCGAGCCGAACAGCATCAGGCAGACGAGCACGACGATGGCGACGTGCCAGGGTTCCAGGCCGTTCCTGAGCATGGGGTGTTCCGCCTTCTGGTGGGTGCCGTGCCGGAATCGGCCCGTCGGGCCGATGATCCGTGCTTGCCGGCCGGCGGCGCCATAGATCGGGCCAAGCCTGAAGAACACCTGAAGCCGGGGGCCGCCCGCCCCCGACCCAGCCCTGCGGGGCCGTCCCCTACCCGCCCTTCCACCGTTCCCCGGGCTCCGCCCGGACCCGTACGTGCGCTGCGCGCCCGGCGCGGGGTCCGGGGCGCAGCCCCGGGGAACGGGCGAAG
>NZ_JBSFDF010000082.1:0-21758 GCF_053593795.1 Streptomyces sp. NPDC002104 | reverse complement strand
GTAGGGATCCGCGGGGCGGGCGGACGTCGTCGTCCGGCCGGGCCTACGAGGCCTGCGGCGCCTGCGGGGTCTCCAGCGCCGGGTCGATCACCGACTCCCCCCGGGAGGCGCGGCGGACGGCGTCCGCGAGGTCCTCGACCGGGCCGTCCCGCAGGACCAGGCCGGCCGCGCCGGCGGCGAGGACGGCCTGCGCCAGGCCGGGGTGCGCGGAGCCGGTCAGGACCAGGATCCGGCATTCGGGATCCTCCGCCAGGAGCGCGGGGACGCGGTCCGCCGACTCCGTCAGGGCCACCGCCGGGCGGCCCAGCGGCGAGGCCACGACTTCGATGTCCGGCTGGAGTCCGAGGTGGACCGCCAGGGCCGGGTTGGGCGGGTCCAGGAGCACCCGCAGGGATCGGGCAGGGCGCTGGGCAACGGGCATCTCGTCCACCCGGCCAGGGTAGGGGCGAAGTGTCCCGTACCGGCGCAACGCGCCGCGCGGGAAGTCTGGCTGACAGATCGTCAGGAGTCTTCCCAAGTGCTGGGGCGTGCGTTATACATTCCTTCACCGGGCAACCTAGAACGCGTTCTAGAGTGCCGGGTCCCGCATACGACCTCGGTGCGGCCGACGGTGCGGACGGCCGCGCCGAGGTCTTCCAAGGCGCCGGGCCGCCACGGCCGGTGCCCCACAGCAGGTGCCTCGAAGACGGTGTTTCCAACACAGGGAGCAGCACGCCCATGCCGATCGATGCCGCCAAGGCCCTCGCCGCCGAACCCCGCAAGGGGAACATCGCCTGGGACCACAAGGACATCCAGCTCTACCACCTCGGACTCGGCGCGGGGACCTCCCCGAACAACCCCGGGGCCGCCACCGACCCCGACGAGCTGCGCTACACCCTGGAGTCCAAGCTCCACGTGCTCCCCAGCTTCGCGACGGTCGCCGGCGCCGGGATGGCCATGATGGGCGGCCTCGCCGCCCCGGGCATCGAGGTCAACCTCGCCAACGTGCTGCACGGCAGCCAGTCCATCGAGCTGCACCGGCCCATCCCGGTCAAGGGGGAGGCCGCCTCCACCGCCACGGTCGCGGCCGTCTACGACAAGGTCAAGGCCGCCGTGATCGTGCTGCGCACCGAGGTCGCGGACGCCGACGGGCCGCTGTGGACCTCCGACGCGTCGATCTTCGTACGCGGTGAGGGCGGCTTCGGCGGCGACCGCGGCCCCTCCGTCCAGGCCGAGCAGCCCGAGCGGGAGCCCGACCGGGTGGAGGAGCGCAAGATCCGCGAGGAGCAGGCGCTGCTCTACCGCCTCTCCGGCGACTGGAACCCGCTCCACGCGGACCCGGAGTTCGCCAAGATGGCCGGCTTCGACCAGCCGATCCTGCACGGCCTGTGCTCGTACGGGATGACCCTGAAGGCCGTCGTCGACACGGTCCTGGACGGGGACGTGTCCCGCGTCCGCGCCTACCGCACCCGCTTCGCCGGGATCGTCTTCCCCGGCGAGACCCTGCGGATCCGGATGTGGCAGGAGCCCGGCCGCGTCCTCGTCACGGTGAGCGCCGTCGACCGGGACGACGCCCCGGTCCTCGTCGACACCGTCGTCGAACACTCCTGAACCGTCAGAGACACCGTCAGGCACACCGTCAGGCAGACCGTCAGGCACACAGAAGGAGCCGCACCGTGCGCGCAGCACTGCAGAGCGAGATAGGCCAGGACAAGCTCGAAGTCGTCGAGGACATGCAGGCCGTGGGCTTCGGCCCCGGCAAGGTCAAGATCCGCATCAAGGCCACCGGCCTGTGCCACTCCGACCTCTCCGCGATGAGCGGCGTCCTCCCGCAGCCCGCCCCCTTCATCCCGGGCCACGAGGGCTCCGGCGTGATCACCGACGTCGGTGACGGGGTCACCAGCCACAAGATCGGTGACCGGGTCCTGGTCTGCTGGCTCCCGCCCTGCGGGCACTGTCCCTCCTGCAAGCGCGGCCAGGGCCACCTGTGCCTGGAGGCCTTCGGCAACGTGGCCACCCCCAACTTCCAGCGCGGCGACGCCGGCATCTTCGGCTTCGCGGGCACCGGCACCTTCGCCGAGGAGATGGTCGTCCCGGCGGCCTGCGCCGTACCGATCCCCGACGACGTGCCCTTCGACATCGCCGCCCTGATCGGCTGCGGAGTCACCACCGGACTCGGCGCCGCCATCAACACCGCGAAGGTGGAGGCCGGTTCCTCGGTCGCCGTCATCGGCTGCGGCGGCGTCGGCATCTCCGTCATCCAGGGCGCCAAGGTGCAGGGCGCCGCCCAGATCGTCGCCGTCGACCCGGTCGCCTCCCGGCGCGAGGCCGCGCTGCGCTTCGGCGCCACGGAGGCGGTCTCCCCGGAGGAGTTCGCCGACGCCAAGAACCGGATCACCGCGGGCGAGGGCTTCGACTACGTCTTCGAGGTCGTCGGCAAGTCCGCGACCACCAAGACCGCCTACGACATGACCCGCCGCGGCGGCTCCGTCGTCGTGGTCGGCGCCGGAGCGCTCGACGACAACTACTCGATCAACATGTTCTCCCTCTTCTTCGACGAGAAGAAGATCCTGCCGTCGATGTACGGCGGCGGCGACGTGCTCCGCTCCTACGAGCGCACCATCGCGCTGTGGCGGTCCGGCCGGGTGGACCTGGCGGGCCTGATCACGCACCGCGTGCAGCTCGCCGAGATCAACGACGCGCTCGACCAGATGCGTACGGGCGTGGCCCTGCGCACCTGCATCGAACTCTGACCCGTTTCGAGAGGAACCGTACGGATGTCACTGCCACTTGAGGGACTCGTCGCCATCGTCACCGGGGCGGGCCGCGGCCTCGGCCGGTCCGAGGCGATCGAACTCGCCCGGCTCGGCGCGAGCGTGGTCGTCAACGACTTCGGGCAGCCCGGCCGCGACGGCTCCGGCGAGGCCTCGGCCGCTCCGGCGGAGGAGGTCGCGGCGGAGATCCGCGCCGCGGGCGGACAGGCGGTGGCGCACCTGGGCGACGTGGCCGACTTCGAGCAGGCGCGCGAGCTGGTCGAGCTGGCGGTGAACAGCTTCGGCAAGCTCGACATCCTGGTCAACAACGCGGGCATCCTGCGCGACCGGATGGTCTTCTCGATGTCGGAGCCGGAGTGGGACTCGGTCATCCGGGTCCACCTCAAGGGCCACTTCAACACGACCCACTTCGCCTCCGTGCACTGGCGCGAACGCTCCAAGGCCGCGGGCGGACCGGTCTACGGCCGGATCATCAACACCTCCTCCGAGGCCTTCCTCGGCGGCTCGGCCGGCCAGCCCAACTACGCGGCGGCCAAGGGCGGGATCGTGGGCCTGACCACGTCCACCGCCCTGGCCCTCGCCAAGTACGGGGTCACGGCCAACGCCATCTGCCCGCGCGCCCGTACCCGTATGACGGAGGACGTCTTCGCGGGCTTCCAGGTCCCGGAGGAGGGCAAGCTCGACGCCCTCGCCCCCGAGCACGTCTCCCCGCTCGTCGGCTACCTGGCCTCCCCGGCCTCGGCGAAGGCCAACGGCCAGCTCTTCGTCGTCCACGGCGGCATCGTGGTCGTCATGGAACGCCCGAAGGTGGCGGCGAAGTTCGACACCACGAAGGAGTCCTTCTCCTACGAGGAACTCGACGGGGTCCTCACCCCGCACTACGACTCCCGCCCCCCGAACGAAACCTTCGCGGCGACGGAAGTCCTGGGCCTCAAGCACGACGGCTGACACCGGCCCCTGCGGGGCGGCAGGTCCCCGGACCCGCCGCCCCGCAGGCGTGCCCGCACACCGGTCACCGCGCGAGCGCGAAGGCCAGCGGTCCGTGCAGATCGGCGGGCTCCCGGTAGTGCACGCCGGTCATCCCGAGCGCCTCGGCCGCCTCGATGTTCTCCAGCCGGTCGTCGATGAACAGACACCGGTCCACGGCGGCCCCCGCATCACGACCACCGTCGCGTCCACCGAGAACGGCGCCCCGCCGAAGGCCCGGGCCAGCTCGTCCGCGCCGGCCGCCGAGACCCGGCCGTCCGGCCGGGACGCCGGCGGGCCTCACCCCAGTGGGGCCTGCTGCAAGGGGACCGGGCGGGTGGGGGCCGGGGGGAGGGGGATGGGGGCCAGGCGGATCGGTGGGGGCGGGGAGAGGGGGAGGGTCACGCCCAGGAGGCCGCAGGGGACTTCGGGGGTGCTGTACGGGAGGTGCAGGCGGCCCTCTCCGGTCCAGCGGCCCGTGCCGCCGAGCCAGCCGGCCGGGGCGCCGAGCCGGAAGACGTGCCGGTCGGCGGGGCGCCACAGGGCCAGCCCGGCCACGGAGCCGCCGTAGCCGTCGCCGGCCTCGTCCACCCGCAGCGCCACCCCGCAGCTCTCCGGCATCAGCACCTGCCCGGGCTGCACCGCGAACGGCGTCGCCGTGGCCCCGACGGCCCGCAGGCACTCGGGGAACCGCACCGGCCGGGCGCTGCCCAGCACCCCCCAGCCGAGCCGGGGTTCGCCCGGCGCGTCCGAGCGGATCAGCAGCAGCCCGCTGTCGGCGTCGGCCAGCAGCAGCCGGTCGTTGCTGTCCTCCGCGATCTGGAGCAGCGGCGAGATCTCCCCGCCGCGCCGCAGGTCCACCGCCACCGCCTTGGTCACCGGCCCGGCCGGGCCGTCCAGTTCGCGGTCCAGCGCCAGCAGCCGGCCCGTCCGGTCCAGCCATACCCCGCCCGAGCAGCGGCCCGGGATCCGGGCGACCCGCTCCGGGCCGAAGGGGACCCCGGCCACCTGCCAGACCGTGGTCGAGGTGGGCCCCACGGCCAGGGCGAAGGCCCCGTGCCCGTCGGGGGACGGGGGCAGCAGGGTGATCCGTACGCCCTCGCCGGTCCCCGGGTCCGCGTCCTGCGGCTCGGGTGCGATCGCGCCGAGCTGCAGCTCCCCGGTCCGGGGTCCGGCGCCCGCGGCGCCCCCGCCCGTCGGGTACAGCAGCGCGAAGGCGTGCCGCTCCGCGACCCGGCGGCGGATCAGGACCCGCCCGTCGGTCAGTGGCAGCACCTCGCTGTCGGCCTCCTCGGGCTGGGCGAGGGGCAGGGGCACCGCGTACGGCTCGGGGCCGGTCAGCGTCCACCGCTCCGGGTAGCGGGCTTCGCCGTCCCCGGCGAGCCGGGCGGCGTAGGACCCGTCGGCGGCGAGGGTGAACGGGGTCGCGCTGGTCTTCTCGATGGAACAGACAGTCATCGCGGTTACCTCCGCCGAGGAAGGTAGTGATCGCGCTTCCCTCCGGACAACGCGACAATCCCCGCTTCACACATACGGGTGGCGGGGCGGCGATTCGCCTGTGAAGGAGGAGGCGATTGTGCTGTGCGATATCGGGGTGTTTGGGGCGAGGCTGCGGGTTAGGTGCACCTCACCCGCTTTTTGGACGTCCCGGACGAGAGAGCCGGTATCCGGGCCCCGGCGTGACCGCCGCCGAGCAGGTCCTCGACGACCTGCGCACGTTCCTGATCACGCAGGGGCCCGGTCGCGTGCTCCCGCCCGTGATCGGGCGGGCTCCGAGCGTCTGGCCGGTCGCCACGGACGGTAGCCTTGGCCTGTGCCCCGTCTCTCTGAAGTCATCGCCGCGCTGGACGCCCTGTGGCCCCCCTCGCGGGCCGAGTCGTGGGACGCCGTCGGCACCGTCTGCGGCGACCCCGACGCCGAGGTCACCCGGGTCCTGTTCGCCGTCGACCCCGTCCAGGAGATCGTCGACGAAGCGGTGAAGCTGGGTGCCGACCTGCTCGTCACCCACCACCCCCTCTACCTGCGGGGCACCACCACCGTCGAGGCCGGCACCTTCAAGGGCCGCGTCGTGCACACGCTGATCAAGAACGACATCGCGCTGCACGTCGCCCACACCAACGCCGACACCGCCGACCCGGGCGTCTCGGACGCCCTCGCCGGCGCCCTCGACCTGCGGGTCACCGGTCCGCTCGTGCCCGACCCGAGCGACCCCAAGGGGCGCCGGGGCCTGGGCCGGCTCTGCGAACTGGACCGGCCCGAGACGCTGCGCGAGTTCACCGCGCGGGTCGCCGCCTGGCTCCAGCCGACCGCGCAGGGCATCCGCGTGGCCGGTGACCCCGACGCGATGATCCGTACCGTCGCCGTCAGCGGCGGCTCCGGCGACAGCCTCTTCGCGCAGGTCCGGGCCGCCGGTGTCGACGCGTACGTCACCGCCGACCTGCGTCACCACCCGGTGTCCGAGGCCCGCGAGCAGAGCCCGCTCGCCCTCGTCGACGCCGCCCACTGGGCCACCGAATGGCCCTGGTGCGAGCAGGCCGCGGCCCAGCTCGACGCCATCTCCGAGCGCAACGGCTGGGGTCTGCGGACCCACGTCTCGCGCACGGCCACCGACCCGTGGACGGCGCACGCGCCGTCCGTGACATCCCCCTTGACGTCCCCCTCTCACCCTGGAGCCCCCAACTGAACGCCGAGCCCGCCGACCAGATCCGACTTCTCGACGTCCAGGCCCTGGACGTCCGGCTGTCTCAGCTGACCCACAAGCGCAAGATGCTCCCCGAGCACGCCGAGGTCGACTCGCTGACCAGCGACCTCGCCCAGCAGCGCGACTTCCTCGTGGCCGCCCAGACGCAGGCCACCGACGCCGCCCGCGAGCAGACCAAGGCCGAGCAGGACGTGGACCAGGTGCGCCAGCGCGCCGCCCGCGACCAGGCCCGCCTCGACTCGGGCGCCGGCATCTCGGCCCGCGACCTGGCCAACCTGCAGAGCGAGGTCGTCTCCCTCGCCAAGCGCCAGGGTGACCTGGAGGACGTGGTCCTCGAGGTCATGGAGCGCCTGGAGGGTGCGCAGGAGCGCGTCACCGAGCTCACCGACCGGGTCGCCTCGCTGGAGACCAAGCTCGTCGACGCCACCGCGCGCCGCGACGCCGCCACCGGCGAGATCGACGCCGAGATCGCGGGCATCGCCAAGGACCGCGAGGTCATCGTCACCACGATGCCGGCCGCGCTGATCGCCCTGTACGAGAAGATCCGCGTGAAGCAGGGCGGCGTCGGCGCCGCCCGCCTGTCGCAGCGCCGCTGCGAGGGCTGCCGCCTGGAGCTCGACCTCGCCGAGGTCAACGAGATCAAGGCCGCCGCCCGCGACCAGGTCGTCCGGCACGAGAGCTGCGGCCGCATCCTGGTCCGCATGGCCGACTCGGGCATCTGATGCCGAAGTTCGTTGTGGAAGCCGACGGCGGCTCCCGGGGCAACCCGGGGCCCGCCGGGTACGGCTCCGTCGTCCTCGACCCGGTGACGGGCGAGACGCTGGCCGAGCGCGCGGAGTACATCGGCGTCGCGACGAACAACGTGGCCGAGTACAAGGGCCTCATCGCCGGGCTGAAGGCCGCCCGCGAGCTGGACCCGGACGCGGTGGTCCTGGTCCGCATGGACTCCAAACTGGTCGTCGAGCAGATGTCGGGCCGCTGGAAGATCAAGCACCCGGACATGAAGCCGCTCGCGGCGGAGGCGGCGAAGATCCTGCCGCGCGCGCAGGTGACGTACGAGTGGATCCCGCGCGAGCGGAACAAGCACGCGGACCGGCTCGCGAACGAGGCGATGGACGCGGGCAAGCGCGGGCAGCAGTGGGAGCCTTCGCGCTCCTCCGCCGCCCTGGACACCTCGGCGGCCCGCGCCCTGGCGGCCCCGCAGGGCCCGCCGGGCGACGCGGCGAAGGGCGCCGCGGCCGTCCGCGCCGCCCTGGCCTCCGGCGGCGGTACGAGGCCCCGCGCGGCCACCCCTGCGCCGGCCCGCACCGGCTCCGCACAACCCGGCGGGGACACCCTGCTCGGCGACCTGGCGGACCTGGGCGACCTGGGTGACCTCGCGGCTCCGGCCGGCGGGGCGGGCCCGGCTTCCGGGTCGGGTACGGCAGCGGCGGTGATGTCCGCCGGCGGCGTGGTTCCGGGTGATGGCCCGGCCGCCGCCACCGGTGCGCCCGGCATCGCGTCCACCGGCGCCGCGCCCGCGGACGCCCCCGCCCCCGCCCCCGCGACGCAGGGCTGGGGGCCCGACATGGGGCCCCCCGCCACCTTCGTGCTGCTGCGGCACGGAGAGACCGCGCTGACCCCGCAGAAGCGGTTCTCCGGAAGCGGGGGCAGCGACCCGGAGCTCTCCGAGGCGGGCCGCCGTCAGGCCGCCGCCGTCGCGGAGGCGCTGGCCGCGCGCGGCACCATCGAGACGGTGATCAGCTCCCCGCTGCGCCGCTGCCGGGAGACCGCGCAGGCCGTCGCCGACCGGCTCGGGCTCACCGTCACCGTCGAAGAGGGCCTGCGCGAGGTCGACTTCGGCGCGTGGGAGGGGCTGACCTTCGCGGAGGCCCGCGAGCGCCACCCGGAGGACCTCCAGGCGTGGCTGGACTCCCCGAAGGCCGCCCCCACGGGCGGCGGGGAGAGCTTCGCCTCGGCCACCCGCCGGATCTCGGCGACCCGGGACCGGCTGCTCGCCGAGCACGCGGGCCGCACGGTCCTGCTGGTCTCGCACGTGACGCCGGTCAAGATCCTGGTGCGCCTCGCGCTCGGCGCCCCGCCGGAGGCGCTGTTCCGCATGGAGCTGTCGGCGGCCTCCCTGTCGGCGGTCGCCTACTACGCCGACGGCAACGCCTCGGTCCGCCTCCTGAACGACACGTCCCACCTGCGCTGAGCCACCCCCCCCCGGCGGCATGGGCCAGTGGCGTTCGTACACCGCTCCGCGGCGCCCGTAGCGCACGAGGCCCCCGCCCGGGCACGACCCGGGCGGGGGCTTCCGTGCTCTCCGGATCAGGCGACGACGCGCGAGCGCAGCTTGATCAGGGTGCCGGCGTCGAGGCCGAGGCCGTTGGTCAGGAAGGCGCCGAAGCTGCCGTAGTCGGCGACGGCCTGGTCCCGGAACGCGGCGAGGTAGGCGGAGCGGACCTCCTGGAGCGGGACGAGCAGGTCCGGGTTCTGCATGTACCCCGCGGCCTTGACCTGGTCGCGCAGGGCCTTGTCGGTGGCGGCCCTGAGCTGGTTGGAGAGCAGGTAGTCCTGCTCGGAGGTGGTTGCCGGTACGCCGGCCGACCGCAGGATCGTGTCCGCGAGCACGCCGGTGCGGTCCTTGCCCGACGAACAGTGGAACAGCACGGGCTTGGTGGAGTTGGCCACGGTGCGGATGGCGCTGCCGAGGGCGGCGCGGTTGGCGGGGTTGGTGACGAAGCCGCGGTAGAGCGCGACCATGCGCGCCTCGGCGGCGCCGTTGCCGAGCTGGGCCTGCTGGTAGGCGGGGTCCTTGCTGCGGACGACCTGCCCGATGAACGCGAAGAGGCTGGTGTCGTCGACCGGCTGGGCGAGGGGGACGACCCCGGCCGGAAGCCTGTCCGGGCCGTCGGCCTGGATCTCGGGGGCCGTACGGAGGTCGACGACGCTGCCGAGTCCGAGCCGTCCGAGCGCGGTGACGCCGTCGGCCGGGAGCTTGGAGAGGGTCTCGGAGCGGTACACGACACCCCAGCGGGTGCTCTTGCCGTCATAGGTCGCGTACCCGCCGACATCGCGGGCGTTGACGAGACCCGGGACGGAGAGGACCCGGCTGGAGCCGGCGCTCTGGACGGCTCGTACGTGAACCGGGGGCGCGGCGTGCGCGGCCACGGGAGCCAGCGGAGCGGCGAGGGCCAGAGCTACGGCGGACGCGCTGAACGCGCGGCGGATGGATCTCACGCGAGGTTCCTTTCCTGGGCGAGGGCGGGACCATAGCGCGTAAATGGCAAAGATTGAAGACTTGGCAGGATGTGCCAAGATTCCGGTAACTCCCTTCCCGGAGAGGGGCGTTCCCTATTCTGTGGGGGCCTGTCCGGATTGATCGCCGTTCAAGGTTTGCCCTGCCCATCTCGGCATTCGGCGAACCGGCGGCACGCTTTGCCATCCGATGTACCTTGACCGCCGATCAACCTCGTCAGTGACAGGAGAACCGTGTATCCGCCCCCTGCTCAGCCGCCCCACCCCTACCCTCCGGCCCCGGAGAGACGCGCCTGGAACCCCGTGCTGGCCGTCGTCGCCGTCATCGCCGCCACTCTGTGCCTGCCCCCGCTCGGTGCGGCGCTGGCCTTCATGGCGCGGTGGGGCAAGGCGGCCAAGATCGTGACCGTCGCGCTGGCCTGCATATGGTTCGTGATCCTCGTGGCGGCCGGCTCGGACGACAGGAAGCCCCAGGACGACGCCAAGCCCCGGCCGGCCCCCACCGTCACCGTCACGGCCACCGCCACGGCCACCGTGACCGTCAGCCCGACCCCCACGCCGACCCCCACGCCGACCCCCACGCCTTCCGCCGCGCCCACCCCCACGCCCACGCCGACGCCCACGCCGACGCCGCAGGCACCCGAGCCCCCCGCCGCGGACGACGACAGCGGCTCCGGCGGCTCGTCCTCCTCCACGGGTGGTTCCACGTCGAGCGGGGGCAGCAGCACCGGCGGTGGCGGAAGCGTCTACTACAAGAACTGCACCGCGGCCCGCGCCGCCGGAGCCGCCCCCGTCCACCGCGGAGACCCCGGCTACGGCCGCCACCTCGACCGCGACGGCGACGGAGTCGCCTGCGAGTGAACCGGCCGGGTACGACGGCTGCGACGGGCACGACGAAGCCCCCGCCCCGAACGAACGGGTGAGCGGGGGCTGTTCGGCGACGGCAGACGAGCCGGCCTGTACGCCGGGTTCTGTCACCCGGTGACCTCGCGGTCGCCGGGGAGACGGCCATCCATCTAGGACCGGCGTTGCCGCCGGCCTCGTGCGGTCTACCCGCGAACTCGGGCGAGCAGCCCTCGAACGTTCGCGCAGGGCCTGCCGTCCGAAAACGGCCGACCCCTCTTGACCTTGCTCCGGGTGGGGTTTACCTAGCCGCCTGAGTCGCCTCAGGCGCTGGTGGTCTCTTACACCACCGTTTCACCCTTACCGGGGGCCGAAGCCCCAGGCGGTCTGTTTTCTGTGGCACTGTCCCGCGGGTCACCCCGGGTGGCCGTTAGCCACCACCCTGCCCTGTGGAGCCCGGACGTTCCTCGGCGGGATCCGGGGACCCCGACGCGGCCGCCCGGCCGACTCGTCTGTCGTGCCGACCATGCTACCTGCACCCCGCGGGTGCTTGACCTTGACGCAGCGGCAAGGTTTCTACTGGGCCCATGCGGATCGGAGAGATCGCCGCGCTCGTCGGGGTCACCACCCGGGCGATCCGGCACTACCACCACGTCGGCCTGCTCCCCGAGCCGGACCGGCGCCCCAACGGCTACCGCGCCTACAGCGTGCGCGACGCCGTCCGGCTGGCCCGGGTGCGCCGGCTGACCGAGCTCGGGCTCAGCCTCGACGAGGTGCGCGACGTGCTCGCGGACGACGCGGGGCGCGAGCTCGCCGAGGTACTGGCCGAGCTCGACGCCGACCTCGCCCGCCAGCAGGCCGAACTGGCCGAGCGCAGACGCCGCCTCGCCGTCCTGCTCGCCGCCCCGCCCGGGGAGGCCGAGCCGGTCTCGCCCGCGCTCGCGGAGCTGCTCGCCAGGGCGCCCGAGACGGCCTCGCCGTCCGCCGCCCTGGACCGCGAGCACCTGGGACTGCTGGACGCCTCGGGCGCCGTGGGCGAGGAGATGTACGCCGTGCTCGGCACGGTCGCCGCCGACCCGGCCGTACTCGCGCTGTACGAGCGGCTCGACGAGCTCGCCGACGCGGCCGCGGACGATCCCCGGATTGGGCCGCTCGCCGCGGAACTGGTCGCCGCGGTGCCCGCCGAGGCGTTCGCGGCGATGACGGAGGAGGGGGCCGGCGGGCCGCAGGAGCTTCCCGGGTTCCTGGAGGCGCTGCTCGCCGAGTACGCCCCGGCGCAGGCGGAGGTCGTCCGCCGGGTGATGGACGCCTTCACGGACACGTGGGCCGCGCAGTCGCACCAGTCGCACCAGTCGAGGAAGAGGGGCCGGGAATGAGCGCGATACGCGCCGCACGGACCGGGGTGGCCGCCGTCCTCCCCATGGAACTGGCGCTGGTGGTGTGCGCGGCCGCCGGGGTGCGCCCGCCCGGCTGGGCCCTCGCCGTCGCCGAAGCGCTGGTGCTGGGGGTCCTCCTCCTGGAGGCCGGCGTCCTGTACTCCCTGTACGCCGCCTCCCGCGCCCGCGGCGCCGACCCGCGCACGGCCCGCCGCGAGGCCGTACGCGCCGTGGTCCCCGTGCCCGTACGCCGCCTCGTGCTCCACGAGCTGCGCGCGGCCGCCTCGCTGGCCCGCTGGGCGCTGCGACGGCCCCCGCACGGGGTGCGGCCCGCCGACCACGCGGCCCCGTACACCGGACCGCAGACGGCCATGATGTACGGGCTGGTGTTCGTGTCGCTGATCGAGACGGTGGCGCTGGCCCTCCTGATCCCCTGGCCGGCCGTGCACCGCGTGGTGCTCGTCCTCGACGTGTACGGGGTGCTGCTGATGCTCGCGCTGCACGCCGCCTGCGTCACCCGGCCACACGTGGTGCGCCCCGACGGGACCCTGCGCATCCGCTACGGAGCCCTCTTCGACCTGACCGTCCCGCCGGACGCGGTGGCCTCGGTCCGGGTGGACCGCCGCTACCCCGAGGGCCGGCTCGTCACCCTCTCCGGCGACGGGGTGCTCGACCTGATCGTCGGCAGCCAGACCACGGTCACCGTGGAACTGGCCCGCCCGCTCGCCTTCCGCCGCCCGCTCGGCGCCCGCGCCGAAGCCCGCGTCATCCGCTTCCACGCGGACGAACCCCGCGCGCTGGTCGACGCACTGCGGCAGCCCGCACCCCCGTGACGGGCTGCCGCCGTGCCGACGGTGTCCGTCGAGCGTGACAACCCGGTGCGCGCCTGTCTTGTCGAAATCGGCGACGCCGCCGATTGAGGGCCGGCCGGGGGCCCGCGCGGGGCCCCCTAGCGGATCAGCGCGAAGGTCGTGGCCGCCACGGCCGCGCCCACCGCGGTGCCCGCGAGGACCTGGGCCAGGGTGTGGTCCTTCAGCTCGACCCGCGACCAGCCGACGAGCGCGACCAGCGGGTAGGCGAGCAGCAGCCAGGGCCCGTAGGTCAGGGCGAGCATGGCGACGCTCCCGGACGAGACGGCCGCGTGCACGCTGATCTTCCAGGCGGGGGTCACGGCGAGCAGGGCCGCGAGGGTGGTCAGCATGGCCGCGATCAGCGCGATCATCGTGCGGGGGGAGCCGAGGAGCGCCATCAGCAGGATGCCGGTGGTGACCGAGCCGATGATGAACACCATGACGACGATGCGCTGACGGCGCTGGCCGACGTGCCGGTCGGCCCAGCGGCCGCGCCGGATGCCGTACTTGATGAAGGCCAGCGGGATGATGGCGGCGAACAGGCAGCCCAGGAGTCCCCAGCCGATCCCGGCGAGGCCGGCGGTGTGCCAGCCGATCAGGAGGGTGTCGAGGATGATCCAGGTCTTGGGATCGAGCCCGTCGGTGATCAGGCGGGCGGATCGGGACTCGGTGGGCTGGGTGAGCGTGGCGGTCACGCCGTGGCCTCCTGGCTGGTCGCGGTGAGGAACTCGTCGGCCACGGCGGAGTGGTAGATCCGGGCGAGCTGGATGAGTCGCAGTACTTCGGTGGTGAAGTCGAGGTCGTCGATCCCGACGGTCGCGGACGGCTCCTGGGCGCCGTGGAGCGGCACGATCCCGCGGGCCTTGGCCTCGCGGGCCGCCCGCATCCGCAGGGCTTCGGCCGCCGGGCTCGTCGCCGGGTCGAAGCCCGCCTCCAGGGCCGCGCGGTGCGCGCGCTCGCGGATCTCCGGGGCGGCGTAGGCGTCCAGGGTCAGGGCGGCGTCGCGGATCTCGATCACCCGGCGGTACAGCCGCAGGCGCGGACTGCGCAGGAGGCCGGCCTTCAGGACGATGTCGGGGGTGACCGCGGTCAGATCCTGCCAGAGCGGCTGGAGCCGGCGGTGGTGGCGGCCGTCCTGGACGGTGCGCCAGGCCACGCCGAAGGCGGGGATGCTGCTCCCGATGAGGATGAAGCCGATCGCCAGGTACTTCAGCGCGTCGGTGACGTTGTCGACCGCGATGTCGCTGGTGTCGTCGGTGAGGCCCGTGAGGCGGGTCGCGATGTACCCGGCGCGCAGCAGGGTGTACAGCACGCCGACGGCGGTCCCGATGCCCATGAGGCGGACGCCGGTCCGCAGCCACAGGGCGCTGGCGTGCCGGGCGCTGCCCCAGAAGAGCCAGGTGGCGGTGGCCATGGCGATGCCGAGGTAGACGATGAAGAGGAGGTAGTAGGCCGTGGCCCAGCCGTTGCCCGCGGTCTCCTCGAAGAAGTCGGTCATTTCGTTGGGGCGCGGGACGAAGAAGGCGAAGAGCACCGCCATGGCCGTCATCGCGGTCAGGGCGGCGTAGTGGCGCACCCGCAGCCGGCGTCCGGTCTCCGGGCGGGCGATGGCGACGACGAAGTCGACGACCGCGCCGGCCGCGAGCATGCCCAGCCAGTGCTTGAAGAGGGTGGAGAGGTTGTTGACCCCGGCCCACTCGTCCAGGGTGCGCATCACGCCGGGGAGGCGCAGCGTCATGGACACGGTCAGGGCGGCGAACGCCGCCCACAGGGCCCGCTGTTTGACCGAGCGGACGGCCGAGGGGGCCCGCCAGACCGTCACCGTCCAGAGCATGGCCAGGATGGCGATTTCGAGATGTTTCACTTCACGACCAGGTGTTTCGAACGGGGTGCCCGAGGGCGTCATGGAGGCGTACGAGACGGTCCTCGGCCTCACTGTCACTGGAGGTCGACTGCGTCGTGTGGTAGCGGCCGGCCCGCTCGTGGATGAGCGTGGCCAGGGTCTCCGCCTGCCGCTCCTGCGGGCTGGCGAACTTGCTCCGCCCCATGAGGTGGGCCAGGCGGTCGATGTCGAGGCCGAGTTCCTCGTCGATCGACTCGGTCGTGCGCGCCACGCTCCTGATCCGGGCCGCCTCGGCGCGGATGATCGAGGCCACGGGCAGTTCGGGCCGGTCGATCCCGGAGACGGCCGTGTGGGTACGGGTCAGCAGGCGCTGGAAGTGCTCGGAGGCCCGGGCGATCTCCTGGTCCGACGCCTGTTCGGGGAGGTCGAGTTCGGGAGCGACATGGCCGAGCAGCATGTGCGAGATCTCGTGGAGCACGATCTGCACCTTGAGGATCTCGGCGGCGACGGCGTCGTAGAACACGAGGTCGGCGACGTCCAGTCCGAGCCAGATCCCGCAGGGCAGGGCCGGGTCGGGGGGTCCGTCGAGGGGCAGCAGGATCAAGGGGCGGCCGCGCTGCGCGGCTATCCCCTCGCAGAAGGCTTCCAGGTCGAACGGGCGGGGGATGACGAGCCGGTCCGCGACGGCGGCGCACTCCGCGTCGGCGCGCTTCCACCAGCGCATGGTCGCCCTCCCCGCCCCTCGTCGCACCGTCCGCACACCCGATCGAGCTTGAGAGTAACCGGAAGCGCAGCAGTGGCTAAGTGAGGAGGGATCGGTGGCCGGAATACGGCTGCCGGGGTGAAGCGCGTGGCTGATTCGCGTCTCAGGAGTCCTTGCCGCGGCGGCGGCGGGGCTTCACATCCGGAAGTCCTTCGGCCTTGCGGAGCTGCTTGATCAGGCCGGTGACGGAGCGCATGGACCCGGCGGAGAGCCCGCTCAGCCGGAAGGCCGCGGCCTTGACCTGTTCGTCCTCCAGGACCTGGGCGAACTCGTCGGCCGCCGCGGCCTTGCCCATCTCCTCGCGCAGCCGCGCGATCCGCTCCTCGATCCGCTGCTCGATCGCCTGGGCGTTCTCGCCGTCGGCCAGGTATCCGACGGTGACGCCGAAGAAGTTGGCGATCGCGCGGATCGAGTCGATGCCCGGGTTCGGGTTGTTGTTCAGGCGGATGGTCTGGACCGTGCCGTGCGAGACGGAGGGGCCGGACAGCTTCTTGGTGCCTTCGGCGATCTCTTGGTACGTGTACGGGCCGCGGCCCGCCGGGTGGATCGTCTCGATCAAGAAGCCGAGGCGGTCACCCATGGTGTCCCGCCGGCCGGTGGGGGTCTCCTCACCCATCACCGTCACTGCTCCCGTCTGCTGCTGGATCGTGTAGTCCAGTACTAAATCATCACCAGCATTATCTACCTGCCTAGATGGCCTCGCCACACAGTGCAACGAACTCCGTCTACCCAGCTAGCGGAGCCGTGGGAATGTGACCCACGCCATAATGCCCCCGGGGTGCCCCGCAGAGCCTTGACAGGGCGTGTGCCCGACGGCGTATCTTCGTCCAGCCGTCTAGCGCACTAGATGGCTCCGGACTCACCTGCTCGACGCGCAGCGTCTAGCCGACTGAGTGGCGGAGCCGGTGGGCGCAGACGCGACGGAGAGGAGCCGGGGCGCCGTCACGGCGTCGGGCTCCAGTGCGGGACCAGGAGGTCGGAGCGCTCGCTCATGGGCTGAGGTACGGGGGTCCTCAGCCCGGGGCGGGCGAACCGCCCGCCGACGGGAGCCGACGCCCGTCGGCGGTGTCCGGCGGACTTCCCACGGGGGAGCCGCGGCCGGGCCGCCCGGTCCGGCGGTGATCCGGGGCGCGATCCGAGGCGCGCCCCGGGTCGCGATCCGGCCCTGATCCGGGTTCCGGTGCGGCTTCCGGTTCGGGTCCTGGTGCGTGTCCCGGCTCGGGTCCCGGTGCGGCTTCCGGTCCTGATCCGGCCGCCCTAGCCGGCCAGCACCACGCTGCTGACCCGGCCCCGCATCCGGTCCAGGACCGAACCCGGCGCCAGCCCGCCCCGCAGCAGGACGAACCGGGACGGGGGCAGCCCCGTCATCGCCTTCACCTCGCGGCTCAGGTGCGCCTGGTCGTGGTAGCCGCACGCCGCCGCGACCTGCGCGGCCGCCGTTCCCGCCGCGAGCATCCGCAGGGCGTGCTGCAGCCGGAACACCCGGGCCATCGACTTGGGGGACAGGCCCACCTGTTCGCGGAACCGCGCCCGCACGGTACGGGCGCTCCATCCCGTCGCCGCGCTCACCCGGGTCAGGGAACGGGTGCCGCCCCAGAGCCCGGCGAGGGCTCCGGCGACCTCGGGCGCGCCGGCGGGACCGGCGTCGAGGCGGGCGCAGAAGAGGGCGTCCAGCAGGGCGAACCGCTCCGTCCACGAGGGCAGCGCCTGAAGCCGTTCGGTGAGGAGGTGGCCCTGCCGTCCGAGTACCTCCACCAGATCCACGTGGGCGTCCTCGAAGTGCCACATCGGGACGCCGAACAGGCGGTAGCAGCCCTGCGGGGTCATGTTCACCTCCAGCCCGTGCACCACCCCCGCGTGCAATCCGACGGCCGGTACCGTGCGCGGGCCGCTGATCATGGCCCGTGCCACGGGCCGCAGTTGGGCCGCGGCAAGGGTCTCCGTACGGGAGACCCACAGGCCCTCGGAGAAGCTGAACACCAGCGTCACGCAGCCGGTGGGCAGCTCCAGGCGGCGCCTCGGGGTGGTGAACTCGGTATGGAAACCCGTGTAGTTGAGAATGAAAGGCCGCAGTGCGGGGGCCGGCGGGCGGCGGCGCGCCGACCGGCTGCCCGTGGCGGTGGCGGGCATCGCGCGTACGTCGAAGGTGTCGATCGAGCCCATGGCAGGGCCCTCCCCCCGCTGTTGCGCGGCCGGTGATACCGCGCGGTCGGCCGATGATGGCAGGTCACGGGTGGCGATGGCCAGAGCGGACCGGCAGCGGATCCCGCCCGCCGGCCCTCCCGGCGAGACGGGCCGTGATGTCAGGATGCGTGCATGACAGAGATCATCAAGGGGGGAAACCTTCCGCTCGGCGGTGAGCCGATGCGCGTCGCCGTCGTACGCCGCGAGGGCGGGCCCGGCTCGCCGGCTGTCGACGCGGCCGCGCTGCTCGTCGACGCGGACGGCAAGGTCAGGGGGCGGGGCGACCTGGTGTTCTACAACCAGCCCGTGCACGCGGCGAGCGCCGTACGGCTGCTGGGCGACGCCCGCGGGGACGGCGGGGTCACCGCGGACTGGCTGGAGATCGACCCGGCCCGCGTCGAGCCGTCCGTGGAACGGATCGTGGTCGCGGCGTCCTGCGACGGCGGGACCTTCGGGGAGGTCGCGGACCTGTACATGCGGGCGGTCGCCGCGGCCACCGGGGAGCAGCTCGCGCTGTACGCCGTGGAGGGTGCGACGACGGAGACCGCGATCCTGCTCGGGGAGTTCTACCGCAGGGACGGGGGATGGAAGTTCCGCGCGGTGGGGCAGGGCTACGCGTCCGGCCTGCCGGGCCTGGCCGCCGACTTCGGCTTCACGGTGCCCGAGGAGGCCGGGGACGAAGACGAGGGTGGGGACGGGGGTGCGGGCCCGGGCGAGGGCGCGGGTGTGGAGCCCGCGCCGTCGCCGTTCCCGGACCGGCTCCCGCCCGCGCCGCCGCTGCCGGAGCCCGGGGCGCCGGCCCTTGCCGCCGCGCCCGCGCCGCCGCCCTTCCGGCTCCCGCCGGCGGAGCCCGCGCAGCGGCTCGGGCCGCCGCGGTCCGAAGCCGTGGCGAAGACGTCCGGCCCCGTACCGGCGGCCCCGGCCGTGCAGGCCCCCACCGCGCCCGCCCCGGCAGCCCCGTCTGCCCCGTCCCCGGCCGTGCCGGTCGCCGTGCCGTCGGGGCGGTGCAACGCGCTCCCCTCCGAGTTCGGGAAGGAATTCCCGCCACTCCGGTACGCCGGCCGCGGGAGCGAGGTCATAGAGGTCGACACCCCGCTCCCGCGCGGGTTCGTCGTGGTCGACCTGGTGAAGGAGGGCGAAGGGTACGTGCACGTCACCCTCCTGGACCGCGGCTCCGACAAGGGCAAGAGGCTCATGTCCAGCCTGCTCGGCAACCTGCGCGGCCGGGCCGTCTTCCGCCACGGGGGCAAGGCCGCGCTCCGGCTGGAAGTGGACACGGCGTGCCGGTGGACGGTCACCCTGCGGCCGGTGACGGTCCTCCACGAGCTCGACGGGCGGATCGAGGGACGCGGGCCGGACGTCCTGGCCTACTCCAACTACGTCGACCACATCAAGGTCAGGCACCTCGGCAGGGGGGACGAGCGGGGCCACATGACGGTCCACGCCGTCCGGAGCAACGGCAACCCGGTGCAGGTCTTCGAGCGCGCGGACCGCGGCCGCGGCACCGTCGAGGTGCCCATGAGCCCGCGGCTCCTGGTGATCGACGCACCCGGCGCCTGGTCCGTGGAACCCACCGAGCTGAGCGCCATCGGCTTCTGGATCCGCAACCGCTGACCGGGGCCCGGCCCGCAGCGCGCAGCTCCGGCAGCGCGCAGCTCCGGGCCCCGGAAGGGACGGCCCCTACGCCGGCGCGAAGAGCACCTTCGCCCGGCCGGGGTCCGCCTCCGTCAGGCGGACCCTGATCCGCTCGCCCAGCGGCAGCTCCGCCGACGGGGACTCCACGCGGCCGATCACCGCCGGCTCCTCCAGGTGGACCGTGCCGACCAGTGGGTCATGGTCCTTGACGTCGATGACCGTCGCCTCGAAGACCTCGCCGACGCGGTCCTTGAGCAGCGCCGCCTCCACCAGGTCCACGGACTCCCGCTCCGCCGAGTTCGCCAGCCGGGTCCCGTCCGCCATTTCCTTCGGCAGGGCGTCGAGCGCCTCCCGTACCCACCCGGGGGGTTCGGTTCCCGCCACGGCGGCCACGCACAGCTCGCCCGTGTACCGGTCGACGAGCCGGCGCAGCGGCGCGGTGCAGTGGGCGTACGGAGCCGCGACCGCGGCGTGCAGCACGGGGTCCGGGGTCTGGCCGCCGGTGAAGACCGTATAGCCGGCGCCGCGCAGCAGGGCCGTGCACTCCTGGAGGAAGGCGGCGTGGGCGGGCCGGTGCGGATCGAGCCCGCGCACGAGCTGCGCGTACGGGACGTGGTGCGGCCAGTCGATCCCCAGGGCCTTCGCCTCCCGGCGCAGCCGCCCGACGGCTCCGTCGGGGGCCGTCGGCAGGGTCCGCAGGATCCCCGTTCCGGCGGCGAGCATCAGCTCGGCCGCGGCCATGCCGGTCATCAGGGAGATCTGCGCGTTCCAGCCGTCGGCGGGGAGCGGAGCCCGGTAGACCAGGCTGTACGCGCCCTCGTGCTCGACGATCTCCTGCTCGGGCACGTCCAGCGAGATCCCCCCGCGCTCCGCCTCCAGCGCCTCGCGCAGCCGCCCGATGTCCTTCAGCAGGGCGACCGGCTCCTCGGCGGTGCCCGCGTCGATGGCCTTCTGGACGCCGTCGTAGTCGAGTTTGGCCCGGCTGCGCACGAGCGCGCGGCGGACATCGGTGCTCTCCACCCGCCCCTCGGCGTCCAGGTCGAGCCGCCACAGCAGGGCCGGGCAGGTCTGGTCGGGAAGCAGGCTCGCGGCGCCCTCCGAGAGCACGGCCGGGTGCAGGGGGATCCGCTCGTCGGGGAAGTAGAGGGTGGTGACCCGGCGGTGCGCCTCGGCGTCGAGGGCGCCGCCGGGGGTGACGTACGCGGCGACGTCGGCGATCGCGTAGTGCACGCGGTAGCCGCCGGAGGCGCGCTTCGCCAGGTGCATGGCCTGGTCCAGATCGCGCGAGGCCGGGGGATCGATCGTGAAGAAGGGGATGTCGGTGGCGTCGAGGTCCGGCGGACGAGGGCTGTGCACGGCCCGCTCGGCCTCGGCGAGCACGGGCGCCGGGAACTCCTCCGGCACCTCCAGCTTCGTCCGCAGTTCACGCAGCGCGGCCCGCAGAGCAGCTCCGTCTGCGCCGGTCATGATCATGTGACGGCGTGGCATGGGTCGAGCCTATGGGCGGTGGGGCCGGGGGGCACGGCGAGCCGTCTACCCTGGTCGGGGGCCGCACCCCCGCCGCTGTGCCGTGCCCGTCGAAGGAGAACCATCGTGCTCGTGCTGCTGCCGCCGTCCGAAGGAAAGGCCGCCGGCGGCTCCGGCGCACCGCTGAAGCCGGAGACGCTCTCGCTGCCGGGGCTGGCCGCGGCCCGCGCCGCGGTGCTGGAGGAACTGGTCGAGCTGTGCGTGGGCGACGAGCTGAAGGCCCGCGAGGTGCTGGGGCTCAGCGAGGGGCTGCGCGGTGAGGTCGCCAAGAACGCGGAGCTGCGCACGGCGGTCGCGCGGCCGGCCGGGGAGATCTACACGGGCGTGCTGTACGACGCGCTGGGCCTGTCGACCCTGACGCCGGCGGCGGCGTCGCTGGCCGCGGAATCCCTGCTGGTGTTCTCGGGTCTGTGGGGCGCGGTCGGGGTCGCGGACCGGATCCCCTCCTACCGCTGCTCGATGGGCGTGAAGCTGCCGGGGCTGGGGGCGCTGGGCGCGTTCTGGCGCGAGCCGATGGCCTCGGTGATGCCGGAGGCCGCGGGGGAGGGGCTGGTCCTGGACCTGCGGTCCTCGGCGTACGCCTCCGCGTGGAAGCCGAAGGGGGAGGTGGCGGGGCGTACGGCGACGGTGCGGGTCCTGCACGCGCAGATGGTGGACGGGGTGGAGAAGCGGTCGGTGGTGAGCCACTTCAACAAGGCCACCAAGGGCCGGCTGGTCCGCGACCTCCTGTCGGCGGGCGCGGCCCCCGCGTCTCCGGCGGAATTGGTGACGGCCCTGCGCGACCTGGGCTTCACGGTGGAGGCGGAAGCCCCGGCCAAGCCGGGCAAGGCCTGGTCCCTCGACGTGGTCGTGACGCAGATCCACTGACTGGGTGCGCTGGGCTGGCTGCGGGTGGGGGCCGGTGCCGGGGGCGGGGTGGGGTGTCGGCCTGGACTGCATGATTTAGGCGCCCTGGTTCGAACGTTCGACAGTTGTGGCTTCCCTTTGCGCCACAAATCACGCTCTACGTCCCGGCCAACACCCCACCCCGCCCCCGTCCCCGGCCCGCACGCAGCCCCTGGCCCCGGGTCTTTTCA
>NZ_JBSFDF010000081.1:0-21906 GCF_053593795.1 Streptomyces sp. NPDC002104 | reverse complement strand
GTCCAGGACCAGAACATCACCGGCCAGGGAGAACACCGCGGGCTCGACCGTCGCCGGCCCCCGGCAACGGCGCCGCACGCGGCAACGGGGTCCGGGGCGCAGCCCCAGGGAACGAGGCCCGGGGCGCAGCCCCGGGGAACGGGGTCCGGGGCGTAGCCACGGGGAACGGGCGAAGGGTGGGTAGGGGACCTCGCCCCGCAGGGCCTACCCACCCGCACTCGCCCACCCGCACCAGCAGCAGGCCGCCGCAGCGGCCCCGCCGACCCGCCACCGCCGGACGGAGTCCGGCGCAGCGCCGCGAAGCCCGCGCAGCGGTGCGAGTGGCGCGTCAAGGAGGGGTGCGGCGCGTCAAGGAGGGGTGCGGCGCGTCAAGAGAGGCGGCGGCGCGTCAAGACGCGGTCGGGTGGCTTTCCACTCGCTTCTTCAGGCCCGCCAGCGCGCGGTCGATGATGACCTTCTCCGCCTTGCGCTTGATCATCCCGAGCATCGGGATCTTGACGTCCACGGTCAGTGAGTACGTCACCTCGGTCCGCGCACCGCCCGCGACCGCCGCCAGCTGGTAGGACCCGTCGAGCTGCCGCAGCATCTGGGACTTGTCCAGCGTCCAGCTGACCGTGTTCTCCGCCGGCCAGGTGTAGGCCAGCGTGTGGTCGTCCTTGATCGCGCCGGCGTCCAGCAGCAGCCGGACCCGCGAGGCCCGGCCGGCGTCGTCCTTGGCCAGGACCTCGGCCTCCTTCACCTCGCCGGTCCACTCCGGGTAGCGGGCGAAGTCGGCGATCACGGCCATGACGTCGGCCGGGGACGCCTCGATCATGATGCTCGAGCTGGTGTGTTCCGCCATCGCGGTCGCTCCTCCGGGGGGAGTTCGAGGAAGTGTGCGTACGGTCCGGGCCTGGCCCGGGCCGCCGCGTGAAGGCTATCGCGCGTCATGACCTCACCACTCCAGGGCCCACGGCCTTCCGGTGGCGGCGAAGTGCCCGACGTTCACGCACTCGGTGGCGCCGATCCGCATCCGCCGGGCGAGCGGCTGGTGGACGTGGCCGAAGAGGGCGTACCGGGGCCGTACCCGGCGGATCGCGGCGAGCAGGGCCCCGCTCCCCCGCTCGAAGCGCCGGGCGACCGTGTCGTAGCAGAGCTCCGGCACCTCCGGCGGGATGTGCGAGCAGAGCACGTCGACCTCGCCGAGCGCCTCGACCTTGGCGGCGTACTCCTCTTCGGGCACCTCGTAGGGCGTGCGCATCGGCGAGGGCAGTCCGCCGCCGACGAAGCCGAAGACCCGGCCACCGATCTCGGCCCGCTGGCCGTCGAGCACGGTCAGGCCGGGGCCGGCGTACTCGGGCCAGAGCCCGGGGATGTCGACATTGCCGTACGTGGCGTACGTGGGGCGGGGGAAGGCGGCGAACATTTCGGCGTACTGGCGGCGGACCGCGCCCTCGACGAGCCGTTCGCGGTCGAGCCCGGCCCACAGCCCGCGGGCGAAATCCCGGGCCTCGTCGAAACGGCGGGCGGTGCGCAGTTCCACGATGTGATCGGCGTTCTCGACGCCGAAGAGGTCGGGGAAGATGCCGCGCGAGTGGTCGGCGTAGTCGAGGAAGAGGACGAGGTCGCCGAGGCAGATCAGCGCGTCGGCGCCCTCCCCGGCCCGTGCCAGGGCCTCGGTGTTGCCGTGGACGTCGCTGACGACGTGGACCCGTGTCCGGTTCTTCGTACCACCCATAGAGCCACCCATGCGGCCACCCTAGGCGCGCTTGGCCACCGCGGGGAGGGAATCGGCCCAGGCGGCCGGACCTGCGGTTACTTCCGAGTCGTAAACCGGGTCGACTAATGTCGGCAGGACACGGCCGCGACATGTGACGCAGGGAACATCTGGCCGGTTCCCTCTATCCGGAACCCCCTACCGGTGGGTAACGTCCGGTCGGTCCACATGGTGGCGATGGCGCCCAGAGGAGCAGCAGTCTTGCGCGAGTTCAGCCTTCCGGCCCTGTACGAGGTCCCGTCGGACGGGAACCTGACGGATCTCATCCGCCGCAACGCCGCTCAGCATCCCGACACCGCCGTCATGGCCCGCAAGGTCGGCGGCGCGTGGCAGGACGTCACCGCGACGGAGTTCCTCGCCGAGGTCCGCAGCGCGGCGAAGGGCCTGATCGCGGCCGGCATCCGGCCAGGCGACCGGGTCGCCCTGATCTCCCGCACCCGCTACGAGTGGGTGCTGTTCGACTTCGCGATCTGGAGCGCGGGCGGCGTCACGGTCCCCGTGTACGAGACCAGCTCCCCCGAGCAGATCCAGTGGATCCTCGGCGACTCCGGCGCCGTCGCCGTCGTCGTGGAGTCCCCCGCGCACACCGCGTCCGTGGCCGCCCTGCGCGACCGGCTGCCGGAGCTGCGCGAGGTCTGGGAGATCGAGCGGGGCGCCGTGGAGACGCTGCAGGCCGCCGGCGCCGGGATCTCCGACGCCGAGGTCGACGAGCGCAGCGCGCTGGCGGGCGCCGACGACCCGGCCACCATCGTCTACACCTCGGGCACCACCGGCCGCCCCAAGGGCTGCGTGCTGACCCACCGCAGCTTCTTCGCCGAGGTCGGCAACATCGTGGCCCGGCTGCACCCGCTCTTCCGGACCGGCGAGTGCTCCGTGCTGCTCTTCCTGCCGGCCGCGCACGTCTTCGGCCGCCTGGTGGAGGTGGCGGCCGTGCTGGCGCCGATCCGGCTGGGCTGCGTACCGGACATCAAGAACCTCACGGACGAGCTGCAGTCCTTCCGGCCCACGCTGATCCTCGGTGTGCCGCGCGTCTTCGAGAAGGTCTACAACTCGGCCCGCGCCAAGGCCCAGGCCGACGGCAAGGGCAGGATCTTCGACGCGGCGGCCGAGACGGCGATCGCGTACAGCCGTGCGCTGGACCTGCCGGGCGGGCCGTCCTTCGGCCTCAAGCTCAAGCACAAGCTGTTCTCGAAGCTGGTCTACAGCAAGCTCCACGCGGTCCTCGGCGGGCGCGGCGAGTACGCGATCTCCGGCGGGGCCCCGCTGGGCGAGCGGCTCGGCCACTTCTTCCGCGGCATCGGCTTCACGGTGCTGGAGGGCTACGGCCTGACCGAGTCCTGCGCCGCCACGGCCTTCAACCCGTGGGACAAGACGAAGATCGGTACGGTCGGCCAGCCGCTCCCGGGCTCCGTGGTGCGCATCGCCGACGACGGCGAGGTGCTGCTGCACGGCGAGCACATCTTCAAGGAGTACTGGAACAACCCGACGGCCACCGCCGACGCGCTGACCGACGGCTGGTTCCACACCGGCGACGTCGGCACCCTCGACGAGGACGGCTACCTGGCGATCACCGGGCGCAAGAAGGAGCTCATCGTCACGGCGGGCGGCAAGAACGTCGCGCCCGCGGTGATCGAGGACCGGATCCGGGCGCACGCGCTGGTCGCGGAGTGCATGGTGGTCGGCGACGCGCGGCCGTTCGTGGCCGCGCTGGTCACCATCGACGAGGAGTTCCTGGGCCGGTGGGCCGCGGAGAACGGCAAGCCGGCCGGCGTGACGGCCGCCGACCTGCGGGAGGACGCGGACCTCGTCGCCGCCGTCCAGAAGGCCGTGGACGACGGCAACGCTGCGGTTTCCAAGGCGGAATCGGTGCGGAAATTCCGCATTCTGCCCTCCCAGTTCACGGAGGAGTCCGGGCACATCACCCCGTCGCTGAAGCTGAAGCGCAATGTGGTGGCGAAGGACTTCGCGGACGAGATCGAAGCCCTCTACCGGGGTTAGGGACGGCGCACGGCCTCAGCGCGGGTCCTCGGCGAGGACCCGCGCCATGTTCCGTTCCGCGAGCGCGGTGACGGTCACGAAGGGGTTCACGCCGAGCGATCCGGGGATCAGCGAGCTGTCGGTGACGTAGAGGCCCTGGTAGCCCCTGACGCGGCCGAAGTCGTCGGTCGCGTCCCCGAGGACGCAGCCGCCCAGCGGGTGGTAGGTGAAGTTGTCGGCGAAGTTCTTGTTGTCGCCGAACAGGTCGTAGCGGTAGATGGTGAAGTTGGCCCGGTTGATCCGGTCGAAGAGGCGCTTGGCGGCCTGCACGGACGGGGTGTTCTGGTCCCGGGTCCACTGGAGCTTCGCCGAGTCGCTGGCGGCGTCGTAGGTGAAGTGCCCGCGCTCCGGGTTCTTGGTGATGGCCAGGTACATCGAGATCCAGTGCTCGAAGCCCATCGGGAGCGGGGCGATCTCGGCGAAGACCGGGTTCGAGGCGTTGTCCCAGTCGTCGATGCCCAGGGCGGGCATGGTGGCCTGGTTGGCGCCGACCGTGTCCCACAGGTGGTTGGCGCGGGCGGTCATGACGTTGCCGTTGTGGCCCCAGCCGAGGCCCACCTTGTCGTTGAGGGCGGGCAGGGTGCCGGTCTCCCGGGCGCGCAGCAGGATCTCGGTGGTGCCGAGGCTGCCGGCGCCGAGGAAGAGCTGCTTGCAGCCCAGTTCGCGGACCTGGGTGACGCGGCCGGTGAGGTCGCTGGTCTGCACGGTGAGCACGTACCCGCCGGCCGGGTCCTGCCGTACGCCGACCACGCGCTGCATGGTCTCGATGGTGACGTTGCCGGTGCCCAGGGCGGCGGCGAGGTAGGTCTTGTCGACGCTCTTCTTGCCGTGGTTGTTGCCGTAGATCACCTCGCCGGCGAGCGCGGACCGGGTGGCGGTGCCGGCGGCCTCGCGCTTCATGTACTCGAAGTCGTAGACGTTGGGGACGAAGGTGGTCTTCAGCCCGGTCTTCTGGGCGTGCTTGCGGGAGATCCGGGCGAAGCGGTACCACTCGGTGGACTCGAACCAGGCCGGGTCGATGTCGTTGACCCCGAGCATGGCGCGGGCCCGGGGGTAGTAGGTGCCGTACATCTCGTCCGCGTCGACCCGGGGCAGGATCTCGGTGAAGTACGAGCGCTTCGGCGTGGGCGCCATGCCGCCGTTGACGAGGGAGCCGCCGCCGACGCCGCGGCCCACGTACACCGACATGTCGCCGTAGTTGACCCGGTCCAGGACGCCGGGGTACGGGCTGATGTTGCGGTTGACCACGTCCAGCCAGAGGAACTGGGCGAGCGGTGCCTCGGTGCGGTTGCGGAACCACATCGAGCGCTGGTCGGGGGCGGAGGTGGCGGGGAAGATCTTCCCGTCGGCTCCGGGGGTGTCCCAGAGCCGGCCCATCTCCAGGACGACGGTCCGCACGCCGGCCTGCCCGAGGCGGAGCGCGGCGACGGCGGATCCGTAGCCGGAGCCGACGACGATGGCCGGGGCGTACGTGGCGGCCGCGGGCTCGGCGGCGGCCGCGGACTGCAGGCCGATCCGGGTGAAGCCGAGGGCGGCCGCGGTCTGCAGGGCGCCCAGACCAAGAACGTGACGACGCGTCAGGTTTGGTGTCATGCGCGCATCATGAGCGGATTCCGCCCAACCGGCCATAACCCGCACTGACACGCTTCTGAGTAACAGTCAGACATGGCTCGACCGTAGGCGGGGGCCGCCGCGGTCCGCGCGGTTTGATCGACTCCGCCCGCGATCGGCCCTCCGGGCGCGATAATCCCCCTCCGTACGGGGAGGGGACCCCGCGCGGTGCCCGCGGCGCCCCGCTACAGCAGCTCGCGCAGGCGCTCCGCCAGCAGGTCCCAGCGCCACTTCTCCTCGACCCAGGCCCGGCCGCGCTCCCCCATGCGCGCGCGCAGCGCCGGGTCCCGGAGCAGGGCGACGACGCGTTCCGCCGTCTCGGCCGGGGCGCCGCCCGGGACCACCCAGCCCGTCTCCCCGTCCAGTACGGCGTCGGGGGCGCCGCCGGAGTCGCCGGCGATCACCGGCAGGCCCGTGGCGGAGGCCTCCAGGTAGACGATGCCGAGGCCCTCCACGTCGAGCCCGCCGCGCCTGGTCCGGCAGGGCATCGCGAAGACGTCCCCGGCCCCGTAGTGGGCGGGCAGTTCGGACCACGGGACCGCGCCCGTGAAGACCACGGACTCCGCGACGCCGGTCTTGGCGGCCAGGGCCCGCAGGTCGGCCTCGTACGGGCCGCCGCCCACGATCAGCAGGACGGCGTCCGGCAGCGCCGCCAGGATCCGCGGCATCGCCTCGATCAGCGTGTCCTGCCCCTTGCGGGGGACGAGCCGCGAGACGCAGACGACCACCGGCCGGTCCGTCAGTCCGAGCCCGGCGCGGACCTCCGCGCCGCCCGACCGCGGGTGGAAGGTCTTCTCGTCCACGCCCGGCGGGAGCTGCGTCATGCGCGCCGCGGCCCGGTCCGTCAGGGCCGGGGCGATCCGCGAACGGGTGTACTCCCCCAGGTAGGTCAGGGTATCCGTGCCCTCGCCGATGCGCCGCAGAAGCTGACGCGCGACCGGCAGCTGCGCCCAGCCCGCCTCGTGCCCGTGCGTGGTCGCCACGATCCGGCGCGCGCCGGCCCGGCGCAGCGCGGGCCCCATCAGCCCCAGCGGGGCCGCCGCGCCGAACCACACGGAGGAGCAGCCGTGTTCGCGCAGCAGGCCGACGGCCCGGCGGGTGACCCGGGGAGTCGGCAGCAGCATCGTCGTGCGGTCGCGGATCACCTGGAAGGGCTGCTCCGCGTCGAAGGCGGCGGTGGCCTCCCGGCCCTCGGCGGAGTGCTTCCAGGTGGACGCGTAGACGACGACCCGCTCGGGGTCGAGTCGCAGCGCCATGTTGTGCAGGAAGGCCTGGATGCCCCCCGGCCGCGGCGGGAAGTCGTTGGTCACGATCAGCGTCTTGTCCATCGCCTGCCGACCCTACCGGAGGGGGCCCTGCGGAGCTCTGACCGGCGTACGGGGCTGCGCGCGGGGGCGGCCGGGGCCGCGGAGGCCGGGCTGCGCCGGAGGCTGCTGCTGCTCCGCCCGGACCCCGTTCACCCGCGGGTGGGTCGGCCCTGCGGGGCGGAGTCCCCTACCCGCCCTTCGCCCGTTCCCCGGGCTGCGCCCGGACCCCTTCTGGGGCTCCGCCCCGGACCCCGCGCCTCGAACGCCGGGCGGGGCTGGAACTGCCCTGCGGGCAATCCAGCCCCGCCCGGTTAGCGGAACTCCCTGGCCAGGTCCTGCTGCCAGGCGCGGGTCAGGGCGGCGGGGTCCGTCCCCAGCGCGTCCTCCACCGCCATCGAGAGGGAGTCCCGGCCCGCCTTCTCGTACAGCGAGAGCAGCGCCTCCTCGCCCCAGCGGCCCGCGATGAGCCGGCAGGCCAGCCAGGAGCCCTCGTAGGCGCGGGCCAGTGCGTCCGCGTCCCCGCCGAAGGCGAAGGCCGCGGTCGTGGGGAGCTCGCCCGGCAGCGCGCCCTGGCGCACCGCGCGGGCGAGGGTCGGGGCGACTTCGGCCGGGGTGCGGTCGCTGCCGCGGTACGCGGCCCAGTCCGCGAAGCCCTCGGAGAGCCAGAGCGGGGTCCGCGAGGTGGTCGCCGCCCGGGTGGCCACGTGGGTGGTCTCGTGGGTCAGGATCACCTGGCGGCCCTCCTCGGTGAGCTGTCCGTACCCCTCCGGGTTCACCACGACCCGGTCCGCGGGGGCGGGGCCCGCCCCGGTCCGCCCGGTGGTGACGGCGCCCAGGCCCCGGTACTCCTGCGCGGGCCGCCCCAGCAGCGCCGCCATCGCGTCCAGGGAGCCGGGCACGAGCACCACCACCCGGCCCGCCCACGGCCGCGGCCAGGCCGCGCTCGCCGCGGGCACCGCCGCGTCCGCCTCGGCGGCGATCGCGGAGAGGGAGCCGGGGCTCTGGCCGGCGCCGCCGAGCACCAGGGCGTGCGCCCCGCGCTCCACGGACACCGGGCCCTGGTCCCACAGCTGGGGCAGGGCTCCGGGGGCGGGCCGGTCGGCGGTGACCGCCCAGGTGCCGCCGCTCCGGGTGAGTTCCACCTCGCGGGCGGAGCCGGCCGGGGCGGTGTCGTAGCCGGTGAGGCGGTAGCGCAGCTCGGCGCGCGCGAAGGCCCGTACGCCTTCCACCCGGACCGAGGAGACCTCGTACGACCATCCCTCCAGCGGGATCGCGGCGAGGGCCGCGGGCGGGGCCGCCGACCAGTCGGCGACGGCCCGCCGTACGTCCCGTTCGGCGGAGTCCGCCGAAGCCGGGGCCGAAGCCGGAGCCGGGCCCGAAGGGGCCACGGAGCCGGAACCGGCCCCCGAGCCGCATCCCGCGAGCGGCCCGCACAGCGACAGCAGCAGGCACAGCAGCGCCGGCGGCAGCGCGCGCGGGCCACGACGGCGGGCAGGGCCCAGGACCGGGAACATCACCCGATCGTACGCAGCGCCGCCCTCAGGGCCGGGTCACCGAGGAGACCGGCATCATCCCGACGGGGTCGTACCGCACCCGCGCCCCCGGGTACGGGGCGTGCACCACCTGGCCGTTGCCGACGTACATGCCGACGTGGCTGGCGTCCGAGCGGTACGTCACCAGGTCCCCCGGGCGCGCCTCCGACAGCGGGACCCGCCGCCCGGCGTGCCGCTGCGCCTGCGAGGTGCGCGGCAGGGCGACGCCCGCCTGCCGGTACGACCACACCATCAGCCCGGAGCAGTCGAAGCCGGAGGGGCCGGTGGAGCCCCAGACGTAGGGCCGTCCCACGGCGGACCGGGCGGCCATCACGGCGGTCATGGCGCGCCCGGAGGAGGGCCCGGAGGCCCCGGCGTCGGGGAGGTCGGGCAGGGCGTCGGGGCGGCCGCCGGAGCGCGAGGCGCGGTCGAAGTCGGCGCGCTCCTGCGTGGGCATCGCGTTCAGCAGCCGGCGCGCGGCGGCGAGCTTGGCGGTGACGGCGCGCTTCTCCTTGGCCACGTCGGCGCGCAGGGCGTCGAGTTCGGAGAGCTTGCGGGAGGCTTCCCGGCGTTCCTGGCCGAGCCGGGCCTGTTCGAAGCGCAGATCGTCGAGCTGGCGGGCCTGCCGGCCGGTGAGCCGGTCGAGGGCGGCGGCCTTGGCGAGGTAGTCGTCGGGGTTGTCGGAGAGCATGAGCTCGACGGCGGGGTCGATGCCGCCGGCCCGGTACTGGGCTCCGGCGTAGGCGCCGAGCACCCCGCGCATGGTGTTGATGCGGTCCTGTCCGCGGGCCACCGCGTCCTGGATCCGGTCGACTTCGGTGCGGAGCCGGCCGGCGCGCTCGCCCGCCTGGTTGAAGCGCTCGGTGGCCTGTTCGGCTTCTTCGAAGAGCCGGTCGACCTGGGCGCGGGTGCCCGCGGAGGGCTCCTGCGGGAGGCCGGGGGCCGCACCGGCGGGTGCGCCCGACAGGGCGACCGCCGCTCCCGCCGCGGCGGCGGTGAGGACGGTGACCTTGGTGTTCCGGTCGAGGGCGCTGGGCCCGGACCGGCGATGGGACGCCACGTGAAACCGCTCCCTCCTGCTGAGCGGGACCCGGGTCCGCCCTCCGTGGACGGCCGTGTGCCGGGGTTCCGCGCTGGCAGACAGTAGCCGCGCGGGAGGGCACCGGCCAACGACCTCCGGTGGGCACGCACAGTGACGCCCCGTCGGAGACGCAGGTCACCGGCGGGGCGTGTGGTCAGAGCGGGGCCTCGTAATTCGCCCGGATGGGCGGTGCGCGGCGCGTCCGGACGGACCCTGTGGGAGGGAGGGGGCGTCAGCCGACGCGCACGCCGAACTGGAACGGCATGTTGTCGATGGATTCGTACTTGACGCCGCTGCGCGGGTTCGAGGCGTGCAGCACCGTGTTGCCGCCGGCGTACAGGCCGACGTGGTGCAGGTCGCCGTAGAAGAACACCAGGTCGCCGGGCTGCAGCTGGCTCTTGCCGATCCGGGTGCCGTCGTTGATCTGGGTGAAGGTGGTGCGCGATATGTTCACGCCGGCCTGCTTGTACGCCCACTGGGTCAGACCCGAGCAGTCGAACGTGTTGGGGCCTTCGTGCCCGGAGATGTACGCGCTGCCGATCTTGGTCTTGGCTGCCGCGAGGGCGGCGCCGGCTCGGCCGGAGGGCTTCACGTTGCCGAGGTTGGGAACGCGCTCGCCGGCGCCGCGGCTGGCTCGGGAGTCGTCGTCCTTGATCTGCTGCCGCTCCTGGGCCGTCAGGCTGTTGAGGAGCGCCTGGGCCTCGGCGAGCTTGTCCTGGGACGCCTTCTTCTTCTCGCCGAGCTCCTTGCGGGTGGCGTCGAGGTCGGTGAGCTTGCCCGCGGCCTCCTGGCGCTGCTGCGCGAGGGCGCGCTGCTTGGCCTGGATCTTCTGGACCGCGTCGACCTGCTGACCGCTCAGCTGCTCCAGCGTGGAGGCCTTGTCGAGGTAGTTGTCCGGGTCGGCCGAGAGGAAGAGCGCGAGGGACTGGTCGATGCCGCCGCTGCGGTACTGGGCGCTGGCCATCGAACCGAGCGTGCCGCGCAGGGCGTTGAGGTCGCCCTGGCCGCGGGCGACCTGGTCCTGGAGCTGCCCGATCTCGGTTTCGAGCTTGTCCTGGCGTTCCTTGGCCTGGTTGAACTTCTCGGTGGCCTGCTCCGCCTCTTCGTAGAGGGCGTCGACCTTGGCCTTGACCTCGTCCTTGCTCGGCTTGGCCGGGGCGGCGTTGGCGGCCTGCCCCGAGAGGACCACGGCGGCTGCCGCGGTGACGCCGAGCACGGTGGTGCGCATGCGGGTCGGCTGCTTGGGTCGACGGTGGGACGCCACGAAGGCGAGCTCCTTCTTCCTAGAGCCGCCGAAGAAGAACGCAATCCGCAGGACGCAGGACGTCCTGAAGACTCGGCGACACCTTCGCTGCCACCCCGAATGAGTGAACTACCGCACGAAGGTTTGACTGACCCTAGTGACCCTTCTGTGATCAGTTCAAATCCTGTCGGGAAAAAACTCGCCCTGTGACCAGGTTCTTTACCTACAGTGCACGCTCCGTGCCGGTGACTTGACGGTGCGTCCACCCGATCACATGCCAATTCCGGCATATGCGCCAGCAGTTACGAAACGCGCGAAAGCCGCTTCAGCAGCAACGCGGACGCCACCGGTCGCGCCCCGGCCTTGGCCACACCGTCGGCGACTTCCCGGTCGGTGGAGACCACGACCACCGGACGGCCCGCCGGTTCGGCGCGCACCAGCTGGCGGATCAGCTCGTCCGCCGTCACCCCGGCCTTCGAGAACAGCACCCGCACCCCGCGCGGCGGCGCGAGCAGCACGGGGGCCGCCAGCTCCGCCCCGTCGAAGACACAGGTCATCTCGGCGCCCGTCTGCGCGGCGAGCATCGACAGCCCGCCCAGCAGCCGCAGCCGCTGCTTCTCCAGCGGCATCGTCGGGTAGCCGGTCTTGGTGACGTTGTAGCCGTCGACCACCAGATGGGCCTGCGGCAGCGCCAGCAGCTGGTCCAGCAGCGCCGGGTCGGTCTCCGACAGGGCGCGCGCCGCGATGTCCTTCGGGGTCATCCGGCCCGGCTCCACCGCCTCCACCGTGTCGGCGGGGCGCGTGGACACCGGCGGCAGCGCGAGCTCCCGGCGCAGCCCCGCGGCCGCGTCCAGCACGGTGTCCAGCAGCAGCCGCAGCCGCATGTCCTCGATGCTGCGGCCCTCACGGGTGGCCCGCCGCGAGGTCTCCAGCGCCGATTCCACCTCCGCGAGGCGGGACTTGAGCCGCCGGGTCTCGCTCTCCGCACCGGCCACCTGGGCGGCCGCCTCGGCGCGGATCCCGTCGACCTCCGCGTTGATCTTGCGCAGGGCCGCGTCGCCCCGCTTGACGTCGCTCAGCGCGCTGCGCAGCTTGCGCTGAAGCGATTCCGCTTCCTTGCGGGCCGTGTCCAGTTCCGCCCGCACCTGGTCGACACCCGTGCGCTGCTGCTCCCGTACGTGGGCCAGCTCCTCGCGGAGCCGCTCCATCTCGCGGCGGGCCTCCTCGTCGACCCGCTCGGCGTCGGCGCGCTGCGCCTCCTCGCCCGCGGCGGCGACCAGCTTGACCCAGCCGGCCGGCCGCAGCACGTACGCGGCGGCCGCCACGTCCAGCGGGTCGGCGGCGGCGGGCGGGGCGCCCGACTCCAGCGCGGAGGCCAGGTCGGCCTGCGCCTCGCGGAGCTTCTCCGCGACCCGGCCACGGAAGACGGGGTCGCTCTCCACGGCCGTGGCCATGGCGTTGCCCGCGAACTTGGCGCGCCGTGTCGGGGTGAAACGGGCGTACTGGCGCAGCTGCGCCGGGAGGTCCGCGACCGTCAGTCCGCCGAAGGCGTCCGAGACGAGCGCGACGACCCGGCGCCGCACGCCTTCCGGCAGCGGGCGGTCGAGTGCCTCGGCGGCGTCACCGGCCGCGTCGGCCGGCTCAGCGCCGCTTGCTGGCTCCACAATCCGTCACCCCTACCGTCATTCACCTGCGGGCGGGGCTCCTTCAGGAGTCCGCGCCCGGCCTGTCCACGAGCTCGATCTGGTCCACCGCGTTGCACCAGCGGCAGCGGACCGACTCGATGGTCTCATTGACCACCTCGCGCTCCTCGACCTTGGGCTCCCCGGCGAGGTCCAGGTGGACGTACTCCACGACCTTCGACGAACGGGTGACGTCGAAACGCGTGAGGTTGCCGCACAGCGTGCAGCGCCACCGGGTGGTGTCGGTCGGCAGGGGAACCGTCATCAGGCCGCTCTCTCCTTCTATCCTTCTATCGCGTACACGGACGCGCGCGGTACACCCGCCCGTGTCGTCACGGGTACGTGCGTGCGTGCGTAGCTCGTAACCCTACGGCCTGCCGCACCCGCGGGTGGGCCCGGCTGGGTCATGCTCGGTCGCATGATCGTAAGGTGGCAGGCCGTACGCGAGGCCGCCCGGGGCCCGGTGATCACCCACGCGCTGATCGCGGGCTGCTGCGTGGTGTTCGTGCTGAGCCCGGCGTCGGGGCTGAACCCGGTCTACGGGACGGGTGACCAGCTGCTCGCGAACGGGACGGCGTACTTCCGGCGCTGGGGCGTGGTCCCCGACGAGCTGTTCACCGGCTCGGGCCGGGCGGCGCTCACTCCGCTCACGGCCCTGTTCGTGCACGGGAGCTGGCTGCACCTGCTGGGCAACATGCTCTTCCTCTACGTCTTCGGGGCGATGACGGAGCGCCGCATGGGCCGGGCCGTGTTCCTCTGCTTCTACGTCTGTACGGGCTACCTGGCCCTGGCGGCGTACGCGGCGGCCCACTCCTCCTCCGGCCAGACCCTGGTCGGGGCCTCCGGGGCGATCTCCGCGGTCCTGGGCGCCTTCCTGTACCTCTTCCCCAGGGCGCGGGTGACGAGCCTGTTCCCGTTCCTGTTCTTCCTGCCGCTGCGCTTCCCCGCGTGGATCGTGCTGCTGTTCTGGTTCGGCCTGCAGTGGCTGGCGGCGCACCGGGCGGGAAGCGGGCCCGGAGTCGCCTATCTAGCCCACGTGGTGGGCTTCTCGGTGGGCTTCCTCTACGCGTGGGCCCGCTACCGGCGTGGGACTAGAGTGGTTCGACCAGTGACTGCCGTCGAGGGAGACAGCCAACCGTGATCACCGCACTCGTGCTCATCAAGACCAGCGTGGACCGGATCCCCGAGATCGCCGAGGCCATCGCCGCGCTGGACAGCGTCAGCGAGGTCTACTCGGTCACCGGCACCTACGACCTCATCGCCCTGGTCCGGGTCTCCCGGCACGAGGACCTGGCCGACATCATCCCCGGCCGCATCAGCAAGATCCCGGGCGTGGAGGCGACGGACACCCACGTGGCGTTCCGCACGTACTCCCAGCACGACCTGGAAGCGGCCTTCGCGATCGGCCTGGACGCGTAGGGCCCGGCCCGCCGGGGAACGTCGGCAGAACCCGGCGGCCCGGGCGGCCCGGGCGCGCTCCACGGCCCATCAGACGGCCGGGACGCAGCGGCCCTCTTCGGTGCGGTACTGCCACTTGGCGCCGTCCGCGACGAGTTCCTTCACCGCGCGGACGAAGCGCTCGACGTGCTCGTCGGGGGTGCCGGCGCCGAAGCTGACGCGGATCGCGTTGAGGGAGCGCTCGCCGGGGGCCGCCTCCGGGGCTCCGCACTCGCCCTGGGCCTGCGGCTCGCTGCCGAGCAGGGTGCGCACCAGCGGGTGGGCGCAGAACAGGCCGTCGCGGACGCCGATGCCGTACTCGGCGGAGAGCGCGGCCGCGAAGTGCGAGCTGTTCCAGCCGTCGACGACGAAGGAGATGACGCCGACGCGCGGGGCGTCGTCGCCGAAGAGGGACAGGACGCGGACCGCCGGGACCTCGGCGAGGCCTTCGCGGACCGTGGCGATGAGGTGCTGCTCGCGGGCGACGAGGTTCTCGAAGCCGGCCTCGTTCAGCGCCTTGCAGGCGGAGGCGATGGAGTAGACGCCGATGACGTTCGGGGAGCCGGCCTCGTGGCGGGCCGCGGTGGTGTGCCACTCGACGTCCACGCCGCCGTCCTCGCGGCGGGCGACCTTGCGGGACGCGCCGCCCCCGGCGAGGTACGGCTCGGCCTCCTGCAGCCAGTCCGCGCGGCCGGCGAGCACGCCCGAGCCGAAGGGCGCGTAGAGCTTGTGCCCGGAGAAGGCGACCCAGTCCACGTCGAGGTCCTGCACCGAGACGGGGTGGTGCGGGGCCAGCTGGGCGGCGTCCAGGACGATCCGGGCGCCGTGGGCGTGCGCGGCGGCGGCGAGTTCCTTCACGGGCCACAGCTCACCGGTGACGTTGGAGGCTCCGGTGACGCAGACCAGCGCGGGGCCGTACGGGTCGCGGTCGGCCAGGGCGCGCTCCAGGGTGGCGACGGCCTCGTCCGGGGTGCGGGGGGCGTTGAGGTAGGTGACCCGCGCGTTCGTCCAGGGCAGCAGCGAGGCGTGGTGCTCGGTCTCGAAGACGAAGACCTGGCAGTCGGTCGGCAGGACGGCGGCGAGCAGGTTGAGGGAGTCGGTGGTGGACCGGGTGAAGACCACCTGGTCGGTGGGGCGGCAGTCGAGGAACTCGGCGACCGTGACCCGGCTCTGCTCGAACAGGTCGGTGGAGAGCTGCGAGAGGTACCCGGCGCCGCGGTGGACGCTGCCGTAGTACGGGGCGTAGGCGGCCACGTCGTCCCAGACCCGCTGGAGCGCCGGGGCGCTGGCCGCGTAGTCGAGGGCGGCGTAGGTGACCTCGCCCCCGGTGACGAGCGGCACGGTGACCTCGCGGCCGAGGACCGCCAGCGGCTCGGCACAGGCAGGGCCCTCGGCCGGAGAGGTGACGGCGGCGGTGACGGCGGTGACGGCGGAGGCGGTGGCGTTCAGGGTTGCGGACATGGCGGTATCTCCCGGCAGGCAGGTGTGAATGGCTTCGGTGGGCCCGTCCGCGGATACGGCGCTGCGGCCGTTCGGGGGACGGGAGTGCCCCGGGACGCGGATCGGCCGGCGTACGCAGGCGTGCTGCTGCGGGTACGCGGAAGTGACCCTGTTCCGAGGGGTGAAGAAGGGGCGGAGTCGCCCTATCGCATTCGCTTGCTCACGGAAAACGCTCCTCAGAAGACCAGGACCCCTGGTGTTCGAGGGATCCGCGCTTGCCGTAGACCTCACTGCCTACGACCTGGTCATCACCCGGGGCACCCCGCCACGGAAGGAGGGTTGCCGGACAGCAAGCCGGGGCCTAAACGCTGTCACTCGTGACCTGAGGAGCATCCTGCCACATGATCTTCCGAACGCAAGACCCCGGTCCACATGGCGGACCGGGGTCGTTGCCCGAGCTTGGCCGGATCCTGCCGAAACGGCTCCCGGCGGCTCCGCTACGCGTTGCTCGCCGCCACCCAGCGGGCCAGCGCCTCGCGCGCCGCACCGGAGTCCACCGACTCCGCCGCCCGCAGGACACCGGCCGCGAGCTGCTCCTCCAGGGTGCCCGTGCCCGGGTCCAGCGCGACCAGGGCCGCCGCCGAGTTCAGAAGCACCGCGTCGCGCACCGGTCCGGTCTCGCCGGCCAGCAGGCGCCGTGCCACGTCCGCGTTGTACGAGGCGTCCGCGCCGCCGAGCGCGGAGACGTCCACCAGGGGGATGCCGATGTCGCGCGGGTCGAAGGACTGCTCCGCGACCTTGCCGTCGCGGACCCACCAGACCCGGGAGGTCGCCGTGGTGGTGAGCTCGTCGAGCCCGTCGTCACCGCGGAAGACCAGCGCGGAGGAGCCCCGCTCCGCCAGGACGCCCGCGACGATCGGGGCCACCCGCGCGTCGGCCACACCGGTGGCCTGCGCCCGGACCCGCGCCGGGTTGGTCAGCGGGCCGAGGAAGTTGAAGGTGGTCCGGATCCCGAGCTCCCGGCGGGCCGCCGCCACGTGCCGCAGCGCGGGGTGGAACTTGACCGCGAAGCAGAAGGTGATCCCGGCCTCCTCGGCCACCTCCACGACCCGCGCGGGGGTGAGGTCGAGGTTGACGCCGAGCTTCTCCAGGACGTCCGAGGAGCCGCTCGCGGAGGACGCGGCCCGGTTGCCGTGCTTGACCACCTTGGCGCCCGTGCCGGCCACCACGACGGCCGACATGGTGGAGATGTTGACCGTCTTGGCCCCGTCGCCGCCGGTGCCGACGATGTCCACCGTCCGGCCCGGCACCTCGATCAGGTTGGCGTGCGCGTACATGGCGCGGACCAGACCGTTGATCTCGGCCACGGTCTCCCCCTTGGCCCGCAGGGCGACGGCGAAGCCGGCGATCTGGGCGTCGGTGGCCTCCCCGCGCATGATCCGGTCCATCGCCCAGGCCGTGTCGTCGGCGTCCAGGTCCCGGCCGGTCAGCAGGGCGTCCAGAAGGCCCGGCCAGCCGCGGGCCGCCACGCTGTCGCCGCCTGCCGGGGTCACCAGGTTCATGGTCCGCTCCTGCTGCTCGTGAAGGATTCCACGTGGAATGGGAAGGGGTTCAGCCTATCCAGCCCCGGGGACGGCAAAGAGCCCCGTCCAGACGCTGGACGGGGCTCTCGCCGTGGCGACACCAGGACTGACCGAAATCAGTCCCTCAAACAGTCATGCGGAGTGCGTGGTGCGTACTGCGCGAAACATGAGGCGTGTGAAGCCGTGTTGCGGGAGATCAGTGGTGGCCGTGGCCGCTCTGGATCTCCTTGTACTCCTCCACCGTGGGCTTCGGGATCTGGTTGTTCTCCCCGTAGTAGCCCCTGCTGAGCTTGGCGCGGAGCTTCTCCAGCGGCTTCGCCTTGCGCTCGACACCGTTCTCGTCGACCGTGGGGCCGATCTCGGCGGGCTCGTACTGGTCGTACGAGGTGAGCGCGTGCAGCTTGCCCTGCGAGAGCGGCTCGTGGACCTCGACGAACTCACCGTGCGGCAGGCGCTTGATGATGCCGGTCTCGCGACCGTGCAGCACCTTGTCCCGGTCCCGGCGCTGGAGGCCGAGGCAGATCCGCTTGGTGACGATGAACGCGATGACCGGACCGACGAAGAAGCCGATGCGGGCGAACCAGGTGATCGAGTTGATCGACAGGTGGAAGTACTGCGCGAACATGTCGTTTCCACCGGCGATCAGCAGGATGACGTACCACGTCAGCCATGCCACACCGAAGCCCGTGCGCGTCGGGGCGTTGCGCGGGCGGTCCAGGATGTGGTGCTCGCGCTTGTCCCCGGTGACCCAGGACTCGATGAACGGGTAGACCGCGATGGTGGCCAGGACCAGCGGGAAGATCGTGAACGGAATGAACACGCCCAGGGCCAGGGTGTGGCCCCAGAGGTTGATCTCCCAGCCGGGCATCGCACGGATCAGGCCCTCGGAGAAGCCCATGTACCAGTCGGGCTGCGCACCGGTGGACACGTGGTCCGGGCGGTACGGGCCGAGCGCCCAGATCGGGTTGATCGAGGCGATGCCCGCGATCAGCGCGATGACACCGAAGACCAGGAAGAAGAAGCCTCCGGCCTTGGCCATGTAGACCGGGAGCAGCGGCATGCCGACGACGTTCTTCTCCGTCTTGCCGGGGCCCGCGAACTGGGTGTGCTTGTGGTAGAAGACCAGGATCAGGTGGGCCACCAGCAGGCCCATCATGATGCCGGGCAGCAGCAGGATGTGCACCGAGTAGAGCCGGCCCACGAAGTCGCCGCCGGGGAACTCCCCGCCGAAGAAGAAGAACGACAGGTACGTGCCCACGATCGGCACGGACAGCATCGCGCCTTCCATGAAGCGGACACCGGTGCCCGAGAGCAGGTCGTCCGGCAGGGAGTAACCGGTGAAACCGGTGAACATGCCGAGGACCAGCAGCAGGAAGCCGAAGACCCAGTTGACCTCACGCGGCTTGCGGAACGCGCCGGTGAAGAACACGCGCATCATGTGCACGAGCATCGCCGCGATGAAGATCAGCGCCGACCAGTGGTGGATCTGCCGGATGAGCAGACCGCCGCGGACGTCGAAGCTGATTTCCAGGGTCGACTTGAAGGCCTCCGACATCGCGACACCCTGCATGGGGATGTACGAACCGTCGTAGTGCACTTCGTTCATGCTCGGGTGGAAGAACAGCGTCAGGTACACACCCGTGAGGATGAGGATGATGAAGCTGTAGAGGCAGATCTCGCCCAGCATGAAGGACCAGTGGTCCGGGAAGATCTTGCGCATGTTGGCCTTGGCGAGGCTGTAGATGCCCAGCCGGCCGTCGGCCCAGTCGGCTACGCGCTCGCCGGCCGGAGCCTTGCGCTCTTTGGTGTGAGTGGCAGTGCTCATCCGCGCTCCCAGAAAGAGGGACCGACGGGCTCTTCGAAGTCGCCGAGCGCCTCGAGGAAGCCTTCGTCATTGACGCCGATCCGCAGCTGCGGGAGCGCGTGACCAGCCGGGCCGAAGATGACTCGGGCGCCGTCGGAGAGGTCGAAGGTGGACTGGTGGCACGGGCAGAGCACGTGGTGCGACTGCTGCTCGTACAGGCTGATCGGGCAGCCGACGTGGGTGCAGATCTTGGAGTAGGCCACGATCCCGTCGTGGGACCACTCCAGTTCCTTCTTGTCCTTGATGTTCTCCGGCTGGATGCGGACGATCATCAGGGCGGCCTTGGCGATCTGCTGCTGGAAGTCGTGCGCGTCCTCCTCCAGGCCTTCCGGCATGGCGAAGGTCAGCGAACCGACGACGATGTCCTCGGGACGAAGCGGCTCCATCGTGTTCGAGTTGATGAGCATCTTGCCCTTGGCCCAGATGGTCTTGCGCAGCTTGTCCTCGGGCAGCGGGCCCAGGTCGCGCAGGATCACGACGGCGGAGAGCGGCAGCAGGGCCAGCGCACCGAACATCGTGTTGCGGATCAGCGGGCGACGGCCGATGGCCGACTCGCGCGCGCCGTCCGCGAAGTCCTGCAGGACCTGCGCCTTGACCTCGGCCGGGGCCGCGATCTCGTGGCGCTCGGCGGCGACCTCCACGTCGGACATCAGGGTGCGGGCCCAGTGGACCGCGCCCGCTCCGATGGAGAAGAGGGCCACGCCGAGGCTCACGCCGAGGGCGAAGTTGAGAGCGCTCACCTTCCCGATGGGGAAGATGTAGACGATCTTGTCGACCGGCAGGATCACGTACGAGGCGATGAAGGCGATGGTCGCCAGCATCGACAGCGTGAACAGCATGGCCACCGTGCGCTCGGAGCGCTTCGCGGCCCGCTCGTCGATGTCCTGGATCCGCGGCCGGTGGACCGGCAGACCGGGGTCGGCGAACGGGTTGTCGTCCGGCACTGACACGTCACCGTGGTGCGCGTCGCCCTGCTCGCTCGGCAGGTACTTCTCTTCGGGAATGTCTTGGCTACTCATGACTTCTTGGCCTTAGCGGTGTGGGCCGCGACCCAGACGGCGACAGCGATCAGCGCACCCAGTCCGAAGATCCAGCCGAAGAGACCCTCGGAGACGGGGCCGAGGCCACCGAGCTTGAGGCCACCGGGGTTGGTCGACTTCTCGCCGTTGACGTGCTGGAGGTACGCGATGATGTCCTTCTTCTGCTTCTCCGGCATGGTCGTGTCGGGGAAGGAGGGCATGTTCTGCGGGCCGGTGAGCATGGCCTCGTAGATGTGCTTCGGCTCGACGCCCTCGAGGTTCGGGGCGTACTTGCCGTTCGTCAGTGCGCCGCCCTCACCGGTGAAGTTGTGGCACTGCGCGCAGTTGTTGCGGAACAGTTCGCCACCCTTCGCGATGTCGGCACCCGCCGGGTCGTACTGCTTCTCGGTCGGCTTGATCGGGCCGGCTCCGAGGGACGCGATGTACGCGGCGAGCTGGTCGGCCTGCGCCTGGGTGTAGATGACGGGCTTCTTCGGCACCTGGGCGCCGGGCTGCTGGGCGGGCATCCGGCCCGTCATGACCTGGAAGTCGACGGCAGCGGAGCCGACGCCAACCAGGCTGGGGCCGTCAGAGGAACCCTGACCGCCGGTCCCGTGGCAGCTTGCGCAGCCGACGGCGTAGAGCTTCTGGCCCTCCTCGATGGCGAGGGACTGGACGGTTTCGTCGGCCTTCGCATTGCCCGCGGGCGCGAAGGCGCTGTACAGCCCCCCGGTAACCGCCAGCGCGAAGAGTAGAACGACGACCGCCGCCAGCGGATGGCGTCGTCGTGCGGAGAGCTTTTTCACGGATTACCCCGGTGTCAGGATCTTCTGCGTCGGTGTGTCTGGATGGAGTGCCGGGTCGGGCCCGGCGACGTGTTCGCTACTTGATCAGGTAGATCGTTGCGAAGAGGCCGATCCAGACGACATCGACGAAGTGCCAGTAGTAGGACACGACGATGGCCGACGTGGCCTGTTCGTGGGTGAACCTCTTGGCCGCGTACGTCCGGCCGAGGACCAGCAGGAAGGCGATGAGACCGCCCGTCACGTGCAGACCGTGGAAGCCGGTGGTCAGGTAGAACACCGAGCCGTACGGACCGGACGAGAGGCTCATGCCCTCGTGCTTGACCAGCTCGGTGTACTCGAACACCTGGCCGCCAATGAAGATCGCACCCATGACGAACGTGATGATGAACCACGTCCTGAGCTTCTTCACGTCACCGCGCTCGGCGGCGAATACGCCGAGCTGGCAGGTGAGCGAGGAAAGCACCAGGATCGTCGTGTTCGTCGCCGAGAAGGGCAGATTCAAGGCCGAGGCCTGTTCTGTCCAGTACTCGGCGCCCGTCACTGATCGCAGGGTGAAGTACATCGCGAAGAGGGCCGCGAAGAACATCAGCTCGGAACTCAACCAGATGATGGTTCCCACGCTGACGAGGTTCGGCCTGTTGACCGTCGGGTGCGCGTGCCCGGTATCTACTGTCGTTGCTGTCGCCACGACCGACATTATGTCGGTCCCTTATCCCGCCCTCACCCCGGGGGGTGCCGTTCGGAGTGTCAGGGGCGTGTGCAAGGCCCGAACGGCCCATCAGATCGCCCTGCGGACGCCCGTCGGCCATCCCCCGGGCAAGGCTGTGCGAACCGATGTTGACACCGGGTCGGACGGAGTAGCATCCCGCGCAACATCAACGTGATTCACGGGACACGTGGAGGAACGAAATGCGGGCGACTGCGCGGGTTCTGGTCTACAGCGACGACGCGGGCACCCGGGAGCAGGTGCGGCTGGCGGCCGGTCGCAGGCCGGCCGCAGACCTGCCGCCGGTGGAGTTCCTGGAGTGCGCCACGCTGCCGGCCGTCCTGAAGGAGCTGGACGCGGGCGGCATCGACGTCTGCGTGCTGGACGGCGAGGCGGTTCCGGCCGGGGGCATGGGGGTGTGCCGGCAGATCAAGGACGAGATCTTCCAGTGCCCGCCCGTCCTGCTCCTGATGGGCCGTCCGCAGGACGCCTGGCTGGCCACCTGGAGCCGCGCGGACGCGGCGGTCACCCTTCCGGTGGATCCGGTGGACTTCGCGCAGGCCCTGGCGGGTCTGCTGCGCGCACGGCTCTCGCCGGCGGCGTAACGGGGCCTGCGGGGCCCGTGGGACCCACGGGGCCCGTCGGGCGCCCCGCAGGGACCCGTACGGGCCCGTACGGGCCTGCACGGCCCTGTACCGGCGCATACCGGGGCACGGGCACCCGTACGGACCGTACGGGTGCCCGTGGCCCGGCGGGGGGCCCACCCGGCGCTGCGGGCGCTGCCCGGGCGCCGAGCGCTCCG
>NZ_JBSFDF010000080.1:0-23214 GCF_053593795.1 Streptomyces sp. NPDC002104 | reverse complement strand
TCACCTTGTGCAGGGGCGAGATGGTGACCTTGCCGGTGGCCTTGGCCTGGGCGATGTAGGTCTTCTGGAGGGACTTCTTGCCCGCGTTGTTGCCGTAGAGGATCTCACCGTCGACGGCGGACTTCGGGACGGTCCCGGCCGCCTCCTGCTTCATGTAGTCCCAGTCGTACACGTCCGGGACGAAGACGAAGGGGAACCCGGCGCGCTGGGCGTGCTTGCGGCCGACGCGGGCGAACTGGTAGCAGTCGACCGTGTCGAACCAGGCCGGGTCGATCAGACCGACACCGAGGCCCGCGTTGGCGCGCGGGTAGTAGGTGTTGTACATCTCGTCCGCGTTCACGGTCGGCAGGACGGCGCCGAAGTTCTCGCGCTTCGGGGTGACCGCCATGCCGCCGTTGACCAGGGAGCCGCCGCCCACGCCGCGGCCCTGGTAGACGATGATCCCGCCCATCTCCTCGGCATCCAGGATGCCGGTGTAGCGCGGCACGGCCGAGTCGATGGGGAAGCCCAGGAAGTTGCTCAGCGGCGCCTTGGTCTTGGTCCGGAGCCAGTAGGCGCGGTAGTCCGGCTTGGTCGTGTTGCAGAAGATCTTGCCGTCCGAGCCGGGGGTGTCCCAGGCCATGCCCATTTCGATCATGTGGACGTCGACCCCGGCCTGGGCGAGCCGCAGGGCGGCGACGGAACCGCCGTATCCGGTACCGATCACGAGGGCCGGTACGTGCGCTCCGTTGTCGATCGGGCCGGCGGCGGCCGCGCCGGACGTGGCGGCCTGGGCCATGGACGGGGCGATCTGACCGGAGAGGGCCATTGCACCCAGGATGGAACCCGTTCTACCGAGAAATCCTCGACGGGAAACGCCGTTCTGGTTCGTTTTGTGCAGGCCTTTGTCGCTCATGTGAGCTTCCTCACTCTAGGCGGAATGAGAACGAGTTCTACTGCCGAGTGCTTGCGAAGTCACTAGATACGTCACGGCGTATTTCCTCGGCGGCGCTCGCGGACGGCCTCGATTCCCGGTCCGCGGAGGGGCGCCGAAGGTCCCATCGGACGCTGGGAACGAGCACCCGCTGTGGCCCGGCGGTGATCCCGGAGTGACGGGAGGGCCCCGGTGGAAGATCTTGCGGGGGAGCCGTGACCGGTCGAATCCACCACGTCAGAAGTCGAACGCGTTACGGGACGTCGCACCACGGCGTGTCGCCGGCTCCCCCGGCGCACCCAGCCACTCGGCCGTGGCGGCGTCGCACGGGCTCCACGGCCGAAAAGCGACAAACCGCAAGGTGGGCGGGTGATCGGCGGCCGAATCTTTTTACCTTCGGCTGGCGCTCCTGTTCGGCGTCCGGGCCGGTGTTACAGGTGCGGCGCACCCCGGACGGCGTCCTCGCGTACAGAAGGGGAACGCGCGCGGCCGCCGGTCCAGACCAGGATCAGCGTCGAGGCGGCCGCCGCGAAGGCGCACCAGGTGGATGCGAACTCCAGCCTCCACAGCGCGGCGCAGACCAGGGCGCCGGCCGCCATCAGGAGGCCGAGCAGGCGCAGCCGGCGGTCCCCCGAGAGGAGCAGCGCGCCGAGCGTGGCGAACAGATAGCCCGCCAGGGTCAGCGGCATCCACGGAACGTTCACGCCGTACCCGAGGGTGTGGCCGCGGACTTCGGCGCTCACGGGGCGGGTCGCCAGGCAGTACGCGAGGTACGCGCCGGTGGCGACTCCGGCGGCGGCGGGTCCGAGCAGCCGGGGCCTGAGCTCGGGCGCAGCGGCGAGCAGCACCCCGAGCGGCACCCACACGGGCAGCAGCGGGAGGGCGATCACCGCCCAGGCCGTGGTGGCCGGACCGCAGCCGCCGCCGGATCGCCAGACGGCGGCTTCGATCAGCTGATGCGCGCCCAGGATCAGTGGGAGCGCGGCGACGGGCAGGTCCCGGGCGCGCCGGGTGCGGGCCAGGCAGGCGATCCCGACGGCGGTGATGACCGTACCCGCCGTCAGATCGGCCGTCGCGCTCCAGCACATGGGGCCCTCCCGATCCCACGGTAGGCCGAGGTCCGGGTGTCTGCCACACCACGGATCAATGGAAAAACTCGACAACAGAGAGAAGATTCCTGCACGACTCTTGCTGTGTTTGTGTGCAGGGTTCTACTGTCCCGGCCATGCCCCCAAGAAGAGCCGCACGCCGAGCCGCGAGCCGAGCCGCCGCCGGCGCAGCAAGCACCACAGCCGTCCCCGCCCGGGCCGCCGCCGTCCTGGCGGCGCTCACCGCGTCCGCCCTCGGCCTCGGCGCCCTGGGCGCGGGCGCGGCCCAGGCCCGGCCCGCGAGCCCGGACCCCGCGCCGCCCACGGCCGTCACCCGCGCCGCCCTCGATCCCGCACTGGCCGAGGGCCGCGGCGCCCGGGTGGACTTCGCCGAGCAGGAGGCGGAGAACGCCGCCACCTCCGGCACGCTCATCGGTCCCGACCGCACCGCGTACTCCCTGCCCGCCGAGGCCTCCGGCCGCAAGGCGGTCAAGCTCGCACCGGGCCAGTACGTGGAGTTCACCCTGCCCGCGGCGGCCGACGCCGTGACCGTCCGCTACAGCCTCCCCGACGCCCCGGCCGGCGGCGGCATCACCGCGCCCCTCGACGTCACCGTCAACGGCAAGAACCGCCGCTCGATGACGCTGACCTCGCAGTACTCCTGGCTCTACAACCAGTACCCCTTCAGCAACGACCCGCAGGCCGGCCTCCTGCACCCCGACTGGTGGATCACCGAGTGCGGCTGCGTCCCGGCGGCCACCACCCCGGCCCCGGTCATCGCCAAGCCGTTCCGGCCCACCCACATGTACGACGAGCAGCGGCTGCTCCTGGGCCGCACCTACCGGGCGGGCGACAAGATCCGCCTCACCGTCCCGGCCGGCAGCCCCGCCGCCTGGACGGTGATCGACCTGCTCGACTCCCAGCTGGCCGGCGCTCCGCAGGTGGAGGTCGCCGCGGCCAACGCGCTCCTCTTCGGCGCCGACCCGACGGGCCGGCGTGACTCCGCCGACGCCATCGACCGGGCCATCGCCTTCGCCAAGCGCCACCGGCTCCCGGTCTACCTGCCGCCGGGCACCTACCAGGTCAACCGCCACATCATCGTGGACGGGGTCACCGTCACCGGCGCCGGCAGCTGGTACACCACCGTCAAGGGCAAGGGCGTCGGCTTCTACGGCAAGGAGGCCGCGGACGGCGGCAGCCGGAACGTCCACCTGTCCCGCTTCGCCATCGAGGGCGACGTCCGCGAACGCGTGGACACCGACCAGGTCAACGGGGTCGGCGGGGCGATGAGCGACTCCACCGTCGACTCCCTCTACATCCACCACACCAAGGTCGGGCTCTGGTTCGACGGCCCGATGAGCAACGTGAAGGTCACCCGCAACGTCATCACCGACCAGATCGCCGACGGCCTGAACTTCCACACCGGAGTCACCGACTCCCTCGTCCAGGACAACTTCGTCCGCAACACGGGCGACGACGGCCTCGCGATGTGGGCGGAGAAGACCACGAACGCCCGCAACACCTTCGACCACAACACCGTGCAGAGCCCCACCCTGGCCAACGGCATCGCGATCTACGGCGGCGCCGACACCACCGTCAGCGCCAACCTCGTGGCCGACCCGGTCCGCGAGGGCAGCGCCCTGCACGTCGGCTCCCGCTTCGGAGCCGAACCCTTCACCGGCAGCCTGCGGATCGACGGCAACACCACCGTGCGCTCCGGCACGTACGAGCTGAACTGGAACATCGGGCTCGGCGCGATCTGGTTCTACGCCCTGGACCGCAGCATCGACCAGGCCGACATCCAGGTCACCGGCAACTCCTTCCTGGACAGCACCTACAACGCGGTCATGCTGGTCAGCGACTGGCCGGTGAAGGACAAGGTCCGCATCGAGAACGTCCACTTCAAGGACGTCCGGGTCGACGGCACCGGCACCTCCGTGGTCAGCGCCCGGGCGGCCGGCTCGGCGACCTTCGAGAACGTCGACGCCCGCAACGTGGGCGCCGTCGGCGTCAACAACTGCGGCTCCTTCAACTTCCCCGCCACCGGCTCGGAGTTCACCCTCGTCGACCGCGGCGGCAACGACGGCGGCGGTACGACGGGGCCCTGGCTGGCCGGCTGGGAACTCCCCAACACCATCACCTGCGACGACCGCCCGCCGGTCGTCGCCCCGCCGGCGCCCGGCCCCTGGTAGGGGTTCGTCCGGCGATCCCCGACGGGGTCACCGCTTCGCCGCTCCCGGGGGTTCGAGCGGCGGAGCGGTCACCGCGCAGTTGGTACGGCACTGCGGGTGACAGCCCCCGGGCGCGGGGGAGCGTACGGTCGCCCAGGCCAGGGCGGCCCCGGCCACCAGCACCCCCGCGCACCAGAACATCGCCCGCCCGAAGGCCGCGTCGAAGGCGCCGGCCGAGAGGTACGCCTCCGGCCCCATCCCGGCCAGCAGCGGCAGCGCGGCCACCGCGAGGAGCCCGGCGGCGCGGGCCGCCGCGTTGTTGATGCCGCTGGCCAGACCCGCTCGCCCGGGGTCCACCGAGGACAGGACGGTCGCCGTCAGCGGGGCCACCAGGGCCGCCATGCCCAGGCCCATCACGAGCAGCGCCGGCAGCACGTCCCGTACGTACGAGGCCTCGCGGCCCACCCGGAGCATCAGCAGCATCCCCGCCGCGCACAGCAGCGGTCCCGCGGTCAGCGGGATCCGCGGGCCGATCCGCTCACCGAGCTGCGCGGAGCGGGCCGACAGCAGCAGCATCAGGGCCGTGGTGGGCAGCAGGGCGGCCCCGGCGCCCAGGGCGGAGTAGCCGGACACCACCTGGAGCTGGAGCACGACGAGGAAGAAGAAGCCGCCGAAGGCCGCGTACACGCACAGGGTGACCAGGTTGACGGCGGTGAACTGGCGCGAGGAGAAGATGTCCGGCGGCACCATCGGATCGGCGCGGCGCCGCTCGACCACCACGAACGCCCCGGCCAGCAGCACGCCGCCCACGGCGGCGCCCGCCACGAGCGCGGTGCCCGACCGGGCCTCGATGAGCGCGTAGGTCAGCAGGGCGAGGGAGGCCGCGCCGAGGACCGCCCCGGCCACGTCGAACCGCCCGTGCGCCGCCGGATCCCGCGATTCCGGTACGTGCCGCAGCGCGACCGGGACGCAGAGCGCGGCCACCGGCACGTTCAGCAGGAACACCCAGCGCCAGCCGGGCCCGTCGACCAGCCAGCCGCCCAGGAACGGCCCCACGGCGGCGCCCACCCCGCCGAACCCCGACCACAGGCCCACCGCCCGGGCCCGGTCGTCGGGATGGACGGACCCCTGGATCAGCGCGAGGGAACCGGGCGTCAGCAGCGCCCCGCCGATGCCCTGCAGGGCGCGGGCGGCGATGAGCACCCCGGCGTTCGGCGCGATCCCGCACAGCAGCGAGCCGGCCGCGAACCACACCACCCCGAGCACGAAGATCCGGCGCCGCCCGAACCGGTCCCCGAGCGCCCCGCCGACCAGGATCAGGCCCGCGAGGGTCAGCAGGTAGGCGTTGACCGTCCACTGGAGCACCGCCAGGTCGGCGCCGAGGTCCCGGCCGATGGCGGGGAGGGCCACATTGACCACGGTCGAGTCGAGCAGCGCCATGGCGGACCCGAGCACGGTGGTCAGCACGATCCACCGGCCCTGTGCGGTACCGAGCCGTACCCCGGGCGAGGGCGGCGGGACGGGGGCGGTCATTCCCCCAGGCTGGACCGCCCGGCCCGGAACGGCCACCCGGCCGGCCCCGGTACGGCTCAATAGGCACCCTTGTACGGGTCATGACATCTCCCGCACCATGGCCCGCGCACGTCACGCACACCCTTTCCGCACGACCTGCACACGGCGTACGAGGAGACCACACGTGGCACGAAGCGACACCCGACGAGCCTCCGGCTCACGATTACGACCGCTGCGCACAGGGCTCGCCGCCCTCACCGCGGCCCTGCTGCTGCCCCTGGGCGCGGGAGTGGCCGCCGCCGCGCCCGACCCCGGGCCCACCCCGGGCGCGGCCGAGCGCAAGATCGAACCGAGCCTGCGCGCCCAGCTCGACGGTTCGGGGAAGGCCGTCTTCTGGGTCTACCTCGACAGCGCCGCCGACCTCACCTCCGCGGCCCGGCAGAAGACCCGCACGGCGAAAGCAGAAACGGTTCTGCGGCTGAAGAAGGACCACGCCGCGCGCAGCCAGACCGAGGTGATCAAAGCCCTCGACGGCGCGAAGGCCGAGTACACCTCGTACTGGATCGTGAACGCGGTCCGCGTCGTCGGCACCGAGAAGCTCGCCGGGGCGCTCGCCCAGCGGCCCGAGGTCGCCCGGATCGACGCCGACGACAAGGTCGACCTGCCCAAGCCCGGGGAGGGCAAGCGGGAGAAGGCCTCGGCCGACGCCGTCGAATGGAACATCGACCGGATCAAGGCGCCCCAGGTCTGGGACCAGCTCGGCGTGCGCGGCGAGGGCATCGTCGTCGCCAACATCGACAGCGGCGTCGACTACACGCACCCGGCCGTCGCCCACCAGTACCGCGGCAAGAACGCCGACGGCACCTACGACCACAATTACAGCTGGTTCGACCCGGCGGGCGTCTGCCCCACCGCGGCCCCCTGCGACAACAACGACCACGGCACCCACACCATGGGCACGATGGTCGGCGACGACGGCGGCGCCAACAAGATCGGCGTCGCCCCCGGCGCGAAGTGGATCGCCGCCAAGGGCTGCGAGACCACCTCCTGCTCCGAGTCCTCGCTGCTCGCCGCCGGCCAGTGGATCGTCGCGCCGACCGACCTGAACGGCCAGAACCCGCGCCCCGACCTGGCCCCCCACGTCGTCAACAACTCCTGGGGCGGCACGGGCGGCGACACCTGGTACCAGCAGATCGTCGACACCTGGATCGCGGCCGGCATCTTCCCGGCCTTCTCCAACGGCAACGCGGGCCCGGGCTGCACCACCAGCGGCTCGCCCGGCGACTACGCCAGCTCCTACAGCTCCGGCGCCTTCGACATCAACGGCGCGATCGCCTCGTTCTCCTCGCGCGGCGCGGGCCCCGGCGGAATCATCAAGCCGAACATCGCGGCCCCCGGCGTGAACGTGCGCTCCTCCGTCCCCGGCGGCTACGCCTCCTTCTCGGGCACCTCCATGGCCTCCCCGCACACCGCCGCGGCCGTCGCCCTGCTCTGGTCCGCCGCGCCCGCCCTCGAAGGTGACATCGCGCAGACCACGGCCCTGCTGGACGGCACCGCGCTGGACACCGACAGCAGCCAGTGCGGCGGCACCGCCGCCGACAACAACGTCTTCGGCGAGGGCAAGCTCGACGTCCTCGCCGCCGTCACCGCCGCCCCGCGCGGCGCGATCGGCGCCCTCGCCGGCACCGTGCGCTCCGGCGGACAGCCCGTCGCCGGCGTGAAGATCGTCGCCGACGGCCCGATCGACCGTACGACGACCACCGCGGCCGACGGCACCTACGCCTTCACCTCCCTGTCCGTGGGCGACTACGCGCTGACCGCCTCGAAGTTCGGCTACGGGCAGCAGGGCGCGACCGTGGCGGTGACCGAGAACGCCACCGCGACGGGCGACCTCGACCTCGTCCAGGCCGACTCCGGCAAGCTCACCGGCACCGTCTCCTCGGCCGCGGGCCCGGTCGCCGGCGCCGCCGTGAGCATCGCGGACACCCCCGTCACCGCGACCACCGACGCCCAGGGCCGCTTCGAGGTCACCCTGCCCCACGGCACGTACGACGTGAACGCCACCCACTCCTCGCGCTGCCTCACCGGCGGCACGGCCCGGGTCACCCTCACCGGCGACACCACCGTCGCGGTGACGCTCCCCGAACGCACCGACACCTACGGCTACGCCTGCGCCACCTCGAACACCGCCCCCTACCAGCCGGGCGACCGGCGCCTCGCGCTGACCGGCGACAACACCACCGAGCGCGTCGACCTGCCCTTCCCGCTCCCGCTCTACGGCAAGACCTATGGGCAGGCCTGGATCGGGACCAACGGCACCGTCAGCCTCGGCGGCAACAACACCGGTGACATCAACGGGGACATCCCGAGCACGGCCACGCCCAACGCGGCGCTGTACCCGTTCTGGGACGACCTGGTCGTCGGCGCCGACGGCAGCGGATCCGGAGTCTTCACGGCGGTCACCGGCACCGCGCCGCACCGCAGTTACGTCATCGAGTGGCGTGCCGTCTCGCACTGGTCGGCGCAGTCCGACACCTTCTCCTTCTCGGCGGCGATCGGCGAGGACGGCACCGTCCGCTACAGCTACAAGGGCACCGGCGGCACCGGCATCAAGGGCGGCTCCACCGCCACGGTCGGCGTCGAGAACGCGACCGGCACCGACGCCTACAAGTACTCCTTCAACACGCCCGTGATCACGGACGGCCTGTCCGTCTCCTTCCGCACCACCAAGAGCGGCGTGGTGGCCGGACGAGTGCTCGACGCGAACGACGGCAACGGGATCGCCGGAGCCACCGTCACCGTCGGCACGGGCCCCACCGCGGTCTCCGCCACCACGGCGGCCGACGGCGGCTACGTGGTCCAGAGCCCGTCGGGAGCGCGCGAACTCGCCCTGACCGCAGCCCAGTACGAGCCGGTCGCGGCCACCGTGGACGTCAAGGCGGCCGACGTCACCCAGGTGACCCGGTCCCTGCGCACCGGCAAGGTGACCCCGTCGAAGCCGGCGGTGGAGATCGTCCTGCCGCCCGGCCAGAAGCGGACGCGGACCCTCGACCTCACCAACCCCGGTCTCGGTACGGCCTTCACGGCGGCCGAGGAGGCGGCCTGGCTGACGGTGACCCCGGGCGCCGGGGACCTGCCCACGGGCGGGAAGGCCCCGCTCGCCCTGTCCGTGGACACCACGGGCCTGGCCCCGGGCACCGTCCTCACGGCCGATCTGAGGATCACCTCGGCCAGCGGCCGGACCCCGGTGCTCACCGTCCCCGTCAAGCTCGTCGTCCCGCGCTACCAGGTCGCCCTGGACGCCGGCGCCACGGGCGCGAGCACGGACTCGCTGGGCGACGGCTGGTCCCCGGACCGCAAGTACACGACCGGCTCGTACGGCTACCAGGGCAGCTCCTCGTCCGAGTCCACCAGCCGCACGATCGCGGGCACGCAGGACCAGAAGCTGTTCCGCAACGCCCGTGAGGGCATGTACGAATACCGCTTCGACTCCGTGCCCAACGGCACCTACACCGTGGAACTGGGCTTCGCGGAGCTCTCCTCCACAAAGCCGGACAAGCGCGTCTTCGACGTCCTGGCGGAGGGCGCACAGGTACTGCCCTCCCTGGACATCGCCCTGGAGGCGGGCACGTACACGGCCCTGACCCGCACCTACACGGTCACGGTCACGGACGGCACCCTGAACATCCGCTTCGTCACCCACAGCGGATTCGGCAAACCCCTGCTGAACTCCCTGCGCGTGACGGACCGTCCCGACAAGGTCTGACCGCGGCACCGGCGCAACGGGGCGGGGCTCCTCCGGGGGCCCCGCCCTTCGCCCTTCGCCGTCCGGCCGTCCGGCCGTCCGGCCGTCCGGCCGTCCGGCCGTCCGGCCGTCCGGTCCGCGGTCCGGCCCCGTGGTCAGCGCAGGAACACCCGGTCGCGGTCGGCGAAGGAGGCGAGCGGGGCCGCGGCGCGCAGCACCACGTCCAGGGCGCGCGCCGGGTCGCAGACGTACGTACCGCTGGCCCACGCGGCGTTGGCCTCGATCGCCGACCACCGGCCGCCGGCGAGGCCCACGTCGACGACGATCGCGGACGGAAGGGTCGCGAAGGGCAGTCCGGACGCGAAGGCGAGGGCGTCGGCCGAGGCCGGGCCCAGGCTGAGGCGGCCGTCCTCGGCATAGCGGCTCGCCGTGTGCACGGCCCCGTCGAGCAGGAACACCCGGTACTCCGCCGTGAACCGGACCACGTCGCTGACCAGCACCTCCGTCCCCGGATCCACCGCGTCGGGTCCCGGCAGGCGGGAACCGTCGGCGTAGACGAGGGCCGGGATCTCCTTGTCGTTGGGCGACTTGACGAAGACGGGCCTGCGCAGCCCGTACGCCTCGCGGATCGGCATCAGCCGGACCTCCCGCCCGGTGAACTCCCGGGGCAGCCGCGCCAGCCAGTCGCACGGTGCCTCCAGCAGACCGATGCCGAGCCCGGGGGTCACGGCATCGGCGAACCGCGGCCCGGCGTGCACATGCCGGGCCCGCAGCCCCTCGGGCACGGTGAAGCCGGCCAGTTGTGCGGTGGCCAGCCCGCGCGCGTGCGCCGCGTCCCGGATCCGGGCGGCGGACGCGGTGACACGGGGCGGGAGCAGCAGGGTCATGGGGCGATCCTGCCGAAGGCCGGGGCCGGCGTCATCCGGGTTTCGGCGCCGGACGGGGCGTCAGCCGCGGCGGTACTGGTCCACCAGGATCGTGACGGACTCGTCGTCCGGGGCCTCGACCAGTCTGACGATCGCGACCTCGCTCCGGTCCGGGCTCCGCACGCAGAACGGGCGGGCCTTCGCGAGGGCGGTGAGGGGCAGTCCGGCGGCCGGGCGGGTCTCGATGCCCCGGAGGCAGGCGGCCACCGTCAGCTCGCCGGTGCCGGACACGAAGGAGTCCGAGTCCTCGGAGGGGACCAGGGCCTGTCCGTCGCGCGCCAGGTACCAGGCGGCCGTCTCCGCGGGCGCCACCTTCCCGGCCTTCAGGTCGAATTCGTATCCGGAGTCGGGGGCGGTGAGCTCGGCCTTCGCGTAACCGGGCCGGTACGCGGCAGCCGGGTCGGGCGGGGCGGAGCCGGGCGGGGGTGTGGCGGACGCGGATCCGGACGGGGAGCCGGACGGGGAAGCGGACGCGGAGGCCGTGGCGCGGGGCGCGGGGCCGGGGGTTTCGCCCGCGGGGTCGTCCAGGTAGTACACCGCTCCGGCGGCGAGCAGGGTGCCGGCCACCACGAGGATCGGCAGCAGCGGAAGCCGCCGCCCCCGGGCGGGCCTGCCGTGGGCCGGACCCGGGCCGGGGCCGGGGACGGGGCCGGACATCGGAGCGTGGACCGGTGGGGCCGCGGATGCGGACGCGGGTGCGGGCACGGATGCGGACGCGGGTGCCAGGGCCTGTCCGTCGGGCCGGGCTCCGGAATCCGTACGCGGTCCGGGGAAGGCGGTCCCGGGGGAGTGCGGGGCGACACCCGCCGGACCCGGGTGCGCCGTGGCCGTCCTGGTGGCCTGGAACGGCGCCGGGGCGGGCCACGCGGCGTCGCCCCCGACCGAGCCCGCGTCCCCGACAGCGCCCGCGCCCGTGCCACCGGCCACGCCGCCACTACCGCCACCGACACCGCCGCCGAGCTCCTCCCGGACCGGCCGGGGCAGCCAGCCGTCGGTGAACTCCGGATGCCCGCACACCAGTGGGTGCGCCCGTACGGAGGCGATCACCTCGGCCGGCTGCGGACGGTCCCCGGGCTGCTTCGCGAGGCACCACGAGACGAGCCCGTACAGCTCGTGCGGCACCCCGGTGAGGTCGGGATGCTCGTGGACCACCCGGTAGAGGGCGCTGGACTCCGGCCCGTTCCCGAAGGGCGCGATCCCGCAGGCGACGTACGCGGCCAGCGTGCCGAGCGCGAAGACGTCGGTCGCGGGCGTCGCCGGATGGCCGAGCGCCTGCTCCGGCGCCATGAAGGCCGCCGTGCCGATCCGCAGCCCCGTCCCGGTGAGCGCGGCGGCGTCGGCCGCGCGGGCGATGCCGAAGTCGATCACCCGGGGTCCGTCCCCGGCGAGCAGCACGTTGGCCGGCTTGAGATCGCGGTGGACGACACCCGCCCCGTGGATGGCCTGGAGCGCCTCGGCTATGCCCGCGAGGAGCAGCAGGACGGTGCGCGCCGGCAGCGGCCCGTGCCGCCGTACGACCTCGTGGAGCGAGGGGCCGGACACGTACGCGGTGGCGAGCCACGGGGTGGGGTCCTCGACCCCGGAGTCGATCACCTGGGCCGTGAACAGGCCGTGGATCCGGCGGGCGCTGGCCACTTCCTGGGCGAACCGCCGGCGGAACTCGGGATCGGAGGCGAGTTCCCTGCGGACGGCCTTCAGCGCGATGGGGCGGCCGCCGGGCGTATGGGCCAGGTAGACCACGCCCATGCCGCCGGAACCGAGCCGGGCGTGCAGGCGGTAGCCGCCGATCTCCTGGGGATCGTCTGCGGACAGTGCCGTACGGGCCGGCTGTGCGCCGGTGTGCTGTTCGGACATGCGGTGGCTCTTTCAACGAGGCGAGGCGAGAGGAGACGCGCCGCGATGCGGCAGGGGCCTGCGCGCATCGTGCCATGAATTGACTGAATTTTCAGTCAGTGCCAGAGTGGGCGACACGTGCCGGTACCGCTCGTCCCGCGTCACGGCCCTTCGCGGACGGAGGGCGCACCCTTGACTCAGGGGCCCGGGACGGTCGGCCCGTGCCGTGCCTCCCGCGCCCGCCCTGGCCGGATGCAGACGTCCTGCCAGCCCTTGATCGGAGCCCTCCCGTGTCCCACCTGCCCCCCACGCGCCGGACCGCCCTCCGTACCTTCGCCGGGCTCGGTGCCCTCGCCTTCGGGGCCGCCGCCTGCAGCCCTTCGCAGAGCGCCCCGCGCTCCAACGCCGCCCCCGGTACCGCCCAGCCCTCCCCGGCCGGGGCCGCGCGCAGGTTCGGTGCCGAGTGGGAGAGCCACACCCGCACCTTCATGGCCTGGCCCGCCCTGGACGCGGTCTGGATGGAGGACCTGCGCTACGTCCGCGAGGACATCGCGCGGATCGCCCGGGCCGTCGGCGGATACGAGGAGGTCGTCATGATGGCCCGGCCCGAGCAGGTGGCCGCGGCGCAGAAGGCCTGCGGCTCCGACGTCGAGGTGATCCCGCTGGCCGTGGACGACCTGTGGGCCCGCGACACCGTCCCCGTCTTCGTCGAGGAGGGGAACAAGCTCGTCGGCGTCGACTTCAACTTCAGCGGCTGGGGCAACAAGCAGGAGCACAAGAACGACGCCCAGGTCGGGCGCCTGCTGCTCCAGAAGTACGGGATCCCCCGGCTCAAGGCCCCGCTGGTGGCCGAGGGCGGCTCCTTCGAGACCGACGGCGAGGGCACCCTGCTGGTCACCGAGAGCTCGATCGTCAACGACAACCGCAACCGCGGCAAGAGCCGCGACCAGATCGAGGCCGAGCTCAAGAAGACCCTGGGCGTGGAGAAGGTGGTCTGGCTGGCCGGCGTGCGCGGCGAGGACATCACCGACGCCCACGTGGACAGCCTCGTACGGTTCACCGCCCCCGGTGTCGTGCTGCTGGACCGCGCGCACCCGAACACCCCCAAGGACTCCTGGTCCCGCTCCGCCGACCAGGCCAAGGCGGTCCTGTCCAAGGCCACCGACGCCCGCGGCCGGAGGTTCGAGATCATCGACCTGCCCCAGCCCGATCTGGACCGGATCACGGGCGAGGGCGACGACTTCGTGTCGACCTACGCCAACTTCTACGTGGCCAACGACTCCGTCTTCATGCCGAAGTTCGGGGACCGCCAGGCGGATGACCGGGCCCGCGGCATCCTGCAGGAGCACTTCCCCAAGCGGGACGTCGTTCCCGTCGCCATCGACACGATCGCCTCGGGCGGCGGCGGCATCCACTGCTCGACCCACGACCAGCCCGGCAAGCCCGCCGCGTGAGCGCTGTGCGACGCCGTTCGTCCGGGCGGCGGCTGCCGCTGCTGCCCGGTCTGCTCCTGCTGGTCATCGTGGCGGCGGTCGGCGTGGGGTCCTGGCTGCAGTTCGGCGAGCGCCAGGCCCAGGACACCGTCCACACCGCGGGGCGGGCCGCCGCGGACCGGGTGGACGTCGAGGCGACGATCCAGCGCGTCGACGCGGCCGGGCGCGAGCTGCTGCTGCGGGTCCTGGTCACGCCCCGCGGGGCGCTGGCCGAGGCCGGCGGGATCGCACCCGCGGAGGACCTCACCCTCCAGACCTCGACGGCCACCCGCGGCGACCTCACCTTCAAGGCCCACCAGCGGATCTCCACCCTGGACGTGCCGGTGGCCATGACGGGCGGGTCCATCACGGACTACCCGTTCGACGCCTACGGGGCGGACGTGGAGTTCGCGGCCGTCATGGGCCACGAGAAGGTTCCGGTGCGGGTCCTGTTCTCCAACAACGACGTGCTCTTCGCGTCCACGGTGGAGGCCTCGACGGCGGCCGACGGCACCGCGGTCCTCGACATCGGGCTGGCCCGCTCCAACAGCGTGCTCGTGTTCGCGGTGTTCATGATGATCGCGATGTGGGCGCTCGCCGTGTCCGTCCTGATCGGCGGGTGGTACCTCGTCACCCGCCGCAAGGGACTCACCTGGCCCGCCCTCGGCTGGATGGCCGCCACCCTCTTCGCCCTGGCGGCCTTCCGCAACACCGCCCCGGGGACACCCCCGATCGGCTGCCTGCTCGACTACCTCGCCTTCCTCTGGGCGGAGATCCTCATCGCGTTCTGCCTGATCACGGTGGTGGTGACGGGCATCCGCGCGGAGCCTCCGGCGGACGGGGCGGACGGGGCCGGCGGCGCGGCCTGACCCGGGGCCCGGGTTGCCGGCCGGGCCGCCGGGGGTGCCCACGGGGGCCAGGGGCCCCGCCCGCCTCCCGGCTACGGTCCGGCGGGACCGGGCGGTGGCCAGGCCGCGGCGGCCCGGGCGGCCGGGGCCGGCGTACGGCCGGGGCTGGCGTACGGCCGGAAGTACGGGGCCCCGGCCCCGGTGGTGCCTAGGGGGCCAGGTGCCCCACGATGCTCCCGGCTTCGGTCCGGCGGCATTGGCCGGTCGCGGAGCGCGGCGGCCTGGGCGGCCGGGGCCGGTGTACGGCCGGGCGTATGGGGCCGGGCCCCGGTGGTGTCTAGGGGGGCCGAGGGCCTCACCCGGCTCCCGGCTTCGGTCCGGCGGCATTGGGCGGTCGCGGAGCGCGGCGGCCTGGGCAGCCGGGGTCGGTGTACGGCCGGGCGTATGGGGCCGGGCCCCGGTGGTGCATAGGGGGCCAGGGGCCCCACGCTGCTCCCGGCTTCGGTCCGGCGGGACCGGGCGGTCGCAGAGCGGGCTTCGGTCCGGCGGCGCTGGGTGGTCGCAGAGCGCGGCGGCCTGGGCCGGGGTGCGGGTCGCCGGGGCGGGCGTACGGCCGGGCGTACGGCCGGGCCCCCCGTGGCGCCTACGTGGGCCAGGAGTGCCACCCTGCTCCCGGCTCTGGTCCGGTGGGGCCGGTTGGTAGGGCCGTTGGGCCGGGCCCCGGCGGGTGCCTACGGGGGCCGGGGTCCCACCCCGCTCTTGGCTACCGCCCACCGGCACCGGGCGACAGCAGAGGGCCCGCGCCCCGGGATGCCGCGCGGCGGTCCGCGGGGGCATTCGGGTGGCCCGCCGCAGCCCGGCCGCGCGACGCGCGGGGCGGGTGCCGGGGCGCCCGTACCGTGGCTGACCATGACGCTCCAGAGCGACCAGACCGGGCAGGCCGAGCAGCGCGAGCCGGGCACGCAGCAGGCTCCGGCCGGCGGCGTCGACCGCATCGCGGCACTCCTACGCGCCGCGGACCCCGAGGCCGGCTGGGCCGTCGGTGGCGTGGACGGCCCGGACGCGGTGGTCGAGGCCGGGCCCGAACTCAGGGAGCGGGCGGGAGCCGGATTCGGATCCGGGGCTCCGGGGCGGGCGGGAGCCGGATTCGGATCCGGGGCTCCGGGGCGGGCCGGAGCCGAGCCCGGGGCTGGGGAGTGGGCCCGACTCGCATCCCGAGCCCGGGAGAGTGCCGGTGCTGAACCCGGTGTCCCGGAGTGGGCCGGGGCCGACTCGGGGGCCACGGTATGGCCCCGAGGCAACTCCGGGGCCACGGGGGCGGGAGCCAACGCAAGCGTCCGGGAGCGGGCCGGAGCTGAGGCCGGGGTCCGGGAGGGTGCGGGAGCTGAACCCGGTGTCCCGGAGTGGGCCCGGGCCGACTCGGGGGCCACGGTATGGCCCGGAGTCAACTCCGGAGCCACGGGGGCCGAAGCCAATGCAGGCGTCCGGGAGCGGGCCGGAGCTGAGGCCGGTGTCCCGGAGTGGGCCGGAGCCGACTCGGCGGCCACGGTATGGGCCGGAGCCAACGCAGGGGTCCGGGAGCGGGCCGGAGCCGAGGCCGGCGTCCGGGAGCGGGCTGGAGTCGAGGCCCGGGTCCGGGAGCGGGGTGGGGGTGTGTCCGGTGCCCCGCGGCAGGTCGGAGTCGGGTCTCGGGGCGGGGAGCGTGGCATCGCCTCCGACGCCGGGGGGCTGGTGGGCGTGCTGGCGGTTTGGCCCGTCGTCGGGATGCTCGTGGACGCGGGGGAGCTGGCCCTGCACACCCCGCTCACCGCCTACGGCGCGGGCGAGGGCCTGCCCGCCGGAACCACCGCGCATCAGCTGCTCACCCACGGGTCCGGGGCGTCGCCCGCGCTCGTCGGGCTCGTCGAGCGGCTGTGCGGCAGCCCCCTCGCGGGGTTCGCCGCCGAGCGGATCTGGGGGCCGCTCGGCATGACCCGTACGGGCTTCGCCGCCGACGGCACCCTGTGCGCGTCCGCCGCCGACCTCGGGCGGTTCCTGAGCCACCTCCTCGCCCCGGCGGGCGGCCCCGTCAGCCCGGCCTGGACGGCGCAGTCGCTGCGCATCCGCACCGGCGAACTCCTGCCCGCCCGGGGCCTCCTCTGGCAGCCGTCCGCCCACGGATCCTGGTCCCACGGCGAAGGCCCGGCCCTGTGGATCTCCCCGCGCGGACGGCGCTGGGCGGCCCTCCTGCCGACCACCCCGTCGGCCCCGCTCCGCACCGCCTTCCGCGACGCCGTCTTCGCCTGAACCCCGCCCCACCGCAACGCCGTTGTGTCCTCGGAGTCCGATGAAGAAGACCCGGGAGAAGGACCGTGACGGCCCCGGTCCGCGGAGTCCCTGGGACGAGATCACCCCGGGCCTGTGGACGGGCGGCCACTACTGGACCGACCCGGCCGGGGAGCCGCGCCCGGTCGTCGGCGGAGCCGAGTTCGACCTCGTCATCAGCCTCGTCACCCGCCCGGGCCACGGCCCGGGCCCCCGCGTGGAACACCTCGTCGGCGAGCTGCCCGACGCCCCGCTCACGGGCGCGCACCTGCACACCGCCCTGCGGCTCGCCGCGCCGGCCCGCGCCGCGCTCGACTCCGGACGGCGGATCCTGGTCCGCTGCCATCGCGGCTCCCACCGCTCCGGGCTGGTCGTCGCCCAGTGCCTCGTCGACGGCGGCCCCGCACCGGCGGCCGCCATCGACCTCGTCCGCCTCGGATGCTCCCCCCGGGCCCTGAGCAACGAGGCCTTCACGGCATACCTCGCCGCCGGTCCGGACATCTCCGCGCTGCTCGTCGACCTCGATCCGGCCTCCGGCGCCGCCTGACCGGGTCCACGATTGACGCTTCACGGTTCCGGACCGGGAGGGCCGGTCCCGGCCGCAGGCCGCCCGTACCTCCCCCGTGGCCCTCGGGGCGCGGACCCGGGACGGTCGACGTACGGTGAGCGCGAGATCACCGACCGTCGATGCGAGGCTGCGCGGAGGTACAGGATGCGTACGGCCCACGAGACCGCCCGCGAGACCGCCCGCGATGCGCGCACGCCACCGGCCCCGGCCGCGGAGGTCCCCGTATGACGGCGCGGGCGGGGCGCGGCGAGAGCGCCCGGTTCGCCGCCGCCCACACCCTGCCCGCCCTGGTACGGGACTTCGTCGGCGCCCGGCCCCGTGCGGCGCGCGGGCACGTGGGGCCGGGCCGGCCCCGCTGGTCCGCCGCCACCCTGCGGGCCCTGCGGGACCGGCACGGCGGGGCGCCCGTGCTCGTACGGGGGCTGACGGGCACCGTCCTGCTCATCCTCGATCCGCAGGACATCGGGCAGTTCTACGCCGAACCGGTCGGCCCCACCGGCCGGCCGGGCGCCGGCGCGGACGGCTGCGCCCATGCAGGGCTCGGCGCCGGGCGGCGGGCGGTCGACGACTCCGTGCTCGCCGCGGGGCTGACCGTGCACCCCTCGTGCGGGGCGTTCCTCTCGGTCCTCACCGACGAGGCCCGGCGCCTGACGGCGGGCGGCTCCCTCGAACTCGCCCGCGTCCGGTATTCCGTGGCCCGCGCGGCCCGGCGCATCGTCCTCGGCGACGCCGCGGCCGAGGACGCGGAACTCGGCCGCCGCCTCGGCCGTTTCCCCGACAGGGCCGGCGCGCGGATCGCCGCGTACGCCGACCTCGCGGAGCCGCACACCCTCATCGGGCGGGCCCGCCGCCACGCGCACTCCTCCGGCGTGACGGACCCGGCCGGCCAGGTCCGCCAGTGGCTGGCCGCCTTCGACCTCGTGCCCGGCATCGTGCTGCGCACCCTGCTGCTGCTCGGCGCGCACCCGGCCGAACAGGACGCCGTCGCCGCCGAGGCCAGGGCCGCCGGCTGGGCGCAGGGCAGTGCCCAGGGCGCGCTGCCCCGGCTGCGGGCCTGCGTCCGGGAATCGCTGCGGCTCTATCCGGCCGTGCCCGACCTGATACGGATCACCCGGGCCGAGACCGAGTGGCGGGGCGTGCGCCACCCCGCCGGGACCTGTGTGGTGCTGCCGGTGCTGTTCCACCAGCGCGACCCCGAACACGTGCCCGCCGCGCACGTCTTCGTACCGGGCAGATGGGCCGACCGCGCAGCGGACCGGGACGTGCGGATGGCCCCGTTCAGTCATGCCGGCGGACGCTGCCCCGGCGAACAACTGGGGCTGCTGGTCACCGCGGCGCTCTGCGCGGAGGTGCTGCGCGGACACCGGGTCTGGCCCGTCCGGCCCGTGCTCGACCCCCTCGGCCCGCTCCCCGCGACCCTGGACCCGCAGGGCATCCGCCTGCGCCTGACCCGCCGCTGAGCCCACCGCCGCCCCGGCCACCGACTCGGCCCGTACCCCGGCGCCGCCACGGCATCCGGCCGCCGCGACCCGCCCCGTCCTGCCCGACCTTCCCCCCCCCCGACACCCGACCCGACGAGGAATCCATGTCCGACGCCGCGACCCCCGGGACCTCCGCGACCTCAGCGCCCACCGACCCGGACGCCGATCAACTGGACGCCCTGTGCCGGGAACTGGCCGAGGCGGCCGACGCCGTCGGCGAAGCCGCCCGCTACGCCTCCCGGCTGGCCCTCGGTTCCCGGCTGCCGGTCACCGCGCTGGGCTTCGGCAGCCGCCGCCGCGCGGGCTGGCGCACCCTGCTGCGCGCCCTCGCCGACCCGGGCGGACTGGGCTGGGCCGCCCGCGGCCGGGGCGTGGCGCGGGCCGGGTGGCTCGCCGGGGTGGTCACCGGCCGGGAGAGCCTGGCCGTGAGCCTCGCGGTGTGCGGCCTCAGGGGCCGGATCCGGGCCGAGAGCGCCCGTAACCCGGCGCGGTGGGCGGACCCGGCCGCCGCCGCCGTGTTCCTCGCGGTGGAGGAGGGCCGGCAGGCGGACGCCGTCCGGGCGTTCCGCGAGCTCGTGCGCCGGCGCGGCGAAGGACCCGCCTTCGCGCTCCTGAACCCCTCCTTCGCCGACATCCTGGCCTGGCACGCGCTGACCGACGACAACCCGTTCAACGACCACGCCGGCTGGCAGGTCGCCACCGGCAGGGCCGTGGCCGCCGAGCCGTTCCTCGGGATCGCCGCCGCCCTGCGGGCCTTCTTCGACGGGGGCCCGGCCTGTTCCGATCCGGGGAGCCGCCTCCTGGCCGAGCTGGACACCACCGGCACCCCGGCCGGGTACCGGGGCAATGCCGACCGGATCGGCGGATCCCCGGGCGCGGTCCTGCTCCAGCAGGTCACGGGCCCGGACGGGGCCGAGCGGTGGGTGCTCCAACTGGCGGGACCGCCAACTGAGCCGGGCCGCGCTGAGCCGGGCCCCTCTGAGCCGGGCCGCGCGGATGCCCCGTACGAGGAGCCGGCCGCGCACGTCCGGGAGGTGGCCGCGACCGTACGCCGCCTCGTGCCCTCCGGGACCCAACTGGCCCTGCTCGGCCACGGCCCGGGTGCCCGGACGGCCGGACGGCTGGCAGCGAGCCGGGAGTTCACCACCGTCTACCGGGTCACCTGGGTGGGCTCCGGCCCCGAGTCGGGTCCGGCTGCGGCCCTCGCCGCCTTCGGGGGCCGGGTCACCGGAAGCCATCTCGTACGGCTGCCCGGCCACCCCGACGTCCACGTTCCGGGGAGCTTCCGGTGACGGACACCACCGGGCCCGCGCCCCGGGCCGAGACGTGTCCGGCCCCGGCGGCCCCGGCCGAGGGCCTGCGCGCCCACTCGGCCGCGCTGCGCTCGCACGCCGAGCGGCTGCGCCGCGCCGCCGGAGACCTGGACTGGCAGGGCCCGGGAGGCGACGCCTTCCGCGCCGAGGTGGAGTCCCTGGCGGCCCGCTGCGCCGCCGCGGCGGGCGGCTTCGACCTGGCGGCGGCCCAACTGGCCCGCCCCGGGCCCCGGGAGGGGACGCGGGGCGGGCGCCGGCGGACCGGCTGATCCGGCGGGAGGCCACGGGCGGCCTCGGCAGGTCAGGGGAGGTCAGAGGAGGTCAGAGGACCAGCGACAGCAGCAGGACGAAGCCGAGGCCGACCACCGAGATGATGGTCTCCATCACCGACCAGGTCTTGAGGGTCTGGCCGACCGTCATGCCGAAGTACTCCTTCACCAGCCAGAACCCGGCGTCGTTGACGTGGCTGAAGAACAGGGAGCCCGCTCCGATGGCGAGGACCAGCAGGGCGGTCTCCGTGGACGGCATGCCCGCCGCGAGCGGGGCCACCAGCCCGGACGCGGAGATGGTGGCGACCGTGGCCGAGCCGGTCGCCAGGCGGATGGCCACCGCGATGAGCCAGGCCAGCAGGAGGGTCGGTATCGCCCAGTTCTCGGACAGATCCATGATCATCCGGCCGACGCCCACATCGATCAGCGTCGCCTTGAAACCGCCGCCCGCGCCCACGATCAGCAGGATGCCCGCGATCGGGGCCAGCGACTTCTCCACGGTCACGGACAGCCGCGCCTTCGTGAAGCCGGCCGCCCGGCCGAGGGTGAACATGCCCACGAGCACCGCCGCGAGGAGCGCGATCAGGGGGGAGCCCGCCACGTCGGTGACCCGCTGGACGCCGTTGTCCGGGTCGTTGACCACGATGTCGACCAGGGCCTTCATCAGCATCAGGACCACCGGCAGCAGCACGGTGCAGACCGTCGCCCCGAAGCGCGGGCGGTGCTCGAGCTCGGCCGAGGGACGCTCCGGGACCATGTGCGCGGGCGCCGGGATGTCCACCCAGCGGGCCGCGTACCGGGAGAACACCGGACCCGCGATGACGACGGTCGGGACGGCGACGAGCACGCCGAGCGCGAGGGTGAGGCCCAGGTTGGCGTGGAGCGCGTCGATGGCGACCAGCGGGCCGGGGTGCGGCGGGATCAGCCCGTGCATCACGGACAGGCCGGCCAGCGCGGGGATGCCGATCCGCATGAGCGAGTAGTTGCCCCGCTTGGCCACCAGCAGGACCACCGGGATCAGCAGCACGATGCCGACCTCGAAGAAGAGCGGGAGCCCGATCACCGAGGCGATCAGCACCATCGCCCAGGGCATGGCCCGGCCCTTGGCGCGCGCCAGGATGGTGTCCACGATCTCGTCCGCGCCGCCCGAATCGGCGAGCAGCTTCCCGAGGATGGCGCCGAGCGCGATGAGTACGCCGACCCCCGCGACGGTGGCGCCGAGCCCGGCGGTGAAGCTGGAGACGGTCTTGGCCGGCGGGGCGCCGGCGAACACTCCGAGGGCGAGCGAGCCGACCGTCAGCGCCAGGAAGGCGTGCAGCTTGAGGCGGGTGATGAGCAGGACGATCACGGCGATGCCCGCGAGGACGGCTATCCCCAGCTGGGCGTTGCCGGCCGAGGTGATCGGCTCGGCGGCGGCCGCTGCCAGAGTCTCGGCGCTGAGACTGGTCACGGTGACGGTTCCTTCGTTCTCGTTCCGGGCAGGACGGGGCGGGACGGGGCGGAGCGGGGCGGAGCGGGGCAGGGCGAAGCCGGGCCGGGCAGGCCGGGGCGAGGCGCGTCGGGGCCGGGCGCGGTGAGGTCAGGCGTCGCGGCGGGGTCCGGCGCTGCCGGGCCGACCGGCTACGCGACCGGCGCCGGGAGGCGGCGCAGGGCGGCCAGCGCCCGTGCGGTGATCTCCTCCGGAGTCCCGGACACGTCGACGAGGACGCCGAGTTCGTCCGGCTGGAGCGGCTCCAGCGTGGCGAACTGCGAATCCAGCAGCGTGGTGGGCATGAAGTGCCCCTTGCGCGCGGCCATCCGCTCCTCGATCAGCGGCCGGTCGCCCGTGAGGTGGACGAAGACGGTGTCCGGTGCGACGGCCCGGAGCCGGTCCCGGTAGGCCCGCTTGAGGGAGGAGGCGGAGACGACCCCGCCGCCGATGCCGGCCCGGTTGCGCATCCACTCGCCGATCGCGTCGAGCCAGGGCCGGCGGTCCGCGTCGTCCAGGGGGGTGCCGGCGGCCATCTTGGCGACGTTGGCCGCCGGGTGGAAGGCGTCACCCTCCGCATAGGGGAGGGCGAGTGCGCCGGCGAGCAGCCGGCCGACGGTCGTCTTTCCCGTTCCGGCCACGCCCATCACCACAATGACGCGCGTCATCGGGCACCTCGTTTTCGTCGTCCATGTCCTCGTTGACATCGGCCCGTGGGACCTGGGCACCACTGAAGCTCATTACGTAGTACTTATTCAAGGGGTGCTCGGTAAAACATCACATCTTTTGTCCATCTGAGGGTCACCGTACGCTTACGCCATGACCACTGAAGGGCCGGGCGGACCGGGCGGACCGGGCGAGCCCGGCGGCCCAGGGCTCCACTCCCATGTGCTGGACACCATCGGCCTGGCGATCACGGCCGGGGAACACCCACCCGGCAGCGTGCTGCGCACCGACGAGATCGCGGAGCGCTTCGGTGCCTCGCGGACCGTGGTCCGCGAAGTGGTCCGCGTACTGGAATCGATGCAACTGGTCGAGTCCCGCCGCCGGGTCGGCGTCACGGTCCGCCCCACCGAGGAGTGGAACGTCTACGATCCGCGCGTCATCCGCTGGCGCCTCGCCGGCGCCGACCGCCCACGGCAGTTGCGCTCCCTCACCGTGCTGCGCTCGGCCGTCGAACCGGTCGCCGCCGGACTCGCGGCGCTGCGGGCCACCCCGGAGCAGTGCGCCGAGCTCACCGAGGCGGCCCTGGGCATGGTCCGCACCTCACGCGGCCATCAGCTCGAGGGGTACCTCCACCACG
>NZ_JBSFDF010000079.1:0-23285 GCF_053593795.1 Streptomyces sp. NPDC002104 | reverse complement strand
ATTGAGCTACAGGGGATTGCTGCGTTGCACCGAACAGCCCACCTCCGGCCTTGGCCAGGGGGCGAGCGCCCGTTGCGAGTCATAGATTAGCGCAATCCGCGCCCCAGCCGCACGGACGTCCGCGCCCCCACTCCCCCGCTCCCTGCTCCCCCCTCCCTGCTCCCCGCTCCCCGCTCAGGCAAGGGCGAGCAAGTCCCGGTACTCCTCGCTCCACAGGTCCTCTTCGCCGTCCGGCAGCAGCAGGACCCGGTCGGGACGCAGCGCGTCGAGGGCGCCCTCGTCGTGGGTGACCATGACGATCGCACCCGGATAGGTGTCCACGGCGGCCAGGACCTCGCCGCGGGATGCGGGGTCGAGGTTGTTCGTGGGCTCGTCCAGCAGCAGCACGTTGGCGCCGCTGTGCACGAGTGCGGCCAGGGCGAGCCGGGTCTTCTCCCCTCCCGAGAGCACCCCGGCCCGCTTGTCGGCGTCGTCGCCGCTGAAGAGGAACGCCCCGAGCACCCGGCGCACTTCGCCCTCCGCGAGGTGGGGCGCGGCCGCGGCGAGGTTCTCCCGCACCGTGCGGTCCGGGTCCAGGGTGTCGTGCTCCTGGGCGAAGTAGCCGATCCGCAGGCCGTGTCCGCGCACGACCCGGCCGGCGTCGGGCACCTCCTGTCCGGCGAGCAGCCTCAGCAGGGTGGTCTTCCCGGCGCCGTTGAGCCCGAGGACCACCAGCCGGCTGCCCCGGTCGACGGCCAGGTCCACCCCGGCCAGCACCCGGTGACCGCCGTAGGACTTGGCGAGGGAGACCGCACCCAGCGGAGTGCGCCCGCAGGGAGCGGGCTCGGGCAGCCGGATCCTGGCCGCCTTCTCCGTCCGGCGGACCGGCTCCAGACCGGCGAGCATCCGGTCGGCCCGCCGGGCCATGCTCCTGGCCACGACGGCGGTGGCCACCCGTGCCTTCATCCGGTCCGCCTGGGCGTGCAGGACGGCCGCCTTGCGCTCGGCGCCGGCCCGCTCGCGGGTGCGCCGGCGCTCATCGGCCTCCCGCTGCGCGAGATGGCCCTGCCAGCCGGTGTTGTACACGTCGACGGTCGTGCGCGGGGCGTCGAGGTGGAAGACCCGGTTGACGGTGTCGGCGAGCAGGGAGGTGTCATGGCTGATCAGCACCAGGCCGCCGGCATGCCCCTTCAGGAACGCGCGCAGCCAGGCCACGGAGTCGGCGTCCAGGTGATTGGTCGGCTCGTCGAGCAGCAGGGTGCCCTCATGGCCCGCGAACAGGATCCGGGCCAGCTCCACCCGGCGCCGCTGCCCACCGGACAGCTCCCCGACGGCCCGGTCCAAGACCTGGCCCGGCAGCCCGAGCCCGGCGGCCACGCGAGCCGCCTCCGCCTCGGCGGCGTACCCGCCACGGGCCAGGAACTCCGCCTCGGCGCGCGCGTAGCCATCCATCGCGGCGTCCAGGCCCTCCCCTCCCGCCATGGCCGCCTCGGCGGCGCGCAGCGCACGTACGGCCCGGTCCAGACCGCGGGCGGACAGGATCCGGTCGGTGACGGTGACCGCGGGATCGGCGGCGCGGGAGTCCTGCGCCAGGTACCCGACCGGCGCGGTACGGGCAACGTCCCCGGCCGCGGGCTTCGCCGCCCCGGCCAGGACGTTCATCAGGCTGGTCTTGCCGGCGCCGTTGCGGCCGACGAGGCCGATCCGGTCGCCGGGGGCGACGGTGAAGGAGATGTCGGACAGCAGCAGACGGGCGCCTGCGCGCACGTCGACACCACGAACGGTGATCATGGGATAACGCTCCGAGACAGCAGAAGGACACACGGGTGACGTGGAAGTGGGTCCTGAAGCTAGGAAACTCGGGGCGCGGACATACCACCCAAGCTAACGGAGAGCCCCCGCGTCCCGCACGCCCATTTCTCCGCCCCGGCCCTACGGGGCGGGGAGCCGGGTACGGGTGAGGGGGTGCACCCCGGACGGATCCGGGATGCACCCCCTCAGCGAAGGAACGGCAGCGGCTACGCGCCGCGCAGCACCGCGCCCGTGCGCTCGCCCGCCAGGGCGACCGCCGCGTCACGGGCCGCCGTGGACTCCTCGGCGGTCAGCGTCCGGTCGGCCGCGCGGAAGCGCAGCGCGTACGCGAGGGACTTCTTGCCCTCACCCACCTGCTCGCCCTCGAACACGTCGAACAGCCGCAGGGACTCCAGCAGTTCACCGGCGCCCTTGTGCAGCGCGTCCTCGACGGCCGAAGCCGGCACCGACGCGTCCACGATCAGCGCGACGTCCTGGGTCGCCACCGGGAAGGAGGAGATCCGGGGCGCCTGGAGGGCCTCGCCGCCGGCCGCCGCGAGGCGGTCCAGGTCGAGCTCCATGGCGCTGGTGCGGGCCGGCAGGCCCATCGCCTTGACCACGCGCGGGTGCAGCTCACCGGCGTGGCCGATGACCGTCTCCACCCCGTCCAGGGTGACGAGCAGCTCGGCGCAGCGCCCCGGGTGCCAGGGGCCGTACTGGCCCTGGCGCACGACGAGCTCCGCACCGGCCTCGACGGCCAGCGAGCGCGCCGCCTGGACCGCGTCGGCCCAGTCGGCCGGACGGCCCTTGCCCCACCAGCCGGCCTGCTCGCGGGCCCCGGCCAGCACGACCGCGGCGTAGCGCGGCTGCGCGGGCAGGGCCGCGTTCAGGGTGGCGATCTCCTCGTCGGTGGGACGCCGGTCGACGCCGAGGCGTACGGCGACGCCCGGCTGCGCGGCGGCCCGGAAGACCGAGCCGGTCTCGAAGAGGGCGAGGTCGTGGCTGCCCCGGCTGTCGTTGCGGCGCAGCGCGCCGAGCAGACCCGGCAGCAGCGTGGTGCGCAGCGCCGGCTCCTCGTCGGAGATCGGGTTGACCAGCTTGACGACCTGGCGGGAGGCGTCGTGCGCGGACAGCTGGAGCTGGTCGAAGACGGCCTCGCCCAGGAACGGGTAGCTGAGCGCCTCGACGTAGCCCGCGCCGGCCAGCGCGCGGCCCACCCGGCGGTGCAGCTGCTGCCGCGCGGTCAGACCGCGGCCGGAGGGCACCTGCGGGAGGGTGGAGGGAAGGTTCCCGTAGCCCTCCAGCCGGATGACTTCCTCGGCGAGGTCGTTGGGCTCGGCGAGGTCGGGCCGCCACGAGGGCGCCGTGACGACGAGCTCGTCCTGGCCGTAGACGTCGCAGCCGACCTCCTGCAGGCGGCGTACGACGGTCTCCCGGCCGTACTCCATGCCCGCGACCTTGTCGGGGTGGTCCGCGCTCATCGCGATGGTGCGCGGGGCGCCCGGGGCGGTGAGCTCGGTGACGCCGGCCTCGGCGGTGCCGCCCGCGAGCAGCACGAGCAGGTCGACGGTGCGCTGCGCGGCAGCGGCGGCGGCCTGCGGGTCGACGCCGCGCTCGAAGCGCTTGGACGCCTCGGAGGACAGCTTGAGGCGGCGGGCGGTGCGCGAGATCGACACGGAGTCGAAGTGCGCGGCCTCCACGACCACGTCGGTGGTGCCGGTGACGGCGCCCGTCTCCGGGTCGGTGACGGAGTCGGCGATCTCGGTGTTGGCGCCGCCCATGACACCGGCGAGCCCGATCGGGCCGCTGTTGTCGGTGATCACCAGGTCCTCGGCGTCGAGCGTGCGCTTGACCCCGTCGAGGGTGGTGAACTTCTCGCCCTGCTCGGCGCGGCGGACGCCGATGGCGCCGTCGATCCGCGAGCGGTCGTAGGCGTGCAGCGGCTGGCCGAGTTCGAGCATCACGTAGTTGGTGATGTCGACGGCGAGCGAGATCGGGCGCATGCCCGCCTTCTGGAGGCGGCGCGTGAGCCAGATCGGGGAGCGCGCCTCGGGGTCGAGACCGGTCACCGTGCGCGCGGTGAAGCGGTCGCAGCCCTGCGGGTCGTCGATCTTGACGGCGTAGCCGTACGAGTTCGGCGCGGGCACGTCGAGCAGCGCCGGGTCGCGCAGCGGCAGGCCGTACGCGGTGGCGGCCTCGCGGGCCACACCGCGCATGGACATGCAGTAGCCGCGGTCCGGGGTGATGTCGATGTCGAGGACCTCGTCGACCAGCTCCAGGAGCTTGATCGCGTCGGTGCCGGCCTCGTGCTCGTGCGGCAGCACGATGATGCCGTGCGTGCCGTCGTCGCCCATGCCCAGCTCGTCGCCGGAGCAGATCATGCCGTGGGAGGTGCGGCCGTACGTCTCGCGCGCGGCGATCGCGAAGTCCCCGGGCAGCACCGCGCCCGGCAGGACCACGACGACCTTGTCGCCGACGGAGAAGTTCCGGGCGCCGCAGACGATCTCCTGCGGCGCGCCGGTGCCGTTGGCGCTGCCGACGTCGACCGTGCAGAAGCGGATCGGCTTGCGGAAGCCCTCGAGCTCCTCGATGGTCAGCACCTGGCCGACGACGAGCGGGCCCTTGAGCCCGCCGCCGAGCTGCTCGACGGTCTCGACCTCGAGGCCGGCGTCGACGAGCTTGGCCGCGACGTCGCGACCGGTTTCACCCGCGGGGAGGTCGACGTACTCCCGCAGCCAAGAAAGCGGGACCCGCATCAGATCTCCATCCCGAACGGCCGGGTGAAACGGATGTCACCCTCGACCATGTCTCGCATGTCTTCAACGTTGTGGCGGAACATCAGCATCCGCTCGATGCCGAAGCCGAAGGCGAACCCGCTGTACTTCTCCGGGTCGACGCCGCAGGCGGTGAGCACCTTCGGGTTGACCATGCCGCAGCCGCCGAGCTCGATCCAGCCCTCGCTGGAGCAGGTGCGGCACGGACGGTCGGGGTTGCCCACCGACTCGCCGCGGCACACGTAGCACTGCATGTCCATCTCGGCGGACGGCTCGGTGAAGGGGAAGAAGTGCGGGCGCAGGCGCGTGGTGGTGCCCTCGCCGAACAGCTCCTGGACCATGTGGTCCATGGTGCCCTTGAGGTCCGCCATGGTCAGGCCCTCGTCCACGGCGAGCAGCTCGACCTGGTGGAAGACCGGGGTGTGCGTCGCGTCGAGCTCGTCGGTGCGGTACACCCGCCCCGGGCACACGATGTAGACGGGGGGCTTGCGCTCCAGCAGCGAGCGCGCCTGCACCGGGGAGGTGTGGGTGCGCAGCACGACGCCGGACTCGTCGCCTTCGGTGCCCTCGGGGCCCTTGACGAAGAAGGTGTCCTGCATCTGGCGCGCGGGGTGGTCGGGCGTGAAGTTGAGGGCGTCGAAGTTGAACCACTCCGCCTCGACCTCGGGCCCCTCGGCGACCTCGTACCCCATGGCCACGAAGGTGTCCGCGATGCGGTCCATCAGCGTGGTCAGGGGGTGCCGGGCGCCGGCGGGCACGCGGTCGTAGGGCAGCGTGACGTCCACCGCCTCCTCGACCAGCACCCGCTCGTCGCGCTCGGCTTCGAGCGCGACCGTGCGGGCCCCGAACGCCTTGTTCACGGCGCCGCGGGCCTGGCCCACGAGCTTGCCCGCGGTGGCCTTGGCCTGCGGGGGCAGCGCGCCGATCTCTCGGTTGGCGAGCGCCAGGGGCGAGCGGTCGCCCATGTGCGCGGTCTTCGCCTCCCGAAGTTCGTCGAGGTCACCGGCGGAGGCGAAGGCGGCGAGCGCCTCGTCCCGCATGCGCTCGATCTCTTCCGGTTTCAGTGCCTCGACCTCGACAGGGTCGTACGACTTGTTCGGTGCCGACATCTCTTCCCGTACTTCCGATGGCTGGCTGGTGGTCCCCCGCGCGACGCGCAGGACGCGCTCGGCACTAGGACACAAAGGTGCCAAAGGTCGAGTCTAAAGGTCGCCGGGGGTGAAGGAGCCCGTGGGCCGCCTGGCGAGACGCTCCGCAGGTCTACTGCGTGAGGTATGCCGGGGCGCCGACGGGCAGGATAAATCGGAACTCGGCGCCGCCGCCGGGGCCGCGGCCGACCGTGATGGTGCCGCCGTGGGCTTCCACGATGCCCTTGACGATGTACAGGCCCAGGCCCGTGCCGCCGCGCTTGCTGCCCCGCCAGAAACGGGTGAAGACGCGCTTCATCGACTCTTCGGGGATACCAGGGCCTTCATCGGTCACGGTGACGGCGGTTCCCTTCTCGGTCTTCCCCGCGGCGTTCGCGAAGCTGGTCGGCGTCACGTCGATGGTGACGGTTCCCTCGCCGTGCCGCACCGCATTTTCCAGCAGGTTGCCGAGGATCTGGTCGATCTTGTCCGGGTCCGCCCACAGATCGGGCAGCGGGCGGCTCACGCTGACCAGGAACCGCTCCGGGGCCTGCCCGTTCGCGGTGAGCGCCTGGACGTGGCGTCCCACGGCCGTGGAGATGTCGACCGGCTGGCGGCGCACCTCCAGGCGGCCCGAGTCGATGCGGGAGATGTCCAGGAGCTCGGCGATGAGGCGGGTGACACGGTTCGCGTCGGCGTCGACGGTCTCCAGCATCAGGCGCTTCTGGTCGTCGGTGAACCGCTCCCACTTGGCGAGCAGCGTCGCCGTGAACCCCTTCACGGAGGTGAGGGGGGAGCGGAGCTCGTGCGCGACGGTGGCGATCAGCTCGGCGTGACTGCGCTCGGTGCGCCGCCGGGCCTCGGTGCCCCGCAGGGTGACCACGAGCCGGCGCACCGGGCCCTTGGGGTGGGTGCGCACGTACCGGGCGGAGACGAGCACCTCGCGGCCGCCGGGCAGCAGCAGGTTCCGCTCGGGCTGTCCGCTCCGGGTGGCGAGGCCGCCGTAGGGGTCGGTCAGCGCCCACCAGCGGCGGCCGTCGAGGTCCTCCAGCGGCAGGGCGCGCTCGATGCCGAGGCCCAGGGCCTCGCCCGCCACGAGGGCGGTGATCCGGGCGGCGGCGGAGTTGAAGCAGATGACCCGGCCGGTGGCGTCGGCGATCACGAGCCCGTCGGGCAGGTCGTCGGGGTCGATCCCGAGCGCGGCGTACGCGCCGGGCCCGTCCGTGTCCTCGGCGTCCTGAGCGTCCCGGGCTTCCCGGGCTTCCTGCGCGTCCAGCACGCCGTGCGCGGGCCGGGCGTGCGGGGGCGGGGGCGCGGCGGGGACTCCCTGGGGCTGCTGCACGGGCACCCGGGCGGCGGGCGCGGCCAGCTGGGACACGGTCGCCAGGACCGGTGCGCCGGGCGCCTTGGCGGCACCTGGCGAGCTGTTCGTACCGACGGTCATGTCCCCGTACCCCACATCTCCGAGTACCACAGTGGGCCCCCCGGGGCGTCACATTACTAGCTGGGGGTCACGGAGCGGCACCCTCCGGGCGCCCGCTGTGCACGCGCGGACGCGTAGAGGCACACCGCGGCGGCCGTGGCGAGGTTCAGGCTCTCGGCCTTTCCGTGGATCGGGACCCGTACGACGGCGTCGGCGAGCGCCCTCGTCTCCTCGGGCAGGCCCCAGGCTTCGTTGCCGAAGATCCAGGCCGAGGGGGTGCCCATGGTGCCCGCGTCGAGCTCGGCGTCGAGGTCGTCCGTGCCGGCCCCGTCGGCGGCGAGGATCCGCACGCCGGCCGCGCGCAGTCCCTCGACGGCCTGTTCCACGGGTACGCCGACGGCCACCGGGAGGTGGAAGAGGGAGCCCACGGAGGCGCGTACGGACTTGGGGTTGTACAGGTCCACGGAGGCGTCGGTCAGCACGACCGCGTCGGCTCCGGCGGCGTCCGCGCAGCGCAGCACCGTACCGGCGTTGCCGGGGTCGCGGACGTGCGCGAGGACGGCCACCAGCTGGGGCCGGGCCTTCAGGATCTCCTCGAAGGGGGAGTCCAGGAAGTGGCAGACGCCGACCAGGCCCTGCGGGGTGACGGTCTGCGAGACCTCCGCGAGCACCTCGTCGGAGGCGTAGTGGACGCGGGCCCCGGCGCCGTACGCGGCCTCGACGATGTCGGCGTAGCGCTCGGCGGCCTCCACGGTCGCGAACAGCTCGATCAGCGTGGACTCGCCCCCGGGGCCGCGGTGTTCCACGGCCTCGCGCACGGCCTGCGGGCCCTCGGCGATGAAGCGGCGCTCCTTGGTGCGGAAATTGCGTCGCGCCAGGCGCCTGGCGGCGGCCACCCGGGTGGACCGGGGGGAGATCAGCTCGGCGGGGGTGCCCATGGCGGTCGGCTCGCTTCCGTACGTACAGCGGGTGGAACTCAGCGGAACTCAGCGGAACTCGGTCGAAATCCGTGATCAACGCACCGGACCCGCAGGCGCGTGGCCTGCGGGTCCGGGCAAGTTACTGCAGCCTTTGAGGGCGTGCTGCTCAGGCAGCGACCTTCGGGGCGTTGACGTCGGCCGGGAGGGCCTTCTGCGCGACCTCGACCAGCGCGGCGAACGCGTTGGCGTCGTTGACGGCCAGCTCGGCGAGGATCTTGCGGTCCACCTCGATGTTGGCGGCGTTCAGACCCTGGATGAGGCGGTTGTACGTCATGCCGTTCTGGCGGGCAGCGGCGTTGATGCGCTGGATCCACAGCCGACGGAAGTCGCCCTTGCGCTTCTTGCGGTCGTTGAAGTTGTAGACCAGGGAGTGGGTGACCTGCTCCTTGGCCTTGCGGTACAGGCGCGAACGCTGACCGCGGTAGCCCTTGGCCGCTTCGAGGATTGCCCGGCGCTTCTTGTGCGCGTTTACTGCCCGCTTGACGCGTGCCACTTTGTACTCCTTGTAGCGGGGCCGTGGATGACTTCACACGGCCCGAATTCGATGGGGTCCCGGTCTTGACGTGCTCCCGCTCCCGGAAGGGGAGCGGAGGACGTCACTTGCCGAGAAGCTTCTTGATCTTCGCGGCGTCGCCGGGGGCCATCTCCGCGGTGCCGGTCAGGCGGCGGGTGACACGGGACGACTTGTGCTCGAGCAGGTGGCGCTTGCCGGCGCGCTCGCGGAGCACCTTGCCGGAGCCGGTGATCTTGAAGCGCTTCTTGGTCCCGGAGTGCGTCTTGTTCTTCGGCATAGCGCCGTTATCTCCTCGTCGGTGGCGCCCCCACCGGCCCTGGTGGGGGCCGGCTCACGGGAGCGTCATGTTGTATCGGTGATCCGAGACGGGCTGCCTCGGAATCAGGCCTGGGCCGATGCCTCGTCCGAGGCGGCTGCCTCGTCGGTGGCGGCCTCGTCCGCGTCGGCCGCTTCGTCGGAAGCGTCCTCCGCGTCCACGTCCTCGGCTTCGAGTGCGGCGTTCTCGGCCTCGAGCGCGGCGTCGGCGGCCTGGGCCTCGTCACCACTCTCGTCGCTGACCGCAACACCCTGGCGCTCGGCCTTGCGGGCGGCCTGCGCCTCGCGGGCTTCGGCCATCGCCTCGGTCTTCTTCTTGTGCGGACCGAGAACCATGATCATGTTTCGGCCGTCCTGCTTCGGGTTCGACTCGATGAAGCCGAGCTCTTCGACGTCCGAAGCGAGACGCTGCAGCAGTCGGTAGCCGAGTTCCGGCCTGGACTGCTCGCGACCACGGAACATGATCGTGATCTTGACCTTGTCGCCCTGCTTGAGGAACCGAACGACGTGACCCTTCTTGGTGTCATAGTCGTGCGGGTCGATCTTCGGCCGGAGCTTCATTTCCTTGATGACCGTGTGCGCCTGGTTCTTGCGCGCCTCACGGGCCTTCATGGCCGACTCGTACTTGAACTTGCCGTAGTCCATGAGCTTGCAGACCGGCGGGCGTGCGGACGCCGCGACCTCGACCAGGTCGAGGTCGTACTCCTGCGCGAGCTCGAGCGCCTTGGCAAGCGGCACGATGCCGACCTGCTCGCCACTCGGGCCGACGAGTCGTACCTCGGGAACGCGAATCCGGTCGTTGATGCGGGGCTCGGTGCTGATGGATCCTCCTCGGTAGCACCACACGGCTGCCTGGAGGGCAGTCGCTGACGTTTTTCCGTCAGACCGACCGCGGCGGGACAATGCAAAAAGCCCCGCCGGGCACAGACGAGGGCTCCAATACAACCGGAGCACCGTCGCGTGCGAACCGCGGGGCGCAAAATCGGGCAGCTTTCCATCGTCCGTACGGAACGATGGATACCACCTGACCGGTGACCCGCCTCCCGTGAGGGCGGCTGGGTGGGAGAATCGGAGCCTCCACTTGTGGGCCGGGCACATAAGTGTCCGGCCGGTCGAAGTACATACTAGCACCCGCGTTGCAAGCCCGCCGCACGGCATATCGTGGGGCACATGACTGACGCGACGCCCTCCGGTTCCCCCTCCGGATCCCCTGAATCCCCGGCCGCCCCCGACTACGACGACCTGACCCGCGACATCGCGGACGTGCCGGCCGTCGAGGTCATCACCACGGTGGCCGTCCACCTGCTCAGCGCGGCGGCGGTCAACCTCGGCCTGGACAAGCCCGACTCCGAGTACAAGGACCTCGACGAGGCCCGCAAGCTGATCACCGCCCTCGCCGGGCTGGTCACCGCGAGCGCCACCGAGATCAGCTCCTTCCACGCCGCCCCGCTGCGCGACGGCCTGAAGTCCCTCCAGCTGGCCTTCCGCGAGGCCTCGCTGGTGCAGGACGAGCCGGGGCAGGGCCCGGGCGAGAAGTACACGGGTCCCGTGTACGCGTAACACCGCAAGCAGGAAGCAGGAAGGGCGCCTCCCGATGCCGGGAGGCGCCCTTTTCCGTATCCGGGGTCAGCGCGTGAAGAGCGGCTCGCCGGGCGGGACCGGGGCCCCTTCCGGGAGCAGCGCCAGGTCCAGTCCGCCCACGAGGCGTGCCCGCAGGGTCTCGTCGGCCGCCAGGGCCTCGGCCACCCGGCGGGCCGCCGCCGCGGCCTGCGGGCCGGCCGCCAGCACGATCGCCAGGGTTCCGTCGGCGTCCGCGCCGCCCGGGCCCAGGTGGGCGCCGAGCACGGCCGGTTCGGCGCTCACGACGGCCCGTACGGCCTCGCGCACGGCGGGGTCGGCGAGCGGGCCGGCGTCCGTGCGGCCCTCGGCGAGCGCGCGCAGCGCGGGGCCCGCGAGCTGGTACGGGACCGGGCCGGACAGGTCGAGGACGATGGTGTCGGCCTTCTCGTGCGCGGCGGCGGCCAGCGCCTGGTGCAGCGGCACCGCGACCGGGCGGGCGGCCGGGTCCCACAGCGCCAGCGAGGCGATGGAGGTGAAGGCGGGCAGCGCCCGCCGGTCCCCCGCCCGCAGGGTGGGCACGGCCATGTCGCTGGTCTTCTCGCGCTTGAGTCCGGTCTCGGGGTCGGTCTCGACCTCGCCGAGGACCGCGACGACGGGGACCAGCAGGCGGGCGTCCTTCAGGGCCGCCAGCACCTCCGGCTCCTTGGCTCTGTCCTCGGCCCAGGCGGCCAGGGCCGCGCTCAGCCGGGGGTCGGCGGAGCCGTTGTCGTCGGAGAAACCGGGGTCCGGAATGTTTTTGTTCGCCACAGTTCCCCGAGCCTATCCCGCGTCGGGATCCCGCCGTCCGGCCCGGGGCCGCCGGGCCAGTACGCCGGCCGCCACGAGCAGGGCCAGCCCGGCGGGTGCGCCCACCGGGATCCCGAAGCGGGCCCAGAGCCCGGGGTCGGGCACCGGGTCGGGGCCGGCGCCGAAGTAGGGGCGCGCGGCCGCGACGGGTGCGGGCAGCACCGGTTCGGGGGTGATCCCGTCGGCCGCCAGGAGGGCGGCGGCCGGGTCCACCAGGCCGAAGCCGCGGGAGTCGTCGCGGCCGCCCGGCGGGGAGTCGGAGGCGGTGTCCTCCAGCAGGTTCTTGATCTGGGCCGGGGAGAAGTCGGGGTGGGCGGCCTTGACCAGGGCGACGGCGCCGGAGACGAAGGCGGAGGCGACGCTGGTGCCCCAGCCGTTGTAGTAGTCGCGGTCGGGGGCCGCTATGACCACGTTGACGCCCGGGGCGCTGACGGTGGCGTACCAGCTGCGGGTGGAGAAGGGCGCCTTCTTGTTCTTCTGGTCGACGGCCGTGACGGCGATGACCCCGGGGTAGGCGGCCGGGTACGAGATGCGGTCCCCGTCCTTGCCGCCGTTGCCGGCGGAGGCGACGACGACCACGCCCTTGGCCAGCGCGTACTGGACGGCCTCGTCCTCGGTCGCCTCGTGATGGGCGGACACGCTGTCGTCGCCGAGCGAGAGGTTGATCACGTCGGCGCCGTGGTCGACGGCCCAGCGGATGCCCTCGGCGAGGGCGCCGCCCTTGGACTGGCGGGCCTGTTCGCGGTCCGGGTCCTTCTCCTCCAGGATCACCCGCACCGGGAGGATCTTGGCCTGCGGGGCGATGCCCTTGATGCCCCCGCGGCCCTGGGAGCCGTGGCCGCGCCCCGCGATGGTCGCCGCCATGGCCGTGCCGTGCTGGGCCCAGGTCTTGTCGCCCGGTACCGCCCCCACACCGACGAGGTCGATGCCCTCCAGGACCTGGCCCGCCAGGTCCGGGTGGGTGGGGTCGACCCCGGTGTCGAGGACGGCCACGGTGACCCCGTTGCCCTGGGTGGTGCCCCAGGCCTCCTCGGCGCGCAGGGCCTGCAGTGCCCACTGCTGGTCACGGACGGCGTCGGCGGCGGCCGGCGGCGCCGCGGTGACGGCGAACAGCGCTCCGAGGGCGAGGGCGGCCGGGAGCAGGGTGCGGCGGGTCATCGGCCGGCCTCCGGGTCCTGCGAGGAATCCTGCGGTGTCTGCGGCGTCTGCGACGCGTCCGGATTCTGCGAGGCCCGCGGGGCGGGCGGCCTGCCCGACTGGGCGGCCACGAGGGTGTGCACGATGTCTTCCATCAGGCCGCCGAGGGCCTTGGACTCGTAGCCGAGACCGGCCTTCGCCACGCGTCCCCTGTCGTCCGCGGACATCTTGTCCTCGGCGGGGCTGGGCGTGTTGAGGCGGCGGCCGTCGGCGAAGGCGGTGACGGAGTAGACGACGACCGGGGCCTCGGCCAGCACGGTGGCGGTCCACGCGCCGCGGCGGTTGTCGGGGAATCCGTAGCCGGTCGGGGCGGTCAGCCGGCCGCGCAGGGACTCCATGGTGGCGGCGTCGGCGGGGGTGAAGACCATGCCGACGGTGATCAGGGAGCTGCGGGTGGCGTCCGTGTAGGTGGCGCGGACCACGCGGGTGCACCCGGTCTCGGCGAACAGGGCCCGCCAGTCGGCGCCGAGCGCCTCGGCGCAGCCCGCGTCGGCGGGGGCGGTGATCCGGGTCCACCTGCGGTCGGCGCCGCCCGGCCCGGCGCCGTGGCCGTCGAGGGCGAGCGGGAACAGGGTGTCGGCCGGGGTGGTGTGCCAGAGGGACTCCGCCTTGCGGTACGCGACGGCGGGGTCGACCGGCCGCTGCGCGGCCCGGTGTTCGGAGACGGCCTTGTAGCCGGCGGCGCCGGTGAGGGTGAGGCCGAGGAGGCCGCACAGGGCGGCGGCGAAGACCCTTCCCGGGCGCCGCAGAGGCGGTATCGGGTCGTAGTCGGGCGCGGTCTGGACCCCGCCGTGCGGTGTGGACGTACTCATCCGGCGGCTCAGCCCCCCGTTCCCGTCGGCTGCCTGCCCATACTTTACGCGCCCGTCAGTGCTGGAATGCCGGCCGGGGAATAGCAACTGTAAACAGATGCGAACGGCAGTCTCAAGATCCGGAAGGGGCATGCGGCGGTCGATACCGAGATGTGACCGCGGCGCGCTTCCCGGCCCCTGACCTGGCCGGGCGTCCGGCGGCCTCCGCGAACCCCCTACCCACGAGTACAGCCATCTGGCAGGCTGCCGCCCATGAACTCCCCCGCCGCCGACCGGGCCCGTTACGACCGGGCCACCGCCCATCTCGACGCTCCGCTCGCCCTCGTGGATCTCGACGCGTTCGACGCGAACGCCGACGATCTCGTGCGTCGTGCCGGCGGGAAGCCGGTCCGGGTGGCGAGCAAGTCCGTACGGTGCCGTGCGCTGCTCGAACGGGTCCTCGCCCGGCCCGGGTTCGCCGGCATCATGTCCTACACCCTCGCCGAGTCGATCTGGCTGGCGCGCTCCGGCTTCGAGGACGTCCTGCTCGCCTACCCCTCCGCCGACCGGGCCGGCTTCGCCGAGCTCGCCGCCGATCCGAAGCTGGCCGGCGCGGTCACCGTGATGATCGACGACCTCGCGCAGCTGGACCTCGTGGACCGGGCCCGCGACGGCGGCGCCCAGGAGATCCGGGTCTGCCTGGAACTGGACACCGCCCTGCACCTCTTCGGCGGCCGGGTCCGCGTCGGCGCCCGCCGCTCCCCGCTGCGCGAGCCCGCCCAGCTCGCCGCGCTGGCCCGCGCGGTGAGCGCCCGGCCCGGCTTCCGGGTGGTCGGGCTGATGGGGTACGAGGGCCACGTGGCCGGGGTCGGCGACTCCCTCGCGGGGCGTCCGCTGAGGTCGCGCGCCATCCGGCTGATGCAGGGCACGGCCCGCAAGGAGCTGGCCGCCCGCCGGGCCGAGGCCGTACGGGCCGTGCGCGCGGTGGTCCCGGACCTGGAGTTCGTCAACGGCGGCGGGACCGGCAGCGTCCAGCAGACCGCCGCCGAGGACGCCGTCACGGAGATCGCCGCCGGGTCGGGGCTCTACGTACCGCGGCTGTTCGACAACTACACCTCGTTCAGCGGCCGCCCGGCGGCGCTCTTCGCCCAGCCCGTGGTCCGCCGGCCCGGGGTCGGGGTGGTCACGGTGCTCGGTGGCGGGTACCCGGCCTCCGGCGCGCCCGGTCCGGACCGGCTGCCGGTCCCGTACCTCCCCGAGGGGCTGCGCTACGACGCGCAGGAGGGGGCCGGCGAGGTGCAGACCCCGCTGCTCGGCAGCCCGGCCGACGATCTGCTGATCGGCGACCGGGTCTGGTTCCGGCACGCGAAGGCCGGTGAACTGTGCGAGCGCTTCGACACCCTGCACCTGGTCCAGGGCGACCGGGTGACGGCCACCGCTCCGACCTACCGGGGTGAGGGCCGCACCTTCCTCTGAGCCCGCGGCCGGTCAGAAGACGGAGTCCGTCTGGTCCGGGACGACGCTGGTGTCGCCCCGGAGCACGGGCCCCGGGGTGCCGTCGCGGCCGGTGAAGCCGGTGGTCGCGCACGGGTACGGCGTGGCCTTCTGCTTCTTGGGCTGGATGAACATCGGGTTCACGATCCACTTGCCGTCGCTGTTGTCGTACGCGCGGCACATCAGCTCGTTCTTGTTGCGGTTCAGCACGAGCCGCAGCGCGGTCGCGTCCCGCAGGAACGAGACGTCGGTGTCGGAGTCGCCCGCCGCGAACACCTGGCGGCGGGCGGCCGGCTGGACCTTCTCGGCCGCGGCGCCGCGGACCTTGAAGATCTCCTTGTTGATCCAGCAGCGCTTGCCGTCGATGTACGTGATCATCGTGTCGGCGCCGTCCGCGACGGCCCCGCAGCCCTGCAGGTGGGAGGTGAACTTCCCGCCGTACGTGGTGGTGTTGCGGATGCCGATGACGTGCCGGGCGTCGATGCCCACGCCCTGGGCCCACACCTCGACGACCGGCTGCGGCGAGGCCGAGCTGATCCAGACGTCGAAGCCGGCCTTCTGCAGGGCGGCGATGAGCTCCTTCTGCTCCTCGTAGTAGCGCACCCAGCCGGTGGCGGTGGTGGTGCTGCCGACCTGCTGCTTGGCGTCGACCGGGGCGGCCAGGTTCTCGGCGCGGGCGGCGGCCGCGAAGCCGCGGATCTCGCGCGCGGTCCAGCCCTGCATGAGCTGCGGCAGCCAGGAGTAACCGGGTTCGGTCGTACGGCGGTCCCAGCCGGCGAAGGCGGGGGCACCCGCGCGGGTGGCGGCGGTGCCGTAGACGGCGTTGATCTCGTCGGCGCAGCCGGCTCCCCCGGGGGTACCGGTGGGCAGCGGGGCGCCGGGCCCGGCCAGGGTCCCGCAGGCCTCGGCCAGGGCCTGGGCGGCGGCCGGGGTGAGGAAGCGGCTGGTGGTGGTCCAGTCGCCCCCGGCGGGCTGGCGGATCTTGCCGTTGCGCAGCAGCCAGAACATCTGCGCGTCGCCCACGTCGTTCTTGACGACGGTGTTGTCCCAGTCGAAGACCGCGACGGGCTTGTCTCGGCCCGGCCGGTACGGGTTGCACCGGCCGTGGTCCTCGATGAGCTGCTGGAGCCGGGCCCGGTTGGTCCCGTACCAGTCCGCCTTGAGCTGGGGGGTCGTGCAGTGGCCGCCGGGGTGGGCCTGGGCGGCGGGGGCGGCGGGGGCGGCGGCCACGAGGGTGCCGGCGGCTATCGCGACGGCGGCGCACACGGCCTGGAGCCGCCGCGTGGAGGTGGGTCGGGTCACTGAACTGGGTTCTCCTGGTTCTTCTGGTTCTTCTGGTTCTTCTTCAAGATCGTCCCGGACGGTGGAGCACGACAGCCGGGCGTCGTGCGACGCCCGGCTGTCGGGTGGGTGGTGCGGAGACGCAGGTGGGGAGAGGAGTCCTAGAGAGGAGTGACGTACGCGCCGGAGATCCCGCCGTCGACCAGGAAGTCGGTGGCGTTGATGAAGGAGGAGTCGTCGCTCGCGAGGAAGGCGACGGCGGCGGCGATCTCGGTGGGCTCGGCGAACCGGCCCAGCGGGATGTGCACGATCCGGCGGGCCGCGCGCTCCGGGTCCTTGGCGAACAGCTCCTGCAGGAGCGGGGTGTTGACGGGCCCCGGGCAGAGCGCGTTGACGCGGATGCCCTCGCGGGCGAACTGCACGCCGAGCTCGCGGGACATGGCGAGCACGCCGCCCTTGGAGGCGGTGTAGGAGATCTGCGAGGTGGCGGCGCCCATCCGGGCCACGAAGGAGGCGGTGTTGATGATGGAACCCCGGCCCTGGCGCTGCATGTAGGGCAGGGCGGCCTTGCAGCAGAGGTAGACGGAGGTGAGGTTGACGTCCTGGACCCGCTTCCAGGCCTCCAGGCCGGTGGTGAGGATCGAGTCGTCGTCCGGGGGCGAGATGCCGGCGTTGTTGAAGGCGATGTCCACGGAGCCGTAGGTGTCGAAGGCGGTCTTGAACAGGGCCTCGACCTCCTCCGGGCTGGTGACGTCGACCTTGACGAAGGTGCCGCCGACCTCCTCGGCGGCGGCCTTGCCCGCGGTCTCGTCGATGTCGCCGCAGACGACGTTGGCGCCTTCGGAGGCCAGCCGGCGGGCGGTGGCCAGGCCGATGCCGCTGCCGGCTCCGGTGATGACGGCGGTACGCCCCACCAGACGGCGGCAGACGATCTCTTCGGTGGAGCCGGTGGTGCCGGTGGAGCCGGTGGAATCGATGCTCATGTGGTTCAGGCCTCCGTGCTGATGAAGACGTTCTTGGTCTCGGTGAAAGCGGTGAGGGCGTCGGGTCCGAGCTCGCGCCCGAGTCCCGACTGCTTGTAGCCGCCGAAGGGGGTCCAGTAGCGGACGCTGCTGTGGGAGTTGACCGACAGGTTGCCCGCGGCGACGGCGCGCGAGACGCGCAGCGCGCGGCCCACGTCACGGGTCCACAGGGAGCCGGCGAGGCCGTAGTCGGTGGCGTTGGCCAGCCGTACGGCGTCCTCCTCGTCCTCGAAGGGCAGGACGACGGCGACCGGTCCGAAGACCTCCTCGGTGGCGATGGCGGCGGTGGGGTCGACGCCGGTGACGAGGGTCGGGGGGTACCAGAAGCCGGGGCCCTCGGGGGCGGTGCCGCGGACGACGGTGAGGTCGTCGGTGACGTAGGACCGTACGCGCTCCAGCTGCACCCGCGAGATCAGCGGCCCGAGCTGCGTGTTCTCGTCGTACGGGTCCCCGACGACCACCTTCTCCACGGCGGGGACGAGCAGTTCCATGAACCGGTCGTACGCGGAGCGCTGTACGAGGATCCGCGTACGGGCGCAGCAGTCCTGCCCCGTGTTGTCCAGGAAGGACATCGGGGCCGAGGCCGCCGCCGCCTCCAGGTCCGCGTCGGCGAAGACGATGTTCGGGTTCTTGCCGCCGAGTTCGAGGGTGAGGCGCTTCACCCGGTCGGCGCACTTGGCCATGATCCGCTTGCCGATCCGGGTGGAGCCGGTGAACACGATCTTGGCCACCCCCGGGTGCTCGACGAGGGCGTCCCCCGCCACCTCGCCCCGGCCGGGCAGCACCTGGAGCAGGTGCTCGGGCAGTCCCGCCTCCAGGGCGAGCTCGGCGAGGCGCAGCGCGGTGAGCGGGGTGGTCTCGGCGGGTTTGAGGATGACCGCGTTGCCGGCGGCCAGTGCCGGGGCGAGGCCCCAGGCGGCGATCGGCATGGGGAAGTTCCACGGCGCGATCACGCCGATGACGCCGAGGGGTTCGAGGAAGGTGACGTCGATGCCGCCGGCGACGGGGATCTGCCGGCCGGAGAGCCGCTCCACTCCCCCGGCGGCGAAGTCGAGCACGTCACGGACGTTGCCGGCTTCCCAGCGGGCGTTGCCCAGGGTGTGGCCCGCCTCCCGGACCTCCAGCAGTGCCAGTTCCTCGATGTGCCCGTCGACGACCGCGGCGAAGCGGCGCAGCAGCCTGGCCCGGTCGGCGGGCGCGGCCGCCGCCCAGGCGCGCTGGGCGGCGGTGGCCCGTACGACGGCGGCGTCGACGTCGTCCCGTGTGGCGGCCGGGACGACGGCGACGAGTTCCTCGGTGGCCGGATTCAAGACTTCCAGCGCATCGGACACGTGGTGGCCTTTCGAACGTTCGGGTGCGGTGGGTGCGGTGGGTCTGCTAACGCGGTGGGGCTGGTCCTGCGGGTGGGGCCGGTCCTGCGGGCGGAGCTGGTCCTGCGGCGGGCCCGACGGCCTAGAGGCGTTCGAAGGAGCGGCGCAGCTCCCAGTCGGTCACGGCGGAGTCGTACGCGTCCAGCTCGACGCGGGCCATGTTCCGGTAGTGGGTGACGACCTCCGGGCCGAAGGCGGCCTTGGCGATCTCGCTGTTCTCCCAGAGCTCGGCGGCATCGCGCAAGGTGGTGGGGACGTGCGCGAAGTCGGCCGTGTAGGCGTTCCCGGCGCAGGGCTCGGGCAGCTCCAGGCGGTTCTCGATGCCGTAGATCCCGGCCGCGACCAGGCCGGCGACGGCGAGGTAGGGGTTGACGTCGCCGCCGGGCAGGCGGTTCTCGAAGCGCATGGAGCGGCCGTGGCCGACCACCCGCAGCGCGCAGGTCCGGTTGTCCACGCCCCAGGCGACGGCGGTCGGCGCGAAGGATCCCGGCCGGAAACGCTTGTAGGAGTTGATGTTGGGGGCGTAGAGAAGGGAGAAGTCGCGCAGTGCGGCGAGCTGGCCGGCCAGGAAGTGGCGCATCACGGGTGACATTCCGCCGTGGTCGTGCGCGTCCGGCCCCTCACCGGCCATCGCGTTGCGTCCGTCGGCGTCGGAGAGCGAGAGGTGGATGTGACAGGAATTGCCCTCGCGCTCGTCGTACTTGGCCATGAAGGTGAGCGAGACGCCCTCCTGGGCGGCGATCTCCTTGGCCCCCGTCTTGTAGACGGAGTGCTGGTCACAGGTGGTCAGCGCCTCGTCGTAGCGGAAGACGATCTCGTGCTGGCCGAGGTTGCACTCGCCCTTGGCCGACTCCACGACCAGGCCGGCGGCCTGCATCTCGTTGCGGATGCGGCGCAGCAGGGGCTCGACGCGGCCGGTCCCGAGGATGGAGTAGTCGGTGTTGTACTGGTTGGCGGGGGTCAGGGCGCGGTAGTCGGAGTTCCAGGCCTGCTCGTAGGTGTCCAGGAAGACCATGAACTCCAGCTCGGTGCCCACCATCGCGGTGTACCCGAGTTCGCCGAGGCGCTCCAGCTGGCGGCGCAGGATCTGCCGGGGCGCGGCGACCACGGGCGAGCCGTCGTTCCAGGCGAGGTCGGCGAGGACGAAGGCGCTGCCCGGGTTCCAGGGGATCCGGCGCAGGGTGGCGAGGTCGGGGTGCATGGCGAAGTCGCCGTAGCCCCGCTCCCAGGAGGACATCTCGTACCCGTCGACGGTGTTCATCTCCGTGTCGACGGCGAGGAGGTAGTTGCAGCCCTCGGTGCCGTGCTGGAGGACCTCGTCGAGGAAGAACTGTGCGGCGAACCGCTTGCCCTGGAGGCGTCCCTGCATGTCGGGGAAGGCCAGGACCACTGTGTCGATTTCACCGCTGGCGACGAGAACGCGTAGTTCCTCGGTCGAAAGCGGCGGCTTGCGGTCTACCACGGGATTTTCTCCTTCGGTGAGCCGAGGGGGCCTAAGGTATTGAATAGAACCATTGCTTGGGAAGGGGAGGCGGCGAGATGACCGATACGGCGAGCGAGGACGAGGCCGCCCGGCGGCTCAATCCCGTACTGCGGCAGGTGCGGGCGGGCAACGGTTTCGAGGAGGCGCTGGAGCAGATCCTCCAGGTGGTCCGGCTCGGACTGGTACCGGGCGGGGAACGGCTGCCGCCGGAGCGCGAGTTGGCCGAGCGGATGGGGATCAGCCGGGTGACGCTCCGGGAGGTGCTGCGGGTGCTCCAGGACCAGGGCCTGGTGGAGGCCCGGCGCGGACGGTACGGCGGAACGTTTGTCCTGCCCCGCCCCGACACGCCGGCCGGGGGCACCGAGGAGGAGCTGCGCCGCCGGGTCGCGGGCGTGGACATCGAGGACGTGCTGCGCTTCCGCGAGGTCCTGGAGGTGGGAGCGGCCGGCCTGTGCGCCTCCCAGGGACTGTCCGAGCGGGACACCGACCGGCTGCTCGGCGCCCTGACCGCCACCCACGACGCCCCGCTGCCCGACTACCGCCGCCAGGACACCCTCTTCCACCTCACCCTGTGCGAACTCGCCGGATCCGCCACCCTGACGGCCCAGTACGCGGCCGTCCGGGCCACCGTGAACGACCTGCTGGACTGCATTCCGCTGCTGGTGCGCAACCTGGAGCACTCGCAGCAGCAGCACAGCACCCTGGTGGAGGCGGTGCTGGACCGGGACCCGGAGGCGGCCCGCGAGGTGATGCGCGAGCACTGCTGCGGCACGGCGGCGCTGCTGCGGGGCTTCCTGACCTGAACCGGCCCGCGCGCGCCCGCCCCTTCGGCCGAGAGGCTTTCGTAACCCCCGTTTAACGCAGGGGTCTTGCGCCCGCCACGCCCGAGCGGCAAAGGTACGCCCCACAACCATTGCCCTAGGCAGGAGCGCACATGGCCGACGACACCGGCGCACGGCTCGCAGCCGTACCCGAAACCGCACAGTCCCCCGAGGACGCCACCGACGGCTACCTGGAGCGCCGCACCCTGCGCCGCGGCAGCGCGGGCTGGCTGCTGCTGACCGGCCTCGGCGTCGCGTACGTGGTCTCCGGCGACTTCTCCGGCTGGAACATCGGCCTCGCACAGGGCGGGTTCGGCGGCCTCGCCATCGCCACCGTCCTGATGGGCGCGATGTACGCGTGCCTGGTCTACTCCCTCGCCGAGCTGTCGGCGATCCTGCCCACCGCGGGCGGCGGTTACGGGTTCGCCCGCCGGGCGCTCGGCACCTGGGGCGGCTTCCTCACCGGCACCGCGATCCTCATCGAGTACATCCTCGCCCCGGCCGCCATCGCCATCTTCATCGGCGACTACGTGGAGTCCCTCAACCTCTTCGGCCTCACCTCGGGCTGGCCCGTCTACCTCGCCTGCTTCGCCGTCTTCATCGGCATCCACCTCTGGGGCGTGGGCGAAGCCCTCAGCTTCTCCCTGGTCGTCACCGCCATAGCCGTGATCGCCCTGGTGGTCTTCGCCGTGGGTGCCTTCACCCAGTTCGACCCCGCCAACCTCGACAACATCGCCGTCGACTCCACCGCGGCCGGCGCGAGCTCCTGGCTGCCGCTGGGCATCCTGGGCATCTGGGCCGCCTTCCCCTTCGGCATGTGGTTCTTCCTGGGCGTCGAGGGCGTGCCGCTGGCCGCCGAGGAGGCCAAGGACCCGGTCCGCTCCGTACCGCGCGCCCTGTCGATCTCCATGGGCGTCCTCGTCCTCCTGGCCCTGGTCACCTTCCTCGCCTCGACCGGCGCCCGCGGCGCCGACGCCATCAAGGACGCGGGCAACCCGCTGGTGGTGGCCCTGGAGGGCGACCCCGGCCTCTCCTGGCTGAAGACCTTCGTCAACTACGCCGGTCTCGCCGGCCTGGTGGCCTCCTTCTTCTCCCTCATCTACGCCGGCTCCCGCCAGCTCTTCGCCCTCTCCCGGGCGGGCTACCTCCCGCGTTTCCTCTCCCTGACCTCGAAGCGCAAGGCCCCGTACCTGGGCCTGCTCATCCCCGGCGCCATCGGTTTCGCACTCGCCGCCGCCACCGGCAACGGCCCGCGCATGCTGAACATGGCGGTCTTCGGCGCAACCATCAGCTACGCCCTGATGGCCCTCTCCCACATCGTGCTGCGGCGCCGCGAGCCCGGCCTGGAGCGCCCGTACCGCACCCCGGGCGGCATCGCGACCTCCACGGTGGCCTTCGTCCTCGCCCTCTCGGCCCTGGTCGCCACCTTCCTGGTGGACAAGGACGCGGCATTCATCGCCCTGGCCGTGTACGCCGTCGCCCTCGCCTACTTTGCCTTCTACAGTCGCCACCACCTGGTGGCCTCCGCCCCGGAGGAGGAGTTCGCGGCGCTCGCGGAAGCGGAAGCCGAACTCTCCCGCGACTGACGCCCCTCCTCCTCTCCCACTCCTCCCGGAGGTCCGCCCGTGCCCAGGCCGCTCATCGGCATCACCACCTACGTCGAGAAGTCCACCCGCTACGGAGTGTGGGACGTCCCCACGGCCCTCGTCCCGACCGGGTACTACGAGCTCGTCCAGGCCTCGGGCGGCGCCGCCGTCCTGCTCCCGCCGGACGAACCGGAGGCGGCGCCGGAGGTGCTCGGCCGGCTGGACGGCCTGGTCGTCGCGGGCGGCCCGGACGTGGACCCGGTCCGGTACGGGGCCGCGCGCGATCCCCGCACCGGACCGGCGGCGACCCAGCGCGACGCGTGGGAACTCTCCCTGATCTCGGCCGCCCTGGCCTCCGGCACCCCCCTCCTCGGCATCTGCCGGGGCATGCAGGCGCTGAACGTGGCCCTGGGCGGCACCCTGATCCAGCACATCGACGGCCACGTACTGAGCCCCGGCGTGGTCTCCTGGCACCCGGTCACCCCGGTCCCCGGCACCCTGTACGCGGCCCTGGTCCCGGAGGAGGCGGAGGTCCCCACCTACCACCACCAGGCCGTGGACCGCCTGGGCCGCGGCCTGATCCCCTCCTCCCACGCCGCGGACGGCACGGTGGAATCCATCGAACTCCCCGACGCCCCCTGGACCCTGGGCGTCCAATGGCACCCGGAACTGGACAAGGACACCCGCGTCATGTCGGCCCTGATCACGGCGGCGGGCGCGTGAGACACAGGGTCCGGGGCCTGGGCTTCCGGCCCGGCCGGGGTCTGCCTTTCAAGCCGCCCGTCGTTTGAGCACCGGGCTCCGGGGCGCAGCCCCACGGGGTCCGGGGCGCAGCCCGGGGAGCGGGACCATGGGATCAGGTCAGACGGTGGCGGTGTTCGGCGCGTACGGGCACACCGGCCGGTTCGTGGTGGCGGAGCTGGTGGAGCGC
>NZ_JBSFDF010000078.1:0-23414 GCF_053593795.1 Streptomyces sp. NPDC002104 | reverse complement strand
GTGCAGATGTCGCAATCCACACCGAACCCGGAGGCCCTCACCCATTTCAAGAACCCAGCACGCGTGTCACCAACGTCCCGGGACAACACACCTAGACGGGCACCGCGTACCAGCGGCGGTGGACGTACGGCTCCACGCACAGGACCGCGGCGCCGGCCACGGCTCCGACCAGGAACGAGGTCCAGCCGCCCCCGGCGACGAGCGCACCGGCGCAGGCCCCGGCCACGATCAGCGGCCGGGCCAGGGTCAGCGGGCCGAGCCCGATGACCATCGCGAGCGTGCTGGCCCGGTACGGCAGGGCGAAGTAGGAGGCGAGCGAGACCGCGACGGCGAGGGCGTAGGCCCCGAGCGGGAGCAGGAAGCCGGTCCCGCCGTCCGCGAGGGCCGCGTACGCCCGGTCAGGGTCTCCGGCGAGGGCCAGCACGGCGCCGGCGGTGAGGGCGGGGGCCAGCAGCAGGACGGACCCGACGGCCAGACCGCGCAGGGCCGCGCGGACGACGGCACGGTGTTTGCGAATCCGGGCGTCCCGGCCGGCGTAGGCGCGGAAACCGCTGAAGGCGGCATCGACGAGGCCGAGGACGGCGAGCGGCAGGACCGGGTTCATCGCGCGGCCCCGGACCCGGTGGCGGATTCGACGGCCGACCCGGCCCCGGCGGCGGCCCGGGACGCGGCGTCGGGCCGCTGCCGTGCGCCCCGGGTCAGGTGCTCCGCGCCCACGAGCCGGCGGGAGGCGCGGCCGAGGGCCTGGCGCAGCGGGTCCTCCAGGTAGGGGCGGATGCCGAGGACCGGGCGCAGGGTGGTGCAGAAGGGGTTGGACAGGCCCCGGGGCTCGTAGAGCAGGGGCCGGATGCCCGGTACGGTCGCGGCGCGCAGCAGGGTTTCGTCCGAGTGGGCGCGCCGGGCGGAGGCGACCCCGTCGTGGCGGCCGAGCGGATGGCGCATGCGGGCGCGGTGGAACATCCAGGCGCCGACGGGTGCCAGCCGGGTGGCGGCTATGTCGAAGTGGCAGAAGGCGAGCGCCTGCGAGTCGGCCTGGGCCTCGAAGAACTCCGCGAGCGCCGGGCCGCGGAAGTGGTGCAGCACCCCGGTGGAGACGTAGACGGTGGCGACCTCCGGCAGGTCGAAGGCGTTGCCGTGGACGAACCGGCAGTCGAGTCCCTCGGCGCGGGCCAGCCGGTCGGCCTCGGCGACGAGCGCGGCGTCGAGGTCGACGCCGATCAGCTCGACGTTCCGGCCGAGGGCGCCGGTGGAGGCCAGCCAGCGGACGAGGTAGCCGAGCCCGGACCCTATGTCGACCAGGCGGAACCGGCCGTTGCGGCCGGCGATCTCGCGTATGGCCTCGAACAGCGGGTCCAGTACGTGCACCAGCCGTTCCCCGATCCGCAGTTCCTCGCTGAGCCGCTGCAGCTCGGTGTGGACGCCGATCATCAGCCGGTCCACGGCGAGCGGGTCGAGGACGTCGTCCGGGCCGGCCGGGAGCCCGGCGACGATCCGGGCCGCGCGCGGATCCCCGGCCTCGTCGAGCCGGCGGACCACGTCACCCCTGCGCACCGGCATGCGCGCCCCGCTGAGCGGATCGGTGACGGTGATCAGGTCGGATATCTCGAGGTGGGGCACGACGGAAACCTTATCCCCCGGACGGGCCGGTCAGCGGCCGGTCTCAGCAGGTCAGCCCCATTGTTCGAGGCCCAGTTTGACCACGAGGGCCCCGACGACCGTCAGGAGCACTCCGCGGACGAATCCGCTGCCCTTCTTCAGCGCCATCCGGGCACCGATCATGGCGCCCGCCAGGTTGAACACGGCCATCAGGGCCGCCAGTTGCCACAGCACCATGCCTTGGTGGGCGAACATGGCGAGCGCTCCGGCGTTGGTGCACACGTTGACGATCTTCGCGGTGGCGGAGGCCGTGACCAGGTCGAGGTGGAGCAGGGCCGTGAGCGCCAGGACGAGGAAGGTTCCGGTGCCGGGGCCGATGAGCCCGTCGTAGAAGCCGATGCCGAGTCCGGCCAGGGCGATGGTCAGCAGGACGCGCTGCCGGCTGACGGGGGCGGCCCCGGGAGCGGCGCCGAAGGCGGGCCGGAAGAGGACGAAGCCCGCGACGACCACCAGGACCACCATGATCAGCGGGCGCAGCGCGTCCTTGCTGATGCCGCCGGCCAGGGCGGCCCCGCCCATCGAGCCGACGAGCGCGGCCAGGCCGATGCGGACGGCGAGCCTCACGTCCACCGAGGTCTTGCGCAGGTACGACACGGCCGCGCCCGAGGTGCCGACGATTGCCACGGCCTTGTTGGTTCCGAGGACGGTGGCGGGGTGGGCGTTCGGCAGGCCGAGGAGCAGGGCGGGCAGGAGCAGCAGCCCGCCCCCGCCGACGACGGCGTCGATCCACCCGGCCGCGGCGGCGGCCACGCACAGCACGATGATCATGGTTGTCGATATGTCAGGCACGGCCCGACCCTATGGAGTGGTTGGGTGCAGCAGCCATCAATCCCCGGAAACTTGCGCAAAGGTTGAGCTTCGCCCGGCGGGAGCCCGGTCCGGCGCCACGGGAGCCGCCGGCTCCACCACCGCCGTCAGCACACTGGCGGCCACCACACTGACCAGCCCGAGCCCCACCACGACCCGCCTGCCCGGCGGCACGGCCCCCAGCACCCCCCGCACGGGGCAGGTCCGCGGCCGACGATGCCGCGCCCCTCCCCCACCCCCACCGCCCGTCTCCCCCACCCCGTCCGGCACCCAACCCCCGACGCCGACGCCGACGCCGCCGGCGCCGGGGCCGGGGCCGGGGCCGGGGCCGGGCTCAGCCAAATCCAGCCCGTCCGGCGTTTGAGGACCGGGGTCCGGGGCGGAGCCCCGGGGAACGGGCGAAGGGCGGGTAGGGGACACACCCCGCGCAGCGGCAAGGGGCACGGGCAGGGTGACGTGCAACGGGTGACGCACGGAGTGGCGACCTCTCGGAGCGGAAACGGAAGCGTGCGGGCACGGCGGCGGCCCGACCGCGGGGCCGGGCCCGGGCCCGGAAGCGGACTCGGTGGTGCGGACGGAGGGGGCTCGACAGCGGAGGCGGAGGCAGAGGCGGAGGCAGAGGCAGACCCGGCCGCGGAGGCGGCCTCGACGGCGGAGGCGTAGGCGGCCTCGGCCGCAGCGGCGTACCCGGCCCCGGCCGCCGCGGCGGCGGCGGACCCGGCCCCGGAGGCGGACCCGGCCGCAGAGGCGGGCTCGGCGGCGGACCCGGCCGCGGCGGCCGACCCGGGTCGGGCTCAGAGTCCGAAGCACTCCGCATGGATCCGCCCCACCGGCACCCCCGCCCGCACCAGCGCGACCCGCGTCGCGTCCGCCATCCCCGGCGGCCCGCACAGGTACACGTCGTGCTCGGCCAGCCCCGGGACCAGCGCGGCCAGCGCCTGCGGGGCCAGCGGATCGAAGGCGGCGCCCGACGGCCCGAGCAGGTAGTGCAGCCCGGCCTGCCGCTCGGCGGCGATGGCCTCCAGCTCCTCCCGCAGCACGAGCTGCTCCTCGGCGCCCGCCCGGTAGAGCAGGGTGATGTCCCCCGGCCCGCCGGGCAGGGTCTCGAACAGGGCCCGCATCGGGGTGATCCCGACCCCTCCGGCGATCAGCAGCACCTTGGTCCGGGTCCGCCGGGCCGCGGTGAGCGCCCCGAAGGGCCCGGTGGCCAGGACCCGGGTGCCGGGGCGCAGCCGGCGGATGCGGCGGGAGTGGCCGCCCAGCGCCTTCACGGTGATGCGCAGGGTGTCCCCGCGGACCGGCGCCGACAGCGAGAACGGCAGCGCGGTGTGCCACAGCCTGCGCTGGAGGAACCGCCACCGCAGGAACTGCCCCGGCTCCGCGCGCAGTTCCGCGAGGTGTTCCCCGTAGACGAGGACGGAGACCACCCCGGGCCCCTCCACCCGGACCTCGGCGACGCGCAGCGCGTGCCGCAGGGCCTGCCGTACGGGCACCACGGCGCGGTACCAGACCAGCAGGACGGCGACCACGGCGTGGGCCAGGGCCCAGAACCAGGCGACGGGGCCCAGGTCCGGTCCGGCGAGCTGGTGGCCGAAGGCCAGCGCGGCGGCGAGGTACACCAGGAGGTGGACCCCCCGCCAGGTTTCGTGGCTGACCCGGCGGCGTACGGAGCGGGCGGAGGTGACGCCGACGGCGGCCAGGAGGGCGGTCCCGGCCGCCGCGGCGGCCAGGGCCGGGTAGCCGAGCAGCTCCCGCACCGCGGACAGCACGTCGGCCCCCTCGTGCACGGCGTACCCGCAGAGCGCGAAGGCCGCGTGCCCGAAGCAGAGCAGCAGGACGTGCCGGCCGCCGAGCGCGTGCCAGCGGGCGAGCCGGGCCGCGCCCACCCCGTGCTCGACGGCGGGGACCCGCGCCATGAGGAACAGCAGGACGAGCACCCCGTACCCGGCGAGCAGCCCGGACAGGTGCGCGGCGGTCGCGAACAGCGCGTCGAGCCGGGCCGAGGGCCGCACCTGGGCGGCCCACAGCAGGGCGACGGTCCCCGCCCCGCCGAGCATCCCGCCCTTGACCCGAACCGCCATGTCTCGCTCTCGCATGCGGCCACGCTACGGGCGGTCCCGGCTGCTCCCCGGCCCTCCCGGTGATCCTTAAGGCGGCCTTGAGGAGCGCCTCACGGACCCTTAACCCGCACGCTGAGGCCGGCGTTCCGTCCGGGTAACAACGGCGATGCCGTGGGGAAACAGCGGCCGCGCACTCTCGTGTCATGACCTCGGAACAGCAACGCGTGGTGGTGATCGGCGGCGGCCTCGCCGGCCTGCGGCTCGCCGCCCGGCTGGGCGGGGACGTGCGCGTCCTCGGTGAGGAGGAGCACGCCCCCTACAACCGGGTCCTCCTCGCGGAGGTCCTCGCCGGCCGGTACGCGCCGGAGGTGACGGCCCTCCCGGCCCCCGGCCCGGCGCTGCGCCGGGGCGTACGGGCGGTACGGATCGACCGGGCGGAGCAGGTCGTCCACTGCGACGACGGCTCGGTCGAGCCGTACGGCACCCTCGTCCTGGCCACGGGGTCGAACCCGGTCCTCCCTCCGCTGCGCGGCCTGTTCGAACCCGAAGGCCGGGAACTCCCCGCCGGGGTCCACGCGTTCCGCACCATGGACGACTGCCTGGCCCTGTCGGCGGCCGTACGCCCCGGTGTGCGCGCGGTGGTGATCGGCGGCGGCCTCCTCGGCGTCTCGGCGGCCCGCGCCCTGGCCGAACGGGGCGCGCAGGTCGTCCTCGCCCAGCAGGGCGAGCGCCTGATGGAACGCCAGCTGGACGCCGAGGCCTCGGAGCTCCTGCACGAGCACTTGACCGGCATGGGCGTGGAGATCCACACGGAATGCCGCGTCCGGGGCCTGTCGACGACGCCTGCGACCTCGTTTCCGGGGCCCCGCCGGGTCACCGGTGTCGAGCTGGCCGACGGCTACCGGCTCGACGCCGGCCTCGTCGTCCTCGCCTGCGGCGTCCGCCCCCGTACGGGACTGGCCCTGGCCGCCGGCCTCGACGTCCGCCGCGGCGTCCTCGTCGACGACGAGCTCCGCACCAGCGACCCCCGCGTCCACGCCGTGGGCGACTGCGCCGAGCACGCGGGCCGGGTGTACGGCCTGGCCGGCCCCGCCCTCGAACAGGCCGACGCGCTCGCCGGCGTCCTCCTCGGGACGGGCCGGGGGCTCTCCGCGGACCCCGCCTACGGCGGTACCCGTGCCCTGACCCGCCTCACCCTCACCGCCGGCGGCGACCGGCCCCTCGATCTCGCCGCCTTCGGCGAGACCACCCCGCTCCCCGGCGACGACGTGGTCCGGCTCACCGACGCCACCCGCCGCACCTACCGCAAGGTCGTCATCCGCGGCGACCGCCTCGTCGGCGGGGTCCTGCTCGGCGAACTCTCCAGCGTGGGCGCCCTCGCCCGCAGCTGGGAGGACGGCGCCCCCCTCACCGACCAGCACGGTCCCACCGGCCTGCACCACCTGCTCACCGACGACGGAGGCTCCTGATCATGGCCGCAGCCACGCCCCACCCCGCCCCGGCCACCGCCCAGGCCCCCGCCACGCCCTCCCTCGTGCTCATCGGACACGGCATGGTCGGCCAGCGCTACCTGGAGGCGCTCGCCGAACTCGGCGCCACCGCCACGCACCGGATCACCGTGCTCTGCGAAGAGCCGCGGCCCGCCTACGACCGCGTGCACCTGACCTCGTACTTCTCCGGCAGCACCCCCGAGGACCTCTCCCTCACCCCCGCCTCCTTCATGGCGGAGCACGGCATCGCCCTGCACCTCGACGACCCCGCCGAGAGCATCGACCGCGAGGCCCGGACCGTCACCTCCCGCTCGGGGCAGGTGTTCCCGTACGACGTGCTCGTGCTCGCGACCGGCAGCTACCCCTTCGTGCCGCCCGTCCCCGGCAAGGACGCCCCGGGCTGTTTCGTCTACCGCACCATCGAGGACCTCCTGGCGATCGAGGAGTACGCGAAGACGCGGACCACCGGCGCCGTGGTCGGCGGCGGCCTGCTCGGGCTGGAGGCCGCCGGCGCGCTCAAGGGGCTCGGACTGGCCACCCGCGTCGTGGAGTTCGCGCCCCGGCTGATGCCCGTCCAGGTCGACGAGGGCGGCGGCGCGGCCCTGCTGCGCACCATCGAGAACATGGGGCTCACCGTTCACACGGGCGTCGGCACCCAGGAGGTCCTGACCGGCGAGGACGGCTCGGTCAGCGGCATGAAGCTGTCCGACGGCTCCAGCGTCGAGACCGACCTGGTCGTCTTCTCGGCCGGTGTCCGCCCCCGCGACCAGCTCGCCCGCGACAGCGGCCTGACCGTCGGCGAACGCGGAGGCATCGCCGTCGACGCCCGCTGCCGCACCTCCGACCCGCACGTCTACGCCATCGGCGAGTGCGCGCTCGCCTCCGACGGCCGCGTCTACGGACTGGTCGCCCCCGGCTACGAGATGGCCGAGACGGCCGCCGCGGACCTGATGGGCCGCGAGAAGGAGTTCACCGGCGCCGACCTCTCCACCAAGCTCAAGCTCCTCGGCGTGGACGTGGCCTCCTTCGGCGACGCCCACGGCGCCACCGCCGGCAGCCTCGACGTCGTCTACTCCGACTCCCGCTCCGGCGTCTACAAGAAGGTCGTCGTCTCCTCCGAGGGCGTGCTGCTCGGCGGCGTCCTGGTCGGCGACGCCGACTCCTACGGTCTGCTGCGCCCCCTCACCGGCTCCGTACCGCCCGTCACCCCCGAGCAGCTGGTGCTGCCCGCCGGCGCCGGCGCACCCGTGGCGCTCGGCCCGGCCTCCCTCCCGGACGGCGCGGTGATCTGCTCCTGCCACAACGTCACCAAGAAGGCGATCACCGCCCACACGACGGTGCCCGAGGTCAAGAAGTGCACCAAGGCGGGCACCGGCTGCGGCAGCTGCCTCAAGGTGATCGGCCAGCTCATGCCGCCGGCCGCCGACAAAGGGCTCTGCGACTGCTTCCCCTTCACCCGCGCCGAGCTCTACGAGATCGTCCGCACCCTGCGCGTGACCTCGTACGACAAGCTCCTCGACAGCCACGGCCGCGAGGAGGCGCGCGGCGGCGAGGGCTGCGAGGTCTGCAAGCCCACCGTCGGTTCGATCATCGCCTCGCTCGCCCCCACCCTCGGCGCGAGCGGCTACGTCCTGGACGGGGAGCAGGCCGCCCTCCAGGACACCAACGACCACTTCCTCGCCAACATGCAGCGCAACGGCTCGTACTCGGTCGTCCCGCGCATCCCCGGCGGCGAGATCACCCCCGACAAGCTCATCGTGATCGGGGAAGTGGCCCGCGACTTCGGCCTCTACACGAAGATCACCGGCGGTCAGCGCATCGACCTCTTCGGCGCCGCCATCGACCAGCTCCCCCTCATCTGGGCCCGGCTCGTCGAGGCCGGATTCGAGTCCGGGCACGCGTACGGCAAGGCCCTGCGGACGGTGAAGTCCTGCGTGGGCCAGACCTGGTGCCGCTACGGGGTCCAGGACTCGGTACGGATGGCCATCGACCTGGAGCTGCGCTACCGCGGCCTGCGCGCCCCGCACAAGCTCAAGTCGGCGGTCTCCGGCTGCGCCCGCGAGTGCGCGGAGGCGCAGAGCAAGGACTTCGGGATCATCGCGACGGCGAGCGGCTGGAACCTCTACGTCGGCGGCAACGGCGGGGCCACCCCGCGCCACGCCGACCTCCTCGCCCAGGACCTGTCCGACGCCGAACTGGTCCGGCTCATCGACCGGTTCCTGATGTTCTACATCCGCACCGCCGACCGGCTGGAGCGGACCTCCACCTGGCTGGACCGGCTGGAGGGCGGCCTGGAGCACCTGCGGGACGTGATCGTGCACGACTCGCTCGGGTTGTGCGCGGAGCTGGAGTCGCTGATGGCCGACCACGTGGCGCACTACCGCGACGAATGGGCCGAGACCCTGGACGACCCGGAGCGGCTGCGCCGGTTCGTGTCCTTCGTCAACGCTCCCGGCGCGCCCGACCCGAGCGTGAAGTTCGTCCCCGAACGCGGCCAGGTCAAGCCCGACCTGACCGTGCTGACGCTGGAGCCCCTGGGAGGCACCCGATGACCGTGGAACTGCAGGTGGCGGAGGGATGGCTGACCGTGTGCGAGCTGTCGGCGCTGATCCCCGGCCGCGGGGTGGCGGCGCTGCTGCCCGACGGGAGCCAGGCCGCCGTGTTCGTCGACCGCGCGGGACGCCCGTACGCGATCGGCAACCGGGACCCCTTCACCGGGGCGCAGGTGCTCTCGCGCGGGCTGGTCGGTTCGGCGGCCGGGCGGGCCTTCGTGGCCTCGCCGCTGCTCAAGCAGCGCTTCGACCTGGAGTCGGGGCACTGCCTGGACGACGAGGAGGTGGCGGTCCGGACGTACCCGGTACGGACCGCCGCGACCTCGGTCTGAGACCCGGCCGGCTCAGCCCTGGATCATCGACGGGTCCATCCACATGATCTCCCAGGTGTGACCGTCGAGGTCGTCGAAGGCACGGCCGTACATGACCCCGTGGTCCTGTGCGGGACGGGGCTCGGTGGCGCCCGCCGCCAGGGCCCCGTCGACGAGCGCGTCGACCGCGTCGCGGCTCTCGGCGCTCAGACACAGCAGCACCTCGGAGGTCTTGGTGGCGTCCGCGATGTCCTTGTGGGTGAAGTCCTTGTACCGGGCCTCGGTCAGGAACATGGCCACGATCGAGTCGCTGATGGGCATCGAGGCGCAGTTCTCGTCGGTGAACTGGGCGTTGTAGCTGTAACCGAGCTTGCTCCAGAAGGCCTTGGTGGCCTCCAGGTCCTTGACCGGCAGGTTGACGAAGATCATGGTGGAGGACATCTCGGTCTCGCTTCTCTCGTGTGTGCGGTGCATTCGAGAGGTAGACCGGGAGGTCCCGCGAAACTCATCGCTCCCGCGCGGATTTTTCGATTTTTCTCGGAACCGCAGGTCAGCGGCGTGCGGAGCGGAGCTCCAGGGCCGCCAGCGGTACGAACCCCAGCCCGTCGGCGCTCTCCAGCGAGGCGCCGGCGCCGGCGAGGCGCTTGTGCAGGGTCAGCGCGATCCGCTCGCCCTGGGCCTTGGCCCGCTCCGCGTTCGGCCCCCGATGCAGTCCGTCGATCGTGGCCCGCCACAGCTGCACCCAGCGGCCGAAGTCCTCGGCGGTCATCGCACGGGCCGACTGGAGCGCCGCGTGCGGGGCGAAGGCGTTGCGCCGGTAGTCGGCGCTGCGGAAGAGGGCCCGCTCCCAGAAGTCGGTGATCCGGGGCAGGTGCACGTCGAGGTCGGTCCCGGCGATCTCGGTGAAGAAGGGCCCGATCCGCGGATCGGCGAAGGCCGCCGTGTAGAAGCGGCGCAGGACGACGTCGAGGTCGGCGCGGCCGGTGATGTCGGCATCGGGGTGCATCACTCCACCATCCTCCCGCGACCGGCTCCTCCCCAGGGCAGAAAGTCCTGCATTAAGCCGTCCCGAACCGCTTCGATACCGCTGCGGCGGCTGCGGCGGCTCTCCCCCTTCCCTCCCGGCGGGATTTCCGGAAATCCCGCCGGGAGCATTGACCTCGCGCCGGTCGCTCCCGCGTCACGTGGAATTGATGTCGCGTCAACTCGGCGCTCCTAGGTTCCTCGACGCGTGCGTGACTCCCGCCCGACCGGGCGCGGAGCCCCTCCTCCACAGGAGTGACCGTGGAACGTCGTACCTTCCTTCGCGGGGCCGTCATCGGCTCCTCCGCCGCCGCCTTCGGCGGCACGCTGATGCACGGCGCGGCCTACGCGGCCCCGGCCCAGCCCGGCGCCGGACCCTACGGGGCGCTCGGCGCCGCCGACGCCAACGGCATCATGCTGCCCGCCGGTTTCAGCAGCCGGGTGATAGCCCGCTCCGGGCAGACGGTCCCCGGCACCTCGTACGCCTGGCACAGCGCCCCCGACGGCGGCGCCTGTTTCGCCGACGGCACGGGCTGGATCTACGTGTCGAACTCGGAGATCAACCCCTCCGGCGGTGCGAGCGCGGTCAGGTTCAACTCCTCCGGCACCGTCACCGGCGCCCACCGGATCCTCTCCGGCACCCGGCAGAACTGCGCGGGCGGCAAGACCCCGTGGAACACCTGGCTGTCCTGCGAGGAGGTCGACCGCGGCTACGTCTACGAGACCGACCCCTACGGGGTGAACGCGGCCGTGCAGCGCCCCGCGATGGGCCGCTTCAAGCACGAGGCGGCCGCCGCCGACCCGGTGCGCCAGGTCGTCTACCTGACCGAGGACGAGACCAGCGGCTGCTTCTACCGCTTCATCCCCACCACCTGGGGCAACCTCTCCTCCGGCACCCTCCAGGTCCTCAAGGCCGGCACCGCCGCCTCCGGCTCCTTCACCTGGGCCAACGTCCCCGACCCGGACGGCTCGCCGACCAGCACCCGCACCCAGGTCTCGGGCTCGAAGAAGTTCAACGGCGGCGAGGGCTGCCATTACGCCAACGACACCGTGTGGTTCACGACCAAGGGCGACAACCGGGTCTGGCAGCTGAACCTCGCGAACAGCACCTACGAGCTGGCCTACGACGACTCCCTGGTCCCCGGCGGCAACGCCCCCCTGACGGGCGTGGACAACGTCACGGGCTCCTCGTACGGCGACCTGTACGTCGCCGAGGACGGCGGCAACCTGGAGATCTGCGTGATCACCCCGGACGACGTGGTCGCCCCCTTCCTGCGGGTCACCGGCCAGGGCTCCTCGGAGATCACCGGCCCGGCCTTCTCCCCCGCTGGCAACCGCCTCTACTTCAGCAGCCAGCGCGGCACGAGCGGCAGCTCCACGGGCGGCATCACCTACGAGGTCACGGGCCCCTTCCGCACCTGACCTCCCCTTCGCACCTGAACCCCCCTTCGCTCCTGAGCCCCTTCCGGACCTCAGCCCCTTCCGCTCCCGCGCCCCGGCGGGCCCGCGCATCCGCCGGGGCCGCCGGGGCGCGGCCGTTCACGACACCACGGCCCCGCCCTTGAGCAGGGCCGCGCCCAGCGGGGTCACCGTGTGCAGCACGGCGTTGCCCCGGCGCAGCGTGGTGACCAGCCCGGCCTCCCGCATCACCCCGGCGTGCTGGCTCGCGGAGGCCAGGGACACCCCGGCGCGGCGCGCCAGCTCGCTCGTGGTGGCCCCGTCGCCGATGGCCTGGAGCACCACCGACCGGGTGTGCCCGACGAGCTTGCCCAGGGTGTGCTGGCGCTGCCGGCGCCGCTCCTCCGCGGGCCGGGCCGCCTCGCCGCCGGCCTGCGCCGAGGAGAGCTCGGCCGCCGCCGGATACACCAGCACGGGCGCCAGCTCCGGATCGTGCAGGGTCACCGCCGTGCGCCGGCAGAAGAAGGAGGGCTGGAGCAGCAGCCCGCGCCCGCGGAGCCGTACGTCCCGGTCCACCGGGTAGTCGCACTCCAGCACCGGGGCCCGCCAGCGCAGCATCGGCGGCAGCGAGGCCAGCAGCTCGTCGGCGCCCCCGTCGAGCAGGGCCCGCCCCCGCGCGGCGCGCTCGGCCTCGATCTGGGCCTGGATGTGGCTCCAGTACGGTTCCACGGCCGCCCGGTGGTACCCGCGCAGCTCGCCCAGCAGCCGGGGCAGGTGTGCGGTGTCCCCCTCCATGAAGTCCCGCAGCCGCCTGGGGACCGGGCTCTCGGAGGCGCGGTGCGCGCCCCCGCCGGGCGCCGCGGGCATCCCGAAGGCGGCGGCCATCCCGGAGCCGGCTTCCACGCTCCGCCCGAGCAGGGTGAGCTCGCGGCGCAGCCGCTCGGGGCGGATCCCGCGCAGGGCGTCGAGGCCCACGTCCCACCCGTACTGCCCCTCCGTGGGGGTCAGGAAATCGGGGAAATACCCGCGGCTCGGTATCAGGGCGCCGAGAAGTCGTGTTTCACCATTCAACCTGGTGCGCGTTTCGGCACGCCAATCGCCGAAGAGCCGGGTATCCCTCCGGTCCCGTAAACGGTGAAAACTAAGAATCGTTTCCCACAACGCATCCGGACGCCCTGCCATCCTTACGCGTGCGAGGTCCACTCCCGTGAAATGGATACGCAGCACCCGAACCCCCACCTGTGCAACCGCAATCCCCCCGCCCCTTGAGTATGCACGCCGTCACACGTGGTCACCATGGCCTTTCAGCCACAGTTGAAACCCCTTTCGGCGAAGGTGTGACAACCGAAATCCTGTACTCCGCCGGGCACACTCCGGCGCGACCGAAACGCTCCGCGAAGGCCGTGGGGGGCTTTGCGGGGCCTGGCGGTCGGTCGCACCGGGAAGCGCCGACGTGTCCGGCGGATTGGCGGCAGGCGGTGGGCGGGTGGGGATCCGTCCACCGCCTGTTGCCGTTAAGGCATGTGGACCAACATTGAACCAATACGGGGCCGGGGAACGCGGGGGAACGCCGCCGGGAACACCGACGGGGAACGCCACGAGCGCCCCGGAACGCCGGGGAAATAGACGCGCCTGCCACCGGACGTCAGGGAACCCGGGGGCAGGCGCGGTCGTTGGGGCCCCGGCGTCGGGGCCGCGGCGGGGTCAGCGGCTGTCGCTGCCCTTCGACTCGGCGGCGGCGCGGCCGGCCTCCAGGCGCGCCACCGGGATCCGGAACGGCGAGCAGGAGACGTAGTCCAGGCCGACCTCGTGGAAGAAGTGGACGGACTCGGGGTCGCCGCCGTGCTCTCCGCAGACACCGAGCTTGAGGTCGGGGCGGGTGGCCCGGCCGGCCTCGACGGCGCTGCGGACCAGCGTGCCGACGCCGTCGCGGTCGATGGTCTCGAAGGGAGAGACCCCGAAGATGCCCTTCTCCAGGTAGGCGGTGAAGAAGCTGGCCTCGACGTCGTCGCGGGAGAAGCCCCACACGGTCTGGGTCAGGTCGTTCGTGCCGAAGGAGAAGAACTGCGCGGCCTCGGCGATCTGGCCGGCGGTGAGGGCGGCGCGGGGCAGCTCGATCATGGTGCCGATGGTCAGCTTGAGCTCGGTGCCGGTGGCGGCCTCGACCTCGGCGATGACCGCGTCGGCCTCCTCGCGGACGATCTCCAGCTCCTGGACGGTGCCCACGAGCGGGACCATGATCTCGGCGCGCGGGTCGCCCTTGGCGTTCTTGCGCTCGGCCGCGGCCTCGGCGATCGCCCGGACCTGCATCTTGAACAGGCCGGGGATGACCAGACCGAGGCGGACTCCGCGCAGGCCCAGCATCGGGTTCTGCTCGTGCAGCTTGTGCACGGCCTGGAGCAGGCGCAGGTCGTTCTCGTTGGCGTCCTTGCGGGACTCGGCGAGGGCGACGCGCACCGACAGCTCGGTGATGTCGGGCAGGAACTCGTGCAGCGGCGGGTCGAGCAGGCGGACGGTGACGGGCAGCCCGTCCATCGCCTCGAACAGCTCGACGAAGTCCTTCTTCTGGAGCGGCAGGAGGGCACTGAGTGCCTCCTCGCGCTCGTCGTCGGTGTCCGCGAGGATCAGCCGCTCCACCAGTTCGCGGCGCTCACCGAGGAACATGTGCTCGGTGCGGCACAGGCCGATGCCCTGGGCGCCGAAGCGGCGGGCGCGCAGCGCGTCCTCGGCGTTGTCGGCGTTGGCGCGCACCCGCAGGCGGCGTACGCGGTCCGCGTAGGCCATGATCCGGTGCACGGCGGCGACGAGCTCGTCGGCGTCGTCGGCCCCGGCGTGCATGCGGCCCTCGAAGTACTCGACGACCGGGGACGGTACGACGGGTACCTCGCCGAGGTAGACCTTGCCGGTGGAGCCGTCGATGGAGACGACGTCGCCCTCTTCGACGACCGTTCCGCCGACCGTCATGCGGCGGCGCTTGGTGTCCACCTCGAGGTCCTCGGCGCCGCAGACACAGGTCTTGCCCATGCCGCGGGCGACGACGGCGGCGTGCGAGGTCTTGCCGCCGCGCGAGGTCAGGATGCCCTCGGAGGCGATCATGCCGTCGAGGTCGTCGGGGTTGGTCTCGCGGCGGATCAGGATGACCTTCTCGCCGGACCGGGACCACTTGACGGCCGTGTAGGAGTCGAAGACGGCCTTGCCGACGGCCGCGCCCGGGGAGGCGGCGATGCCGCGGCCCAGCAGGGTCGTTTTGGCACCCTCGTCGAAGCGCGGGAACATCAGCTGCGCGAGCTGCGCGCCGTTGACGCGCTGGAGGGCCTCGGCCTCGTCGATGAGGCCCTGGTCCACGAGCTGGGTGGCGATGCGGAAGGCGGCGCCGGCGGTGCGCTTGCCGACGCGGGTCTGGAGCATCCACAGCTGGCCGCGCTCGATGGTGAACTCGATGTCGCAGAGATCCTTGTAGTGGTTCTCCAGCGTCGTCATGATCGTCATGAGCTGGTCGTACGAGACCTTGTCGATGGTCTCCAGGTCCGCGAGCGGCACGGTGTTGCGGATGCCCGCGACCACGTCCTCGCCCTGGGCGTTCTGCAGGTAGTCGCCGTAGACGCCCGCGTGGCCGGTGGCCGGGTCGCGGGTGAAGGCGACGCCGGTGCCCGAGTCGGGGCCCAGGTTGCCGAAGACCATGGAGCAGATGTTGACCGCGGTGCCCAGGTCGCTCGGGATGCGCTCCTGGCGGCGGTAGAGCTTGGCGCGGTCGGTGTTCCACGAGTTGAAGACCGCTTCGACGGCGAGGTCGAGCTGCTCGCGGGCGTCCTGCGGGAACTCGCGGCCGGCCTGCTTGGCGACGATCTTCTTGAAGCGGGTGACCAGCTTCTTGAGGTCGGCGGCGTCGAGGTCGGTGTCGACGGTGACCTTCTTGGCGGCCTTGGCCTCGTCGAGGGCCTCCTCGAACAGCTCGCCGTCCACGTCGAGGACGGTCTTGCCGAACATCTGGATCAGGCGGCGGTACGAGTCCCACGCGAAGCGCTCGTTGCCGGCCTGGGTGGCGAGGCCGGCGACGGACTCGTCGGAGAGGCCGATGTTGAGGACCGTGTCCATCATGCCGGGCATGGAGAACTTGGCGCCGGAACGCACGGAGACCAGCAGCGGGTCGTCCGACTGGCCGAGCTTCTTGCCCATCTTCGCCTCGAGGGCGGCGAGGTGCGCGCTGACCTCTTCGCGCAGCTCGGCCGGGGCCTCGCCGCTGTCGAGGTAGACCTTGCAGGCCTCGGTGGTGATGGTGAAGCCGGGAGGGACCGGCAGACCCAGGTTGGTCATCTCGGCGAGGTTGGCACCCTTGCCACCGAGAAGGTCCTTGAGGTCGCGGTTGCCCTCCGTGAAGTCGTAGACGAACTTCTGATCTTTGTTTTCCGACACGGGTCTCGACTCCTCGAGGCTCGGTGGCTGCCCTGACGGCCAGGAACATACCCAGATCGAAGGCTTATGGGTACGTCCACTTGGCGGTCATGTGGCCGTAACCACCTGGGTGCCAGCCAATCGAATGTAACTGGCGAGTAGCCAAAACCTACGAAGACCCTTCAGATCCCGAAGGGTGAGGTGCCCACTGAGGCTAGTTTCCGCTCCGATGAGCGATCATCGATACATTTGCGTTCAAGAGTTGAACGAACAAAGGGTGGCACCCAGTGCCACCCTTTGAAAGTCTTACCCGTGACCATTGCGCTCATCTGAGCGAAACCTCACCCATGCGTGGTGTATGTCACGCCACAGGTGGCACGCTTTGCCACCCGTTTCTCAGCCTCCGGACGTGTCCAGTTCCGCGTCCTCGCTCACACCCGCGCAGTCGTACGGATCGTTCAGCCAGCCCTCGGGCAGGACAACCCGGTTGTTTCCGGACGTACGGCCCCTCGGACCGTCCGCACTGTCGGGCCAGGGCTGATCCAGGTCCAACTCGCTCAGATGAGCGTCCAGCTCGGCCAGGGAGGAGGTCACGGCGAGCTTCTGCCGCATCTCCGAGCCCACCGAGAAGCCCTTGGTGTACCAGGCCACGTGCTTACGGAAGTCGATCACCCCGCGCGCCTCGTCGCCGATCCACTCCCCCAGCAGCTCGGCGTGGCGCAGCATCGTGCGGGCGACCTCGCGCAGGGTCGGCTTGTGGAAGTCCTCGGGGCGTCCCTCGAAGGCCGCGACCAGGTCGTTGAACAGCCACGGCCGCCCCAGGCAGCCGCGCCCCACGACCACGCCGTCGCAGCCGGTCTCGCGGACCATCCGCAGCGCGTCCTCGGCGCACCAGATGTCCCCGTTGCCGAGCACGGGGATCTCCGGCACGTGCTCCTTGAGCCGCGCGATGGCCTCCCAGTCGGCGGTGCCGCCGTAGTGCTGGGCGGTGGTGCGGCCGTGGAGGGCTATGGCGGTGACGCCCTCCTCGACGGCGATCCGGCCGGCGTCGAGGTAGGTGAGGTGGTCGTCGTTGATGCCCTTGCGCATCTTCATCGTCACCGGCAGGTCACCGGCGCCGGCGACGGCCTCGCGAAGGATCGCGCGCAGCAGGTGGCGCTTGTACGGGAGGGCCGAGCCGCCACCCTTGCGGGTGACCTTGGGCACCGGGCAGCCGAAGTTGAGGTCGATGTGGTCGGCGCGGTCCTCTTCGACGATCATGCGGACCGCCTTGCCGACCGTCGCGGGGTCGACTCCGTACAGCTGGATCGAGCGGGGCTTCTCGGTCTCGTCGAAGTGGATCAGCTGCATGGTCTTCTCGTTGCGCTCGACCAGGGCCCGGGTCGTGATCATCTCGCTCACGAACAGTCCCTTGCCGCCGGAGAACTCGCGGCACAGCGTACGGAACGGGGCATTGGTGATGCCGGCCATCGGCGCGAGCACCACCGGGGGCTGCACGGTGTGCGGGCCGATCGCGAGAGGCGGGGGGAGCGTGGTCATCCCCCCATTGTGGCTCAGCCGCGCCGTTGATCGCATGTCGTTAGTTAGGCGTACTATCGGCATCATGGACGAGTTGACCCAGCGGCGGCGCCTGCTGATCCTGACGATCTGCTGCATGAGCCTGCTCATCGTCAGTCTCGACAACACCGTCCTGAACGTCGCCCTCCCCTCCATGCGCCGCGATCTGCACGCCTCCGTGGCCGGCATGCAGTGGACGATCGACGCGTACACGCTGGTCCTGGCCTCGCTGCTGATGCTGGCCGGTTCCACGGCGGACCGGATCGGCCGCCGCAAGGTCTTCACCGCCGGGGTGGTCCTCTTCACCGCCGGCTCGGTGCTCTGCTCGCTCGCGCCCAGCCTGGGCTGGCTCATCGCGTTCCGCATGATCCAGGCCGTCGGCGGCTCGATGCTCAACCCGGTCGCCATGTCGATCATCACCAACACCTTCACCGACCCGAAGGAGCGCGCCCGCGCCATCGGCGTGTGGGGCGCGGTCGTCGGCATCTCCATGGCCGCGGGCCCCCTGATCGGCGGCCTGCTCGTGGACTCGGTCGGCTGGCGGTCCATCTTCTGGATCAACCTCCCCGTCGGCCTCCTCGCCCTCGTACTGACCCTGCGCTACATCCCGGAGTCCCGGGCCGACCACCCGCGCCGCCCGGACCCGGTCGGGCAGCTCCTGGTCATGGGGCTGCTCGGCTCGGTCACGTTCGGGATCATCGAGGCCCCCTCCGCCGGACTGGGCTCCCCGCTGATCCTGGGCTGCGCGCTGGTCGCCCTGCTGTCCCTGGCCGGGCTGCTGGCCTACGAGTCACGGCGCGCGGAGCCCTTGATCGACCCGCGGTTCTTCCGCAGCGCCCCCTTCAGCGGGGCCACGGTGATCGCGGTCAGCGCCTTCGCCGCGCTGTCGGGGTTCCTGTTCCTCAACACCCTGTACCTCCAGGACGTACGGGGCCTCGACGCCCTGGACGCCGGCCTGTACATGCTGCCGATGGCGGTGTTCGCCTTCCTGTGCGCCCCCGTGTCGGGGCGGCTCGTCGCCACCCGGGGGCCGCGGCTGCCGCTGCTGGTCGCGGGCGTGACGATGGGGGCGAGCGGGCTGCTGTTCGCCGCGTTCTCGGCCGAGAAGTCGACGCCGATGCTGTTCTGCGGCTACGTGCTCTTCGGCATCGGGTTCGGCCTGGTGAACGCGCCGATCACCAACACCGCGGTCTCCGGGATGCCGCGCGCCCAGGCCGGGGTGGCCGCGGCGGTGGCGTCCACCAGCAGGCAGACCGGCGGGGCGCTGGGCGTGGCCGTCGTGGGAGCCGTCCTGGCCGCCGGGATGGCCGGCGGGTCCGGCTCCGCCGCCGCGTTCGTGTCCGCGGCCCGGCCGGCCTGGTGGATCATCACGGTGTGCGGGCTGCTCGTCCTGTGCGTCGGCCTCGCCACCAGCGGCACGTGGGCCCGGGAGACGGCCCTGCGCACGGCCCGCGCCCTGGAGCCCCGGTCCGGCTCCGCGCGCAAGGGCTCCGCACCGCGGCACTGAGCCGGGGGCGGCGGCGCGGCGGCACGGCTGCACGCCGGTCCCTGCGCCGGCTCGTCCCCTGCTCGTCCCCTGCTCGTCCCCCTACTCGTCGCAGGCGAAGTCCTCGCTGTGCGAGTCGATCCGGGCCAGCAGCCCGCGCAGTACTTCCTGGTCCCGGTCCGAGAGACGGGCGAACAGTCCGAGTTCCACCGCGTCCAGGGCGGCGTTCGTCTTCGCGAGGGCCTCGGTGCCCGCGGCGGTGATGGCGACGTTGTGACGGCGGCGGTCGGCGGGGTCCCGGCGGCGCTCGGCGAGCCCGGCGCCCTCCAGGTCGTTGAGGATCCCGACGAGCACGCTCGGGTCCACCTCCAGCCGCTCGGCCAGTGCGCCCTGGCCGATGGGCCCGCCGTCCAGGTGCGTCAGGGTCATCGCGTGGCGCGGGGTGAGTCCCGCGGCGCTGAGCGCCTTCTTCATGCGGGTCTGGGTGACCGATCCGTGCCAGGCCAGCAGCAGGCCCAGCCGCTGCGGCGCGTGCGGGGAGTCCTGAACAGCCGTCATGTCCACATCGTAACAACCAAGAAATGATTGCATCCTGCCGATCGTTGATGGTATTCAATGATTCAAAGTCGCCAATCGTTGGAGCACATCATGTTCATCGCCTACGCCGTCGTCGCCGGACTCCTCGCCCTCACCCTGGCCGCGTCCGCGACCTTCACGCTCCAGCGCAACCCGTCCATCACCGAGAGCATGGGGAAGGTCGGAGTGCCGGACTCCTGGCTCCCGTGGCTGGCCGCACTCAAGGCGGCCGGCGCGATCGGCCTGGTCGCGGGCCTGTGGCTGCCCCCGCTGGGCATGGCCGCCGCCCTCGGCGTGACCCTGTACTTCATCGGCGCGATCGTCTTCCACGTGCGCGCGAAGGACTACAACTTCGCCCCCGCGGCCGTTCTCGCCCTGCTCGCGGCAGCCGCCCTGATCCTGCGCGCGGCGGCCTGACGGCCCCGCGCCGCGCCTCCCCCGCGGGATTCCTGGACAGTTGCTCTGCGCGCAGATAGTCTACGCGCAGAACATCTACTTGGAGGCCCCCGTGTGGGAGTACGAGCACGCCATCGAGACCACCGCCGCACCCGAGGCGGTCTGGGCCCTGTGGGCCGACGTCGAGAACTGGGGCACCTGGAACGCCGACATCGAGAAGATCGAACTCCGGGGCCCCTTCGCGGCGGGCGCGGAGATCACCATGACCCCGGCCGGCCAGGACCCCGTGGACCTGCTCGTCGCCGAGGCCACCGAGGGCGAGATGTTCGTCGACGAGGCGCGCTTCGGCGGCCTGGTCCTGCGGACCACCCACCGGATCGAGCGGCTCGGCCCGGAGCGCGGCCGGGTGGTGTACCGGATGGAGATCAGCGGCGAGGGCGCGGCCGAAGCGGGGCCGCAGATCGGTCCGGCCATCACGGCCGACTGGCCCGACACCATGGCCGCGCTGGTGCGGGCGGCCCAGGGCTGATGGCCCTCACCCCCGGCGAGAGCCCCGGTTTCCTGCTCTGGCACGCCACCCTGCGCTGGCAGCGCGGCATCGCCGCGGCACTGGGCCCCCTGGGCCTGACCCACGTGCAGTTCGTCCTCCTCGCGTGCGCCTGGTGGCTCAACGAGCGGGGCGAGCACCCCAACCAGCAGGCGCTCGCGCGCCAGGCGGGCACCGACGTGAAGATGACCTCGCAGGTGGTGCGCACCCTGGAACAGAAGGGGCTGCTCGCGCGCGAGGTCGACCCGGCGGACACCCGCGCCAAGCGGCTGCGCGTCACCGCGGCCGGGGCGGAGCTGGCGCCGCGGGCGATCGCCGCCGTCGAAGGAGTGGACGAGGAGTTCTTCCGGCCGGTCCCGCGCGGGGAGGCCGTCACCCTGCTGAGCCGCCTGGCCCACCCGGAGTCCTGACGCCCCTCCAGCCCGCTCCCCCAGCCCCGTCCGCCCTGCGGGCGGGGCTTCCCCACACGTACGGGTGACAGATATTGAAATCTGTCACCCGTCATGCCATTCTCGTTCCATGACCACGAACCAGAGCACCCCGCAGAGCACCCCTCAGAGCACCCCGCAGACCGCCACCCGCACCCTCGGCAGCACCGGGCCCTCCGTCTTCCCGCTGGGGCTGGGCTGCATGGGGATGTCCGCCCTCTACGGCGAGGCCGACCGGGCGGAGTCCCTCGCCACCATCCACGCCGCCCTCGATGCCGGGATCACCCTCCTCGACACCGGCGACTTCTACGGCATGGGGCACAACGAGCTCCTCATCAACGAAGCCCTGCGCACCGCCCCCGCCGCGGCCCGGGAAAAGGCGCTGACCAGCGTGAAGTTCGGCGCCCTGCGCACGGTCGAGGGCGGCTTCACCGGGTACGACGGCCGGCCGGCGGCCGTCAAGAACTTCCTGGCCTACTCGCTCCAGCGGCTCGGCCGGGACCACATCGACGTCTACCGCATCGCCCGCGTGGACCCCGACGTGCCGATCGAGGAGACCGTCGGCGCCATCGCCGAGGCCGTCACGGCCGGGCACGTGCGCCACATCGGGCTCTCCGAGGTCGGCGCGGACACCCTGCGCCGGGCCGCAGCCGTGGCACCGATCGCGGACCTCCAGATCGAGTACTCCCTGATCTCGCGCGGAATCGAGGAGGAGATCCTGCCGACCGCCCGCGAGCTCGGCATCGGCGTCACCGCGTACGGCGTGCTGTCCCGCGGCCTGATCAGCGGCCACTTCACCCGCGACCGCGCCCTGGCTCCGGGCGATTTCCGCGGGATGAGCCCGCGCTTCCAGGGCGAGAACCTCGACCGGAACCTCGACCTGGTCGACGCCCTGCGCAAGGTCGCCGACGAGAAGGGCGTCAGCGTCGCCCAGACCGCCATCGCCTGGGTGCTGTCGCGGGGCGAGGACATCGTGCCGCTGATCGGCGCCCGCAGCCGGGAACGGCTCGGCGAGGCCCTGGGCGCCCTTCAGGTCGCCCTGACCCCCGCCGATCTCGCCGCCATCGAGGACGCGGTTCCGGCCGGCGCGGCGGCGGGCGACCGGTACCCGGCAGCCCAGATGGCCCACCTGGACAGCGAGCACTGATCCGGCTGTACGGTCGTACTCATGCCACCCGCAGCCGCCGAGCCCCTCACCCCCGAGCGCATCCTCGAAACCACCGAGGAGGTGCTGCGCCGCTTCGGCCCGACCAAGGCGACGGTGGTGGACGTGGCGCGCGCCCTGGGCGTCAGCCACGGCAGCGTGTACCGGCACTTCCCCTCGAAGGCCGCGCTGCGCGAGGCCGTCACGGACCGCTGGCTCGCCAAGAGCGTGGTGATGCTGGAGGAGATCGCCTCGGCGCCGGCCGAGCCGGCCCCCTCCAAGCTGGAGTCCTGGCTTGAGGCGCTGTTCGAGGCCAAGCGCCACAAGGCGGGCGACGACCCGGAGCTGTTCGCGACGTACATCGTGCTGCTCGGCGAGAGCAGCGGGGTGGTGGAGCGCCACATCACCGAGCTGATCGAGCAGCTCTCCCGGATCATCGGCGAGGGGGTCGCGGCGGGCTCGCTCAGCGCGCCCGACGTGCCGGCCACCGCGCGTGCGGTGTTCGACGCCACCGGCCGCTTCCACGATCCGCAGTACGCGGCGGACTGGCTGGAGCCGACCATCACCGCCGAGTTCGAGGCGGTCACCGCCCTCGTCATCCGGGGCCTGCGCGCCTGACACCCGGAATCTGCCCGTCCGGTCGGCTTGATCATCATTTGGGACGGCAGGCCCTTGCCGTGCGGCCGCCCTGTTCCTACGTTCCCCCTTACCGCACACCATCAGGTCTGTCCCAGGGGGAACCTTGTCCACTCAGCAAGAACCGGCAGCGCAGTCCGGGCCGCCGGCCAGGTCCGGATCGGCCGCCGCCATCGGCTGGGTCCTGACCATCGCGTTCAACGTGGTCGCGCCCATCCTCACGTACAACATGCTGACGGACCGGGGCTGGAGCGAGTTCGCCGCGCTCCTGGTCAGCGGCGTCTGGCCGGTGGTCGACTCCGCCGTCCACCTCGCCTGGCGCCGCAAGGTCGACGAGTTCGCCGTGGTCACCCTGGTCTTCCTGGTGATCACCGCTCTCGTCGCGCTGATCGGCACGCACTCGGCGCGCGCCCTGCTCATCAAGGACTCGGGGGTGACGGGCCTGTTCGGCGCGCTCTGCGTCGCCACCCTGTTCACTCCCCGCCCGCTGATGTTCTACTTCGGCCGCAAGTTCGGGACCGACGGGACCAAGGAGGGCGTGGCCTACTTCAACGGGCTCTGGCAGTACCCGGACTTCCGCAGGGCGATGCGGCGGATGACCACCGTCTGGGGTGTCGCGTACCTGGTGGAGGCCTCGGTGCGGGTGGTGCTGGCGTACGCGCTGAGCGTCGACACGATGGTCTGGGTCAGCCCCCTCCTGATCTACGGCTTCCTGGTCTCGCTGATCGTGTGGACCATCCGGTTCTCCAAGCGCACCCAGGCCGAGGGCGAGGCCAGGGCCGCGGCCGCGGCGGCAGCAGCGGCGGCCTCCGCGGAGAGCGGCAGTCCGGCGCCGGCGTAACCGGCCCGCAGGACGGCAGTGGCCCGGTGCCTGATGGTGCACGGCCTCGGGACCACCGAGGAGTTCTACGCCGACCTGTTCGGCTGGGAGTACGAGCCCGGCCCCGAGCAGCTC
>NZ_JBSFDF010000077.1:0-25654 GCF_053593795.1 Streptomyces sp. NPDC002104 | reverse complement strand
GCGTACGTGAAGGACTGGCCGGCGCCGGGGAACCCGCCGGCGGTGAACGGAATCACGCGCATGGCCGCCCGTCATCGGGCGGCCGGCGTTCTCGTACGCGGCGCGGGTTCGACGCGGTTCAGCGCGGCTTGCGCGCGCAGACGATCGCGTAGCCGATCTGCTCCTTGCGGGGCGCGAAGAACCCGCGGTGCACGCGGGAGAACTCGGCGAGGCGGTCCTCGCCGAACTTCTCCGCCACCTGCTCCCGCTGACCCATCGCGGCCTCCAGGTACTTCCCCTTCATGCCGAAGACCCGCGGACCGCACTGGGTGAACTCCTCGACCGCGAAACCGGCCTCGCGCACGTACCCCAGCCACTCCTCCAGGCTCGGCAGCACCGGCAGCTTCAGCGTGGTCATGAACGTCCCGAGGCGCTCCGCGTCACCCGGCTCCCCGAGACTGAAGTCGGAGAAGGCGATGCGCCCGCCGGGACGCAGCACCCGATACAGCTCGCGCAGCACCTGGCCCAGGTCGGGCGCGTTCTGCAGGGACTCCAGCGCCAGCACGGCGTCGAAGGAGCCGTCCGGGAAGGGCAGCTCCATGAAGTCGCCGTAACGGAAGTCCGCCAGGTGCGACAGGCCGCCCGCCTCGGCCCGGCCGCGGGCCCGCTCCAGCTCGAAGTTGCTGATCGTCACACCCGTGACCTCGACCCCGTACTGCCGGGCCAGGAACAGCGAGGCCTCGCCCGGACCGCAGCCCGCGTCCAGCACGCGCTCGCCCGGCCGCAGCCCGAGGGTCTCGGTCACCTTGCGGGTGACGCGGTGCACCGCCTCCGGCAGCGTGGCCTCGTCGTCGCGGTCGTACCAGTACCACATGTGCAACTGGCCGTCCCGGAACTCCTCACCGATGGGCGTGCGCTCGTCGTAGTGCTTCCCGATCCCCGCCAGGTCCCGTACCTCTGCCATGAACCCGCTTCTCCCCTCATACGGCCACACGGCACCCGGGCGGCTCCGCCGGAATCCTGTGCGCCGCACCGGGCGGGCCGCATCTCCGCGGTTGCTGCCCTGCCCGCGGCGGCCGGTCCGGCCGCCCGGCGCGGGCAACCGCCGCCAACTCCGCAAGATCGAATAACGACCCCGGGGGCGGCCGGTGCCAGGATCTTCAGCGGCGCCGGGACGGTCCGGGACCGGGGGGCCGCAGGTCCGCGCGGGCGCCCAGCGAAGCGTACGAGGGGACCAGATGCTCAACAGACGTGGCGTCATGCTGGCAGCCGGCGGGATCGTCGCGACCGGAGCGGCACTGGCCTGGCCGATGACCATGGCCGGGCGCAACGGCACCGGAACGGCGACGGCGCGGCTCGGCCGCTCCGAGGCCCAGCAGCACATCATGCGCATGGGGATGGTCGCCAAGGCCTCCCCCGTACAGGCGGCGGAGCCCTTCTCCGTGGAGATGCCCGTGCCGAAGGTGGCCCGGCCCGTGAGCACCCGGGGCGGCACCGACGTCTACGAGATCGCCCTCCAGAACGCCCAGGCCGAGATCCTGCCGGGCACGAAGACCCCCGTACTCACCTACGGCGGAACCTTCGTCGGCCCCACCATCAAGGCCAAGGCCGGCCGCAAGGTCCAGGTCAAGTACGTCAACCGGCTGGGCCTGCCCGTCAACGTGCACCTGCACGGCGGGCACGTCCCGCCCGCGAGCGACGGCTACCCGATGGACCTCTTCGCGGCGGGGGCGTCGCGTACGTTCGACTACCCCAACCAGCAGGACGGCGCGACCCTCTGGTACCACGACCACACCCACCACATGGAAGCCGAGCACGTCTACCGCGGCATGCACGGCTTCTACCTCATCGAGGGCGCGGACGAGCTGCGGCTCGGACTGCCCAGCGGCCAGTACGACGTACCGATCATGCTCCGCGACGCCCACTTCGACGCGGCCGGCGGCCTGATCCTCGACGTCGAGCACCCCGAGGCGCGCTCCACCCTGCTCGCCAACGGCCGGCCCCTGCCCTTCTTCCCGGTCGCGGCGCGCAAGTACCGCTTCCGGCTGCTGAACTCCTCCATCCACAAGATCTTCGAGCTGGACCTCGGCGGCGTGGAAATGGTCCAGATAGCCTCCGACGGCGGTCTGCTGCCGGAGCCGGTGACCCGGACCAAGCTGACCCTCGCCCCCGCCGAGCGCATCGAGATCGTCGTCGACTTCTCCCGCCACGACATCGGCAGCAAGCTGGTGCTCTCCGACGCCGCCGGCCCCGTGATGCGCTTCGACGTCACGCGCCGCGCCGCCGACTACAGCCGGGTGCCCGCCACCCTGCGCCCGCTCCCCGCGCTGCCCGCGCCGGCCCGCACCCGCCGGCAGAAGCTCGCCGTCGCCCCGTCCAAGATGGCCTACGCCATCAACGACCTGAGCTGGGACCCGGACCGGATCGACGCCGTCATCCAGAACGGCACCACCGAGATCTGGGAGATCTACAACGCCGACACCGTGGACTCGGAGTTCGGCGGCATCGACCACACCTTCCACCTGCACATGGTGATGTTCAGGGTGCTCGACCGGGACGGAAAGCCGCCGCTGCCCGGCGAATCCGGGTTCAAGGACACGGTGCTGGTGCGGCCCGGCGAGACCCTGCGGGTCCAGGCCACCTTCAAGGGCTGGCCGGGCAAGTACGTCTACCACTGCCACATGCAGGAACACAACGTGGCCGGGATGATGGCCCAGCTCGAGATCGTGGAGGGACGATGAGGACCGTCGTACGAGCCGTGCTGCGCGGCGCACTGCGCGACATCCGCCATGTCAAGGCCGTCTCCCCGGGCCGCGCCCGGGGGGAGGTCGCCCGCGTCTACGCCCAGGCCCAGCGGGACTTCGGCGTACTGGCGCCGCCGCTGGCCCTGCACTCCGCCGCACCGCAGCCGCTGGCGGCGAGCTGGATGCTGCTGCGCGAGACCCTCCTGGTCGAGGGCCGGGTGGACCGGGCCGTGAAGGAGACCGTCGCCACGGAGGTCTCCCGCGCCAACTCCTGCCCGTACTGCGTCGACGTCCACCAGGCCACCCTCCAGGCCCTGCCGCGGACGGCGCAGGACACCGCCGCCGGCCCCGTGGAGCAATGGATCCGGGCGGCGGTCAAGGGCCGGGATCCCGGCCCGGCCCCGTTCACCCCCGACGAGGCGCCCGAGATCCTGGGCGTCGCCCTCACCTTCCACTACCTCAACCGCATGGTCGGGATCTTCCTGGAGGACTCGCCGCTGCCGGCGGCGACCCCGGCCGCGGCACGCGGCACGATCCTGCGCACCGTGGCCCGCACGATGCGGCCGGTCGCCGCCCCCCCGGCCGCCGGAGCCTCCCTCGAGCTGCTGCCCGAGGCCCCGCTCCCGGCGGACCTGGAATGGGCCCGCCCCGCCCCGGCCGTGGCCGGGGCGCTCGCCCGCTCGTACGGGGCCGTCACCGAGGCGGCGCGCTGGGTCCCGCACCCCGTACAGGACCTCCTGGCCGCGCACCTGGCCACCTGGGACGGCACCCCGCCGGACCTGTCCCCCCGCTGGCTGGACGAGGCCGTCGCGGCCCTCGCCCCGCAGCACCGGCCGGCCGGCCGCCTCGCGCTGCTGACCGCGTTCACCGCCTACCGCGTCACGGACCGAGACGTCGCCGAGTTCCGCGAGCACCACCCCTCCGACCGCGAGGTCGTGGAACTCACCTCCTGGGCGGCCCTGACCACCGCGACAGCCCTCACCACCCGCACAGCGGCCCGCCTCACCACGCCCCAGGGAGCCTGACCCCGGATCTGGCCGCCGGCCGGAACGGCGAGGCGATTGCGTGCAGCGGCAGGTACCGTCCGTATTTCCGCAGGTCAGGTCTCGTCGTCTGGGTCGTGCAGCCGCTGCTCCAGTCCGTCGGCCCAGTTCCGGGCCCAGGCGCGCAACGAGGCCGTCTCCTCCTCGGTGAGGCCGTAGGCGGCGAACTCCTCGTCGTCGGCCCAGTCGGCGCCGGTGAGGCGGTCCCGTAGGTCTTCCAGCCGGAACTCGCCGCGGCCGTGCCGCTCACCGAGACGTTCCAGTTCGGGGGCGGTGCGGTGGCGGGAGGCGGCGTGGACGTCGATGAGGTCGCGCACCGCCCCGCGGTCCGCGAGGGCGCGGACCTTGGTGCCGATGACCGAGTCGAAGGCCAGGACGGGGCCGTACTCGGTCTGGGCCGGCGCCGACCAGAAGTGTTCCTTGAGGACGTCGACCTCGCAGTCCTCGCGGGTCGACGGGTCGGTGACCACCAGACGGGCGGAGAGCGCGTCCACGGCGACCACCCGTACCCGCCAGCCCCGCTCGGTCAGCCCGCGGTCCAGGCCGGCGACGATCTCCGCCATGGGTGCGGGATTCTCGGTGGCGACGTCGAGGTCCTGGCTCACGCGCTCGACCAGACCGTGGGCCTGGACGGCGTACCCGCCGGTGAGCACCAGCGGATAGGGGGCGCCGATGTCGATGACGGCGGCCAGGAGCCTGCGGTGCAGACCGTTCAGCTTCACGCCGCCGCGGATTCCGGGGCCGTGAGTTCGGGGAACGCGTCCTCCCAGACCTGCCGCACGTGCCGGCTGACCAGCATGCGCAGGACAGGCCACTGCGCGACGAGCAGATCGCGGTGGAGCAGGGTGACGAGGTCTTCGTGCTGGCCCTCGGCCAGGACCGTGCGGTACAGGCCCATGCGCAGCCGCGGCCGGCCCAGGTCGTAGGCGCGCAGTCCGGACCAGGCGACGTGCAGCGGCAGCTCGACCACGCCGTCCGCGGGCCCCGAGAGTTCCCCCAGGGACGCGGGCAGCCGGCCCGCGTACCGGGCGCGCAGCACCTCGGCCGCCGATACGGCGGGCGGCGCGGCGTTCGCGGAGTGACCCATGACCATGGGCCGATTATCCCCCCGCCCCGCCCGTCCGGGGCAACAGGGACCCGCCGTCCTGCCCGGCGCCGCGCCGGCAGGACGGCACGCCCCGCCCTCAGGCCGCTGCGGGCTCGATGTCGATGAGGATCTCCTCGCGCGTCAGCCGCTCGCACAGCTCGACCGCGCTGTCGGTGTCGGCCGCGCGCACCACGACACAGCCGAGCCGGTCCCAGTTGTCGCGCAGCGGCCGTACGGTGTCGCCCGGTGCCACGGACAGCGTGGCGACCAGCACGTCGTCCCGTTCGGCGACCTCCTCGACGCCGGACACCGCGACGACGGTGCCCGGAGCGCGGAGCACGAAGCGGGTGCACGCCGCGCCCGTGGCGTCGGGGGCCACCGCCAGGGCCTCGGTGAGGCCGACCGCCCAGGCCGCGCCGTAGGCGACCATGTCGATCCCGTACGCCGCCTCGACCAGCTCGACGATGTGGTCCCCGCCCAGCCGGTTGTGGGACTCGATGACGACGGGACCGCGGCTGCTGAGCCGGATCTCGGTGTGGCTGGGGCCGTCGGTGACGCCCATGCCCGTGAGGAACTCCTCGACCGCGACGGTGATCCGGTCGCGGTCGGCGGCCTCGAGCCGGGCCGGCACCGCGTGGCCCAGCTCGGCGAAGTGGGCCTCGTCCACGAGCTTCTCGGTGACGGCGATGACCACGTGCCGGCCCGCGAAGCTGAGCGCCTCGACGCTGAACTCGGGTCCGTCGATGTACGACTCCATCAGGAAGCCGTCCACCACGAACATGGTCGAACCCCGGTCGGTGCGGCCGCCGTCCAGCTCCTTCACGCGTGCCCACACGCGGTCCAGGTCCTCGGGGTTCTCGGCGCGGATCAGACCGAACCCGGCCGTCGTGGAGACCGGCTTGACGATGAACGGGTAGCCGGCCAGCTCCCCGAAGGCCTCCAGCGACTGGCGGCCCTCGACCCGGGCCACGTGCGGGGCGGGCAGCCCCTGGGCGATGAGGTGGCGGCGCATCAGCCACTTGTCGCGCATCCGGCGGCTCACCTCGTAGCGCCGGCCGTCGCTCAGGCCGAACAGGTCGGCCAGCCGGGCCGCCGGGTTCAGCCCGGGCTCGGTCAGCGAGACCACGGCGTCGGCGCCGTACACCTGGCGGGCCGCCTCGGCGAAGGGCAGGACGGTGTCCCAGTCGGTGTAGTCGACGATCAGGGTCACATCGGCGGTCTTCGTCTGGAAGGCGGTGACCTTGTCGGGGTGCTGTACGAGGACGACGCGCACACCGAGCGCCTTGAAGCGCTCCAGGTGGACGTCGACCCCGCCGATCAGCAGGACGGTACGGGGGGTGCTCAACGGACGGTTCCCTTCGAATTGGCAAGGACGGTCTCCCGGACGACGACCCGCAGTCGCTCCCGGACGGAGGCGATCCGGCCGGCCGCCTCCCGGGGCGAGGCGCCGTCGACGACGACGTACCCGTGCCGGGTGAAGGAGTCGGTGGTGCGGGGCAGCTCGTCGCCGGGGGTGAACGGGAAGTGCAGGGCGTGTACGTACGACAGGTCGCGGACCTCTTCGAGGCCCGCCACCGACTGCAGCGGGCCGGCCGGGAACCGGAAGAACCCGATGGCGGCGGTGCGCACGGCGCCCGGCACGACGACCGGTTCACCGGCCAGCGCGCGGAAGACGGCCGCCTCGATGTCGAAGCCGGTGGCCACCTCGACCAGGAGCGGGATGCGGTCGCCGCCCAGGCGGGCCTGGGACTCCACGATCCGCGGACCGCCGGCGGTGAGGATCACCTCGGTGTGCGCGGGGCCGAACCGGTGCCCGGCCAGGTTCAGCAGCTCCGTCACCACGGTGCGGATCGCGCTCTCGTCGGGCGCGGACAGCGGCGCGGGGTGCACGTGTCCGGTCTCGACGAAGCCGGGCGGACCGTCCGTCTGCTTCGCCGTGACGCCGACGACGTGGTGAACGCCGTCGACGGTGAGGGTCTCGACGCTGAACTCGGGCCCCTCCAGGTACTCCTCCACGAGGAACGGCCCGCCGAGCCCGGCGCCGGTCACCCGATCCGCCCACTCGTCGAGGTCCGAGGCCTCACGTACCAGGGCCACACCCCGGCTGCCCGACGCGCCGGACGGCTTCACGATCACCGGCGCCGCGACCCCTCCGGAGGCGACCCCCCCGGAGGCGGCGGACACGGAGGCGACGGCCGCCACGACGTCGTCCACGGACCGGGCCGGCTCCGCCCGCACCACGCTGAGCCCCGCCGCGTCCAGGAGCCGCCGCATCGCGGCCTTGTCGTTGAGCCGGTGCACCGCGGCGGCGCTGTTGGGCGACAGGCCGAGCTCCTCGGCCGCCTCCACGGCCACGTCCATCGTGTCCTCGGACCCCAGGTGCAGGATCCGGCCGATGCCGTTCGCCCGCGCGGTCGTGGTGATCAGCTCGCGCAGGGCCCGGGTGTCGGAGAAGTCGGTCAGCAGCAGTTCCTCGGAGTGCAGCGCGACCTCGTCCAGGTACGCCCGTTCGCGCAGGGACGGATCCCAGATCGACCAGACGGTGAACCCCGCCTCCACCGCCTTGCGGACGAACTGGCTGTAGGGCATCACCATCAGGAGCCGGTCGGGAGCCGCGAGGGGCGGGTGCGGGGGGTGTGTCATCGGGGTGTGACTCCGTTCGCGGATTCTCGGCGGGGGGTGTCAGGCGGCCGGCGCCACGGCCGCGGCCGTGTCCCGGTCCTCCTGCGTCTGCCGTGCAGCGCGCAGGCGCAGCAGCGAGCGGTACACCAGGACGGCGGCGGCACCGGCGCTCGCGTAGAGCAGGCTCATCGCCAGCGGCGGTACGAAGGCGCCGAGGGTGACGCACAGGGACGCGATGACCAGGGCGATGCGGGCGTTGAGGGCGTAGACCGCCATGTACTTGGTGCGCGCGGCGGGATCGACCAGGTCGGCCAGGAGCGCTTGGCGGATCGGGATCGAGGCGATCTCGCCCAGGGTGAGCACGACGGCCGCGGCGATCAGCACCCAACCGGTGTTGCTGACGGCCCAGACCATGTAGCCGACGGTGAAGACGCCGATGCCCGCGTACAGCCGGGCCCGGTCGGAGATCCGGCTCAGCAGGCTCCCCGCGAACAGGACCAGCGCCACCACCAGGGCCGCGTTGAGCGCGCGCAGGATGCCCAGCATGGCCACACCGTCCACGCGCGGCGCCGTCCACGACCCGATCGAAGCCAGCGCCTGCTCGGGGAAGTCCGCCGCGAGGCGGATCGCGATGTAGTAGCCGGTCTGCATCTCGACGGCGGCGATCAGCACCGCCGCAATCAGCATCCGCAGGAAGACCCGGTCCTTGGCCACGGCGAGGTAGCCGCGCAGCATCGCCGGGACACCGGTGGCGGCCTCCTTGCCCGTACGCGGGGCCGTCTCGCTGATCCAGCGCCACACCACCCCGGTGGTGCCCGCGCACAGCACCGCCGCGCCGGTGAGGAGCTGGGTGAAGTGGCCGTCGTAGAGGAGGCCGCCGAGCAGCGCGCCGGTGGTGAACGCGAGGTTCACCGACCAGTAGTTGATCGTGTAGACGAGCGGGCGGTTCTCCGGCGTCGAGACGTCGATCATCATCGCGTCGGCGGCGGGCGTCGCCACCTGGGAGGAGCAGGTGTTGACCAGGAACAGCAGGAAGGTGGCCGCACCCGAGGAGAACCACGGCGAGTTGACCAGCGCGAGCAGCGCGAAGGAGACCGTCGCCCCGAGCTCCCCGGCGATCAGCAGCGGCCTGCGGCCGTACACGTCGGCGAGGTGGCCGCCGACGAAGTTGGCGGCGATTCCGGACACCGCCACGGTGAGGGTGAGGACGCCGGCGAGCGCGGCCCCGTACAGCGACGCGAGATGGATGACCACCAGGGGCATGAGCATGATGCCCAGCAGGCGCTGGATGAAGCCGACGCAGATACGGAGCCTGATGTTCGGGTGCAGCTGCCGAAAGCTCATCGGATCAGCGCCCCTTTCTGAAGACACGGATTCGAGCTGACCACGGGCGCGAACGGGGCGACAAGGCGGGCGTCGGGGCGGGACGCGACTTGAACAAGTCACCCCGGCCCGGGTGACAGCCCGACTTCGCCACACCGCCGAGTTGCTGAAGTCGTCGCGCTCACCGATGGCTTGTTGCCGCCGTCCGGGGCCCGTGGTTGGCTCGGCGCGTCCTGTCCGGCCGGTCCCGTCCGACCGCCGCCGTACCCCTCCCATGGCCGGGCGCACCCGCGCCGCCATGGGAGGGCGCAGGACTCTGCCGCGCTCGGAAGGATTGCTGGTGTCCACGTTCGACATACGGACCGGCTGGGCGCACGTACGCGGCTGACCGTCGTCTCCTCACGGAAGGACAGGAGGCAGACATGTGCCGGATCTACGGCTACTTCAACGCGGAGGCCTCGCCGCACGAGATGCGCACCGTCGCCGCGCTCCAGCGCCACGGCGGCCCCGACGCGACCGGCATCCGCCAGGCACCCGACTGGGGGCTGGGCAGCAACCGGCTCGCCGTCGTGGACCTGGACGGCGGCAGTCAGCCCTACGGGCTCGACGGCCGCCTCCACGTCGTCTTCAACGGCGAGATCTACAACCACGGCGCGCTGCGCCACCGCCTCGAAGGGCTCGGCCACTCCTTCGACGACCGCTGCGACGGCAACGTCATCCCCGCCCTGTACCTGGAGTACGGGGACGCCTTCACCGACCACCTCGACGGCATGTACTCCATCGCCCTGGTCGACCTGCGCGGCGCACGGCCCCGGCTGCTGCTGGCCACCGACGAGATCGGCATGAAGCCGCTCTACTACCGGTGGGACGCGGCGGCCCGCTCCCTGCACTTCTCCTCCGAGATCCCCGCACTGCTCGGCTTCGCCGGCGCCGGCGCCCGGATCCGCGAGACCGCCCTGGACGCCTACCTCGCCACGCGCACCCCCTTCGGCGGGCAGACGATGTTCGAGGGCATCGAGGTCATGGCCCCGGCGACGACGCTGGTGTGCGAACAGGGAGCCGCCCCGCACAGCCGGCGCCGCCCCGCCGCCGAACTGCCGCAGCCCGGGCCCGGCGAGGGCGCCGCCACCGCCGTGCGGGTGCGCCGCGCCCTGCGCGAGGAGGTCGGCCGGCTCCTCGTCGCCGACGTGCCCGTCGCCCTGATCACCTCCGGCGGGCTCGACTCCAGCCTGGTGACCGCGCTGGCCGCCGAACACGGCCCCGTGCACTCCTTCAACATCGCCTACAAGGGCTCCTGGCCCTTCGACGAACGGCACTTCGCCCGGCAGGCCGCCGAGCGCGCGAGAGCCGCGTACCACCAGGTGGAGATCGACCCGGCCGAGTTCCCGGCGCTGCTGGAGGAGACGGTCTGGCACCTGGGGCAGCCCAACGCCGACCCCATCGCCCTCAGCACGTACGCCCTGTTCAAGGCCGTGCGCGCGGCCGGCTTCACCGTCGCGCTGACCGGCGACGCCGCCGACGAGGTCTTCGGCGGGTACGGGCGCATGCGGCATGCAGCCGAGTCCGCCGCGGCCGGCGCCGCGTGGGCCCCGGACTACCTCGACGCGCTGTCGGCCGTCCCGGCCGCGCTGCGCCGCTCCCTGTACACCGACGACTTCCGCGACCGGCTGCGCGAGGTACCGGCGCTGCCCGCCGGGGCGGAGCACGACCTGCTGCACGGCCCCGGCACGGTGCTGGAGCGCATCACCCGCTTCGAACTGGGGCACCGGCTGCCCGCCTACCACCTGCGCCGCGTCGACCACCTGAGCATGGCCGGCTCGATCGAGGTGCGCCTGCCGTTCTGCCAGCGCTCCGTCGTAGCGCTGGGCCGCTCGCTGCCCGACCGGCTGCGGCTGCACGACGGACAGGTCAAACGGACCCTCTACGCGGCCGCCGCCGGGCTGCTGCCCGACAGTGTGCTGCACCGCCCCAAACAGCCCTTCACCCTCCCCGTCACCGCGATGCTGCGGCCCGGGCAGCCCCTGTGGACGCAGGCCCGGGACCTGCTCACGCCCGGCCGGCTCGCCGCCGACGGCCGCCTCGACCCGGCCGCCGTACAGGCCCTGTTCGACGTACAGGCCGAACGGCCCGGCGACACTCCGGCGCTGGCGCTGTGGTCGCTGCTCGTGCACGAGGTGTGGCGCGAGCAGTTCCGGCCCGCCCGCGCCCGGACGGGCCCGGCCCCCGCCATGGGCGGTGCCCCGGCCCCCGCCCGGCACGCGGCGGTGGCCGCGTGATCGGCCATCTCGCCTACGCCGCCGGCAGCCCCTGTCCCACCTTCGTGCTCGACGCCGCCCGGCTCCCGCGCGAGGAGGGGGCGCTGCTGCTCCACCTGGCCGAGGCCCGGCGCTACCTCGCCTCCGCGGGCGGCGCCCACGTGCTGAAGATCGCGCTGGTGGAGCCGTCCACGCACCCGATGTTCGACCTCGACTACCGCTTCGTGCAGGCTCTGCCGGGCGCGCCCGACCGCTTCGACCTGCGCGGATCCTGCGGGCACTCCATCTTGTCGGCGGTGGTCGCCGCGGCCCGCTCCGGGATGCTGGAGCGCCTCGTACCGGGCGTACGGATCCGCGTGAACGTCCTCAACAACGGCGACGGCGTGGTCTGCGAGGTCGACCGCGTCGAGCGCGAGGAGGTCCGCTTCACGGTCACCTTCGTTCAGCCCCGGCCCGTGCCCTTCGCCCGGCTCCTGCCCACCGGAGAGCCCCGCACGGCGCTCGACGCGGGAGGTGAGCGCTTCGAGGTGTCCCTGGTGGCCAGCGCCAACACCTACGCGTTCATCGACGCCCGCACCCTCGCGATCCCCGACACCGCGGCCCTGTTCGGCGCCGGCGACGAGCTGCTGGCCCGCCTGGAGCACATCCGCGCCGCCGCCGCCCGCCGGCTCGGCTGGGACCCGGACGGGGTCTTCCCCAAGATCGCCGCGATCCTCCCGGGAGCCGACGGTTCCCTCTCCGCCCGCGCCGTCACCGTGCCCGGCTGGCACCCGACGATCGCGCTGACCGGCGCCGTGTGCCTGGGTACCGCCGTCCGCGTCCCGCACACCGTGCCCTGGCGCATCGCCCGCGAACTGGGCGCGTCCGACGGCCTGGTGGACATCGTCACCAGCGGCGGCCGTACGGCCGTGTCCGCCGTGACCGCGGCGCCCGGCGCCGGCGGCGGGGACGGCGCGCTGCTGTGGGCGAGCGTCGCGCGCAAACGCGTCACCTTTCAGGGCTCGTTCGTCCTGGAACCCCTGAGCCATCTGCAATTCGAGGAGGTCGCCCAATGCCTGGCGCTGTCGGGAGCCGCATGAAACCCCAGCTCACACCCGAGCTGCACCAGCGGCTGTACGAGTCCGCGGAGAAGGCCGCGACGGCCGGTGAGCCGGATCGCGAGGCCCTTTCCGCGCTGCGCGCCAGCGGGCTGCTGGCCACCGCCGTACCGCGCGCCCATGGCGGCGCGGGCGGGGACGCCGCCGAGATCAACCGGGTCACCGCCCGGATCGCCGCCGCGAATCCGTCGGTGGCGATCATCGCGTTCCAGCACTTCGCGGTGAGCGCGCGGATCGCCGAGTGGGGCACCGAGGAGCAGAAGCGGGCGCTGCTGCCGCGCCTGGCGGACGGCAGCGTGCTGGCCGCCTCGTCCTGGAGCGAGGACGGCGCGGGCGCGGCGAAGCAGAACCTCTCCAGTACGGGCGTGCGCCGCCCCGACGGCTCATGGCTGCTCAGCGGCGCCAAGACGTTCACCACGGGTGCCGCCGTCGCCGACCTCTACCTGGTGCTGGTCGCCACCGGTGCGCCCGGCTCCGGCGAGCAGGCCGCGTACGGGGCCGCCGGGCAGACCTTCTTCCTCGTACCGGCCGACAACCCCGGGCTTGTCGCCGACCTGGCGCTGGACCTGGCCGGCATGCGCGGCTCCGCCACCGGGCTGGTCACCCTCGACGAGTGCGTGGTGGCCGACGCTGCCCGTCTGGGCCCCGAGGGGCGCGCGGCCTCGATCATCGCGGGCGTACGGGAGTCCGGGGCGACCCTGGGGGCGGTGTCGGCGGGCATCGCCGAGGCCGCCTTCGACCTGGCGCTGCGTCATACCCGCACCCGCGGGCTGCTCGCCCTGCCGACCGTGCGCCACCGGCTCGTGGGCCTGGCCACCCAGCTGGAGACCGTACGCGCGGCCGTGGAACGGGCCGGTGCCCGCACCGCCCCCGATCCCGGTCTGGCCACCCTGCACAGCAAGCTGCACGCCACCGCCGCCGCCGAGGAGATCTGCCTCGGCGTCGCGCGGATGCTCGGCTCGGCCGGCTACCGCGCCGCGGGTACGGCCGACCGGCTGCTCGCGGACGCCCGCGGGGTGGGGCTGATGGGGCCGACCAACGACCTGTGCCGGGAACTGGTGGGGCTGTCATGGACCGCCTGACAACCGGCGACGCGGTCCCCGAACTCGTCGTCAGCGGCCGCCGTCTGGTGACCCCGCTGGGCGTGCGCCCCGGGCACCTGCTGATCCGTGACGGCCGGATCACCGCCGTCTCGGACACCGACACCGCGCCCGCCGGCGCCGAGCGCATCGACGCGGGCGACCACTACGTCCTGCCCGGTCTCATCGACACCCACGTACACCTGCGCACCCCCGGCCTGACCCACAAGGAGGACTGGGCGCACGGCAGCCGGGCCGCCGTCCGCGGCGGTGTCACCACCGTGATGGACATGCCGAACACCAGGCCGCCCACGCTGGACCCCGAGGCCGTGCTGGCCAAGGCGGACCTCGTCGACGGGCATTCGCTCGTGGACTACCGCTTCCACATCGGCCTCGACCCCGACCGCCCCGAAATACTGGCGCACCTGGACCCCGACATCGCCACCAGCGCCAAGATCTTCATGGCGGGCCACCACACCGCGCCCACCGTGGTGCGCGACCCCGCGCAGCTGGAGAAGGCCTTCGCCGCCGCCGCCGAGGGCGGCGTGCAGCTCGTCCTGCACGCCGAGGACGACGGGCTGTTCGCGCTGCTCGACGCGTGGTGGGGAGAGCCCGCCAGCTACCTGGACTACGAGGCGCGCCGCCCGCGCACCGGCGGCATCGTCGCCGTCGCCAAGATCATCGAGCTGGTACGGCGGTACGGCACCCGGGCCCACATCCTGCACCTGTCCAGTGCGGAGGAGGCGGACCTGGTCTGCGCGGCACAGGCCGCCGGCTACCCGGTCACCTTCGAAGTCACCGGCCACCACCTCTCGTTCACCGACGAGGACACCCGGCGTCTGGGCGCCCGCACCCGGCTGTCCCCCTCGATCCGAGCCCGCGGCGACCAGGACCGGCTGTGGCGGGCGCTGTGGGGCGGCCAGGTCACCACCCTGGGCAGCGACCACGCCCCGCACACCGTCGCCGAGAAGACGAATACCCCCGCCCAGTCGCCGCCCGGACTCCCCGGAGTCCAGGAACTCGCCGTCGCCGTGTGGACCGGCATGCGCCGGCGACGGCCCGGCGAGGACCCCGACACGGCGATCGCCCGCCTCGTCCACCACATGGCCGCCGCCCCGGCCGAACTGTTCCGGCTGCCCGGCAAGGGCCGCCTGGAACCGGGCGCCGACGCCGACCTCGTCGTCTTCGCGCCCGACACGCCCTGGATGTTCTCCGCCCACGACGTGGAGAGCAAGTGCGGCTGGTCGGCGTACGAGGGCTGGACCTTCACCGGCCGCGTCGAACGGACCCTGCGCGCGGGCCGCACCGTGTGGGACGCCGCCACCGGGTCCTTCGGAGCGTACGACGGGCGGCTTCTGCGGGCGGCTCCCGCATCCACGAGAAGTCAGTCGTCCAGACAGGAGAGCTGAAGCATGGTCAAGAAGAAGTCAGTCGTCATCGCCGGCGGCGGCATCGGCGGCCTCGCCGCGGCCGTCGCGCTGGCCGGCCGCGGCTTCGACGTCACCGTCGTCGAGCGCTCGGGACGCGTGGGCACCCAGGGGTCCGGCCTGATGCTGTACCCCAACGGGGTGCGGGCCCTCGACGCCCTCGGAGCCCAGCTGGGAGAACGCGTCCGGGCCCTCGGCCACGTCACCGCGCCCGACGAGGTCCGTGTGCTGATGGACTCGGCGGGCACCGTCCTCGCCGAGGAGCCGATCGGCGAGATGGGCGAGAGGCTCGGCGCCCCCCAGATCCCGATGCTGCGCAGCGCCCTGCAACGGGCCCTGCTCGACGAGGCCCTGGCCGCGGGCGCGACCGTGATGCCCGGCACCGCCGTCGAGGACTACACCGCCGCCGGCGAATCCGTCGAGGTGCTGCTGTCCGACGGCAAGACGCTGGTCTGCGGCGCCCTGGTGGGCGCCGACGGCATCCACTCGGCCGTGCGCCGCCGCATGCTCGCCGACGGGCCCGCGCAGTACCGCGGCTACACCTCGGTGCGCGGCCGCACCAAGGGATCCGCACTGGGCCAGCGCTCCTACGTGGTCAACGGCCGCGGCCTCCAGCTCTTCATCGCCCCCGTCGGCGGCAAGACCCTCTACTGGACGGCCAAGATCACCGCGCCCGCCGGGGTGTGGCCCGCCAAGGGGCCGGACCGCGCCCAGGAGGACCTGGCCGCCGCGCTGGCCGGATGGCACGCCCCCGTGGTCGACCTGATCCGCGACGCCGACCCCTACGACATCGTGGTGACCGACATCCACGACCGCGACCCGGCACCGCGCTGGGTCGACGGCAGGGTCGTCCTCCTCGGCGACGCGGCCCACCCGATGGTCCCCGCCCTCGGCCAGGGCGCCAACATGGCGCTGGAGGACGCCGTCGTACTGGCCGACGCCCTGTCCGCGCACGAGGACGTGAAGTCCGCCCTCCTGTCCTACCAGCGCGAGCGCCTGGAGCGGACGGCCGCCGTGGTGCTCCGGTCCCGCCGCCAAGGTGCCCTGGACCAGGGAGCGGGCCAGGCCGAGGAGAAGCAGCGCAACGCCGGGGTGAGGGCCTCCGGCCGAAAGGACACCGACACCGCCGACGTACTCGGCTGGCGCCCGCTGGCCAGACGCCGCGAACGGCCCGCCGCGCCGACGGTGGTCGACATGCCGGTGCCGGTGCCGGTGCAGGTGCAGGACTGGGCACGCGAGGAGTTCGCCCCCGCCTCCGACGCACCGCACATCGTCCTCATCAGCGGATCCCTGCGCCGGGGGTCCACCTCGGACCGGGTCGCCGACTGGTGCGCGAAGCGCTGCACCGACCAGGGAGCGACCACCCGCGTCTTCTGCGGAGCGGACATCGACTTCCCCGCCTACCGCCCCGGACTGGGCGTCGCCTGGCCCGACGTACAGGACTTCCTGGACGAACTGCGCCGCGCCGACGGCGTCGTCCTCGTCTCCCCGACCTACCACGGCACCATCTCCGGCCTGCTGAAGAACGCCGTCGACTACGTCAACGACCTCGACGGGCCCACGCCCTACCTCGAAGGCCGGGCCATCGGCTGCGTGGCCGTAGGCGCCGGTGCCCAGGGCGCCGTTTCCACGCTGGCCACCCTGCGCACCATCGGCCACGCAGTACGCGGCTGGCCCACCCCGGTCGGCGTGGCCGTCTCCGAGGCGCCGGTGGACCTGCCGGCCGGGGAGGCCCCGTCCACCCCCGACGGGGAACGCCTCGTCCAGATGGTCTCCCAGATCATGTGGATGGGCCGGGTCCGCCTGTCCCAGCGGCCCGCCCTGCTGGGCGCCGCGGCCTGAACCCCACGGACCCGCCCGGCCGGCAGGAAGCCGCCCCGGCACCGGGCCCGCCCCTGACAGAAAGGAGCCGGACCGTGTCCGCACTCAGCAGGGACCTGAACGACCGCATCGTCGCCGAGACCGGCAGCGCCGCCCCGTCCACCGATGACTCCACCGAGTTCGAGGAGTGGCTCGACGCCGTCAGGGTGTCCCACGAGGAGCTCTACGCGGGCGTCGCCGCCGAGATCGAGTCCCACATGATGACGAAGACCTTCTGAACTTCCGGCCGGCGGCCGGGAGACCGGCTCACCGAGGACCGCCCGGGACACCGTGCCGGTCGGACCGGCACCCGCACCCGCACACCGACGGCCACCGGAGGGGGCCCGCCGCCATGACCACCGCATTCCCCTACCTGGGCGCCGCGCCCGACACGATCGAATCCCTCCCGCACACCCGGATCTCCTGCTGGGTGCACTGCCTGCGCGACGCCCTCTACGCCACCGGACTGCGCGAGACGGCCCGCGCCCTGGCCCAGCCGGTCGACTTCGTCGTCGAACGCACCGCGGAGGGCGAACTGCTCACCCTCTACGGCGGCCTGGACGCCGGCTACCACCACCCGCGCTTCCAGCGCGGCCTCAGCGCCCGCTGGGAGACCTCCCCGCACGAGGAGGAACACGCCCTCGACCTCGTCCACCGGGAGCTCGCCCGCGGCCACGCCGTACCGGTCTCCCCCGACCTGTACGGCATGCGGCACTCGGAGTTCTACCGCGTCCCCCACGCCGGCTACCCCCACACCCTCCTGGTGTACGGGGCCGGCCCCCGCACCGCCCTCGCCGCCGACTGCAACACCCGTACGAGCAGCGGCTTCACCGACAACAGGGGCACCGTCCCCACGGACGGACTGCGCCGCGCCATGGCCGGAGCGCCCGTCCTGGTGTGGGACACCGGGCCGGCCGGGGACGGCTGGGCCGGGGAACTGCACCGGCTGCTGGAGTGCTCCGTACGCCGGATGACCGAGCCGGAGCTGCCCGAGGCGGGCCTCGCCGGGCTGCTGGCCCTGCCCGCCGTACTGGAGGAACTGGAGCCGCACCCCGGCCGCGCCGGGCTCCTGCGGACACGCGTCGCGGGACCGCTGCAACGCCAGGTCGCGGGCGACCGTCTGCTCCTCGCCCGGGTCCTCGCCGAGGACACCACCGCGCGCGAGCGCGGCCCGCGCGCGGCGGCCGCCGCCGCCGAGTGCGCCGAGCTGACGCGGGCCTCCTGCGAGGCCCTCGTGGACCTGGCCCGCGCCGTCTTCCTGCTCAGCCGCTCCTGGTCCGCCGAGACCCTGCGGCTGTGCGGACGGCGCGCCGCCGCGGTCCACGCATTCGACGCCCGGGCGGCCGTCCGCATGGCCGCCCTCGCGGGGGCCCTGCGCTGAGCGCGGCCCTCACCGGCCGACGGCGGACACCACGAGAGCGGCGTTGTTCCCGCTGAAGCCGAAGCTGTTGACCAGCGCGTGCCGCGCACGCGGCGCGGGCACGGCGGTGATCACCGGCCTGACCCCGTCCGGGACCTCCATCAGACTGCGCAGACCCGGAGTTCCGGGCACCCACGCCTCCCGAAGGAAACTCGAGGCGGCGACCACCCCGGGGAACGCGGAAGCGTGCAGCAGGTGCCCGACGGCCCCCTTGTGGGAGCTCACCGGCACCGCGCCCCGGCCCAGCGCCCGCGCCACCTCACCGATGGCCGCCACCTCCGCGGCGTCCCCCTGGGGCGTCCCCGTCGCGTGGGCGTGGACGTAGTCGACACGGCCCACGCCCGCGTCCTCCAGCGCGGCCAGCATGCAGTCCCGGATCGCCGCGGGGTCCGAGGCCACCGCTCGGGTGGAGTCGACCAGGCAGGCGGCGCCGCTCAGCAGGGCCTGCGGCCGGTGGCCCCGGCCGAGCGCGGTCTGCCGGGTCTCCAGGACGAACGCCCCGCCGCCCTCGCCGACCGTCAGACCGTCCCGCCGGGTGTCGAACGGCCGCGCGCCCGCCGGGCTGAGCGTCCTGACCACGTCCATGCTGTCGTACTCGTACGGGTTGAGCGCGCTCGCGCCCACCACCAGAGCCGTCGTCCCCGCACCGGACAGCAGCCACTCCCGGGCGAACGCGGCGCCGAAGGCGGCGGACGCGCACGCGTGCGACAGGTGCACCACCGCCGCCGCGCCCGGAGCACTCCCGCACGCCGCGAGCAGCGCGTCCGGATCGGGGCCCGTGAAGTCCCGCCCGGGGCCCGGCGCCGGCATGTCCGCGGAGAGCTCCAGGGCCTGGGACACGATCACCACCAGGGCACCCCGCGGCAGCCGGCGCAGACCCGCCGCGCGCAGCGCCTGGCGCGCCGCGGTCAGCGCGAGGCGTTCCTTGCGGCGCCCGGGAGCGGCCCGGCAGTCGGCGGGCCGCACCGCGGCCACGGTCCGGCTGCGGTACCCGCCCTCGAAGGCCATCAGCGGCCCGAACGCCCGCGCGCCGCGCCGCAGTCCGTCCCAGAACGCCTGCGGTCCGCTGCCCAGCGCCGTCACCAGACCCGTCCCGGCCAGCGCCAGGGCGGTCATGCCGCGGCCTCCCCCGCCGCCCACGCCCGCAGCCGCACCCGGTCGTGCTTGCCGCTTCCCGTACGGGGGAGCGCGGTCAGGACGCGTACCGTACGCGGCCGGATCTGCGGGGGCAGAGTGCGCCGGCAGACCTCGGCGACACGTCCCGCCACCGCGCCACGGTCGCCGTCCGCGCTCTCGACGAACGCCCACACCACATCGCCGCGGTCCCCTCCGCGGATCCCGACCACCGCCGCGTCGAGGACCCCGGCCGCGCTGCGCACCGCGTCCTCCACCACGGTGGGCGCCACCGTCTCCCCGTGGACGACGAGAACCTCCTTGATCCGCCCGCTGACGGTCAGCCATCCGTCGTCCGTCACGCACCCGGTGTCCCCGGTACGCAGCCAGCCGTCCCCGGTGAAGGCCTCCCGGGACAGCTCGCCGGACTCCACGCCGAGATGGCCGAGCATCAGGCTCGGACTGCTGATCTGGATCTCCCCGGCAGGTCCGCGGACCCGTGCCCGCACACCGTCGAGCAGCCGCCCCACCGAGCCCCGGCGTACGTCCCCCGGGGCGTTGAGGGCCACGTTCGGCCCGGCCTCGCTCAGCCCGTACCCGTCGTGCAGCGCGCCCCCGGTGACGCGCAGGAACTCGTCGTACAGCGCCGGGGTCAGCACGTCCCCGCCGCACCCCCGGATCCGCAGCGCCCCCAGCGCCCGCGCCACCTCCCGGTCCTTGACGGCCTCGGCGGCCAGCATCCGGTACATCGAGGGGACACCGTCGAGCGAGGTGACCGCCGCCCCGTCGAGCAGCGACAGGACCCGCCGCAGGTGGAAGCCGCTCTCGGCGAACAGGTGGGCACCGGTGGCCCGCCAGACCTGCAGCACGCTGAACCCGTACGCGTGCCGCAGCGGCAGCGGAAGCACCAGCCCGTCGCGCGCGGTGACCCCCATCCGCCGCCCGGTCGCGGCGCCCTGGTGGAGGAGGGCGGAGCGGGAGACGGCCACCGCCTTGGGATCCCCGGAGCTGCCCGAGGTCCAGAACACCGCGGCGGTCTCCTCGGGCAGGGCCGTCGCCGCCCGCGCCGGGGGCGGGCCCACGACGGGCTCCCCGCCGGCTCCGCAGATGATCACCGCGGCGGGCGCGATCCGGCGTGACGGCGTCGCGCCGTCCAGCAGCAGGGGCGCCCCCACGCGTTCGGCGGCCACCGCCGCGGCCACCGCCGTCAGCGGATGGTCGCAGGCCAGCGCGGCCCCCCGGCCCGGCCCGGCCCCGGCCGCCACCAGGGCCGCGGCCGTACGGGAGACCAGGCGGGCCAGGTGCGCGGGCGCGACGCGCTCACCGTCCACGGTCAGCGGCGGCAGTCCGCTCCCCGCGGCCCCGCCCGCGCCGCTCCCCGCGGCCCCGTTCACGCCGCGTCCCCGTGTCCGTCGCCGAACAGGCCCCGTACGCCCACCGGGACATCCGTGTCACGGACCGGGACGGTGATCACGGCCGGGCGCCCGGCCCGCCCCACCTCCCGGGCCTCCTTCAGCGCCGCGGTGAGCTCCGCCCCGGTGGTGCACCGCGCGGTCCACCCCCCGGCCGCCTCCACCGCCGCCCGTACGTGCCCGGGGGCCGTGAACCGGGTCAGGCCGCCCGGCGCGCCCTCGGCGGCCCGGACGAAACGCGGCCAGCCGTAGCCCCCGTTGTCCAGCACCAGCACGGTGATCCCCAGTCGCTGTTCGACGGCCGTCGGCAGCGCGGCCAGGCTCATCTCCAGCGCCCCGTCCCCGCACACGAGGACGGTGTCCCGGTCCGGGGCGGCCAGCGCCGCACCCACGGCCGCGGGCAGTCCGAAGCCCACCATCGTCTGCTCGCCCGGGGTGACGACGTGCGCCCGGTCGCTGACGGACAGCACGGGGAAGTGGTAACCCCACATGTCGTGCAGGCCGTTCTCCTGCACCAGCGTCGCGTCCCGGGAGAAGACCTCCTGCACGGCGCGCAGCGCCGCCGGCACGGTCAGCCCGTCCGTGTCTCCGTACCCGTCCGCCGGAGCGGAGTACCGGGCGTGCAGCTCCTCCCGTACCGCGCCCACCCGGGCCACCCGCGCCCGCCCCCGCTCCGTGTCGGCCGCGGGCGCCTCCTCCACCACGGCGGACAGCTGCTCCACGACCACGCGGGCGTCGCCGAGCAGCGCCACCTCCGGCTCCACGGCGGTGAGGAAGACGGCCGGATCGATGTCGATGTGGACGAGCGCCGCGGTGTCCAGGGAGCTCCAGCCCATCCGGGCCGTCTCCTCCAGCCGCGAGCCGACCGCGAGGACCACGTCGGCTTCGGCGAGCAGGGCGTCGGCCGGGGGAGTGGTGTACAGCCCCACCAGGCCGCAGGCCAGCGGGTGTTCCTCGTCCACGGTCCCGCGCCCGGCCGCCGTGGTGAACACGGGCGCGCCCAGCAGCTCCGCGAGCCTTCGTACGGCCGGACCGGCGCCCGACGGCTTGCACCCGCCACCCGCCACCACGACCGGCAGCCGGGCGGCGGCCAGCAGCGCGGCCGCCCGGCGCACCTCCTGCGGGTCGGCGGCCGCCCGGATCCGGTGCACGGCCGGGCCCCGGCGGGCGGAAACCGCCCCCGGCGCCCCCGCCGCTCCCGTCTCCACCGGTGTCGCCGCGCGCAGCACCTCGTCGGCGATCTCCACGAGCACCACGCCCGGGCTGCCGTTGACGGCCAGGTGCACCGCCCGCCGCAGCGCCCAGACCAGCTGCCCCTCCCGCTCCACCAGGAAGCTCCACTTGACCAGCGGACCGGCCATGGCCGCCTGGTCCGTGTACTGGAACCCGCCGCGCCCGATCCCGACCACGGGCACCCTGGTGGTGACCACCAGCACCGGCGTGCCCAGCGAGGAGGCCTCCAGCAGTCCGGTGAGGGCATTGGCGAAGCTGGGGCCCGAGTTGACGGCCAGGACGGCGGGCCGCCCCGATACGGCCGCGTGCCCGATCGCCGCGCAGGCCGCGACCCGCTGGTCGCGTACGGGGACGACCCGCAGGTCCGCGCGGCACCCGGCCGCGTCCATCAGGCCGGGCTCGTCCGAAGGAAGCCCGAAGACTGCGTCGCACCCGGCGTCCGCGAGGGTTCGGGCGACGACGTGCCAGGGGTGGTGGTCGGTGCTCACAGTGCTCCTCGGGGGGTCGGGACGGATCGGATCAGGTGGTGAGGGCGATCTGTCGCAGGTAAGCCCGGGCGACCGCGCTGCGCTCCCACAGCGCCGCGCCGATCCCCGGCGGCACGGGCACGGGCACCCGTACGGGCGGGTCCGCCGGCGGGCCGCCCGGTGCGACCCGCGTGGCCACCGCCCAGAACAGCCCCGAGTCCGGCCGCCGCAGCACCTCGCAGACGTAGACGCACGGGGCACGCCCGGAGCCGGCCATCGCCCGCGCCAGGTCGACGGCGGCCCGCGCGTCCGCGGGGCGCGAGCCGAGTACGTATCCGGGCCCCTGCCAGCCCGTGGTGGCGATGAACCGCTGGAGCAGCCCGGAGGGTTCGAGGGCCACGGAGTCGCGGGCGCGCAGCCGCCGGCTCACGTCGTCGCGGCGCGCGACGAATCCGTCGGCGGCGTACCCGCTGTAGTCGGTGGCCGCCAGGAGCACCGGCGCGCCCCGGCCGCCGCGAGCCGCGCCCGCCGCGGACGCCGCGGACGACGCCGGAGGCCCGCAGGCCTCGTACACCTCGGACAGCGCCGCGCACACCGCGTCCACGGCGTACGGATCCGCGAGCAGGCGGCGCGCCCCGACCGCGGGCAGCGGCGGATCGCCCTCCTCGCGTCCGCGTACGACGGGCGGACTCAGTACGCAGGTCAACGGCGGGCTCTGCGTCCGGCCTCGGCCGACAGCAGCAGCGGGCGTCCGGTGACGTCCCCCGCCCGGCGGACGCTGCCGGCCCGCGGACCGTGGCCGCCGAACGGGCGGTTGCCGTCCTCCACGTCGAAGGTGATGCGCTCCTGGCAGACGACGCTCGTCGAAATGCGGGTCTGGGTGAGCCCCGGCTCGCCGAACACCGACACGTACATGCCGCGAGCCGTCTCCTCGGGGGAGTGCAGCCACTGGCGGATCTGCCCCGCGTGCTCGTACTCCATGGTCAGGACGACGGGGGAGAAGAACTCCGGTGGGTGGAAGGCGTCCTGCCACGGCATGTGCAGCAGCGAGGGCTCGACGAAGCCGCGCACCGGGTCCACACGTCCGCCGCGTACGACGGACTGACGGTGGACGGCCAGGAACCCGGCCGCCCCCTCCACCGCGTCGGGATAGACCAGCGCAGCCACCGAAGTGGAAGGGGAGCGGCGGTCGCCGGTGCGCACCGCCGCGAGGGAGTCGGCCAGGCGGGTCACGACCTCGCGGGCCACCGACCGGTGGACGAAGACGATGTCGGTGCACAGACAGTCCTGGCCCGAGTTGTAGAGGCGGGCCGCCAGCACGCTCCGGCAGGCCGCGTCCAGATCCGCCTCCGGGCCGACCACCACGGGGTTGGGCCCCGACCCGAAGGCAAGGAAGAGCGCCTCGTCCGGCAGCCGCGCCGCGACGCTCCCGGCGTTCTCCGGCTGCCCGGTGAACACCACGGCGTCCGAGGAGGCGCAGTCGGCGAGGAACGCGCGCTGGGACACCGGCGCCATTCCGATCCGGCCGCCGTGCGCGCCCACCGCCGGCCCGATGATCTCGTGCACGGCCATCGCCGATCGCGCAACGCGCGCCGAGGGCCGTATCCGTATCTCGTCGGTGTACAAGGACGGAATGACCCCGAAGAGGATGTACGAGTAGAGCAGGTTGTTCGACGGAAGGAACGTCGCGAGCCGCCGGAGCCGTCCCGGCGCATTGCGCAGGATTTCCCATGGAGCACCGGAGAGGGCCCGCAGGGACCGGAAGAATTCGTCTTCCGCCGCCTGCCGGGTGGCGACCCGGGTGAGGACGGACATCAATTCGTCCTGCCGGTCGAGGAGTACGCCGGCCAGGGCCGGAATGGCCTCGCCAAGCCCGTCCGTCGCGGTCCTGACCTGCTCTGCATCGATGACGCCGCTCTGCATCGCACATCCCCCCAGCCCATGGCCATGAACTTCCAGGCTCCCGAGGAGGGTCACCCCGGGGAGCGGGAATCCGCATCTCGCGACGTGCTCTCTTTCCTCGTTTTCGGGCATCCGGAGGGGTCCCGAAAACACAGCACGCGAAAAAAGAATGTTCACGCGGGAAATCGCGGGATCCAGGCCCGGCCGGTGCCCGCCCGGACAGCATTCTCGGAGAACGCCGGTGCGCGGTGGGGCCAGTAGCATCCGGGACTGTCCGAAGGCCGGTCCGGTGAAGGGAGTCGCCCGCAGTGTTTCCCGTGGAATACCGCTCCCGCGCATTCCCTTCGACGGCAACCGTCCCTCAGAAAGGGGGCCCGCATCCCATGTCTCTGCCCGAACACCTCGCCGTGAAGACCGCGGCCGAGGTCCCGCTGGACAGCCTCGTCGACTTCGTCAGGTCCTACGAGGAGAGCATCACCGGCACCGCCTCGTACACCCGGGAGGACTTCCTCCTGGAGACCGGCCACCCCGGCTACGACCCGCTCCACAACAGCTGGTGCCTGACCCGCCCGCAGGGCGAAGTCATGGCATGGGGCGGGCTGACCCTGCGCGGCGGCGCCTCCATGGAAGGGGCGCTCACCGTACTGCCCGGCGACGACGGCGACACCGTCGCGCGCGAGCTGCTGGGGCGTCTGCTGCGGCGTACGGAGGAACTGGCCCTGGAGAACGGCTCGGAGTCCGAGATCACCATCGGTGGTGTGCTGACGGGGGACCCGGTGGTCCCGCGCGTCCTGGAGGAGGCCGGATTCCGCAGGCAGCTCAGTTTCACGCAGGCCGAGATCGACCTGACCGCGCCGCCGGTCGCCGCCGTCCTGCCCGAAGGGGCCCGCGTCCGGCCGATCGGCACCACTCCGGACGATGTGCGCGCCGTGCACCGGCTCCACGTCCAGACCCGTACCAAGGGGACCAGGACGCTCGACTACGAGACCTTCCGCACCCGGCTGGACGAGTTCAACGTCGCGACGGAGCAGGGCGTCGGAATCGCCCTGCTCGTCGAGATCGCCGGCCGGCCCGTCGGGCACGTCCTGGCGTACGCCGGGGACGGCCACGGACGCATCGTCGACGTCGGGGTGTCACTGGCCTCCCGCGGTCTGGGCATCGGCCTGGCCCTGATCACGACAGCCCTCGCGGCCCTCAGGGAACTCGGCTGCCACCGGGCCCTGCTGGCTCTGGACTCCTCGCGGATCCAGGACCTCAACGGTCTGTACACGCTGCTGTCCGTGAAGGGCTCCCGCGCCGTCACGCACTACGTCAAACGTCCGTCCTGACTCCGCCCGCGCTGGTTCAGGAGGACACCGTAAGCATGGTCCGCCCGGCGGAAGCAGTCCACCGGAGTTCCGAAAGTATCCGGATCCCCAGGGATCAGCCGACACTCAGCCAAGTCTGGTGGCGGTCGTACAGAACAGGTTCGGAGAACACCCGCATGAGCGTCCGTTTGTTCACCTCGGAGTCTGTGACCGAGGGTCACCCCGACAAGATCGCTGACCAGATCAGCGACACCATTCTCGACGCGCTCCTCACCGAGGACCCC
>NZ_JBSFDF010000076.1:0-25771 GCF_053593795.1 Streptomyces sp. NPDC002104 | reverse complement strand
CGGCAACAACGCGGGCAAGAAGTCCCTCCAGAAGACCTACATCGCCCAGGCCAAGGCCACCGGCAAGGTCACCATCTCGCCCCTGCACAAGGTGAGTTCGGTACGGAAGCCTGGCCGAAGGCCTCCATCAGGCCGAATCCGGCCGTCCGGACCTCGTTCATCGCCTCGAAGTCGAAGCTCCGCCCGGCCTCCGCCCAGGGGGCGTCCGGTCCGGACTCGGCCTCGGTGCGACCGGCTTCGGTGAGCGTGAACAGCTTCTTGCCGCCCTCGCTCTCGCTGGTGATGAGGCCCTCGTCCTCGAGGAGCTGCAGGGTCGGGTAGACCGACCCCGGGCTGGGCTTCCAGGCCCCGCCGCTGCGCTCGCCGATCTCCTGGATCATCTCGTAGCCGTGCATCGGCCGGTCGGCGAGCAGCGCCAGGATGGAGGCGCGCACATCACCCCGCCGAGCCCGGCCGCGCGGCCCTCCGCGCCCGCCCCGCCCGCCGAAGGGCCCACCGCCGAAGGGCGGCCCGAACGGCCCGAAAGCGGCACGCCGCCCCTGGAACTCCTCCCGGCGGTCCGGCCCGCAGTGGCCGTGACCCCGTCCGTGCTCATGTCCGTGGTCGTGTCCGTGCTGTCCGTGTGAACGCATGACTGCGCTCCTTTCCTCATTCGGTGATGCGTTGTCGCTGATGCGATGTCTCTACTATCGCTGACCCATCGCGATGCGTCAACGATATATCGGAAACTTCCTCAACGAACACCCTTGCCGGTCCGGCCCCGCGCCCGGCCGGCCCCGGCCCGAGGGCAGGGTCGGCATGTTCAGCGAAGGTCCGGCCGTGGAGACGGCTCAGGCGTCACGGCACGTAAGGAAGGGCGGCGACGAAGAGGGCCCCCGACGGGTTGGGGGCGGCGTGCAGGGTGCCGCCGTGGCGTGCTGCGATCTCGCGGGCGATGGCCAGGCCCAGCCCGGAGCCGCCGGTGCCTCGTGCGCGGGCGCCGTCGAGGCGGGTGAAGCGTTCGAAGACCCGCTCGCGGTCGGCGCGCGGGATGCCCGGGCCGTCGTCGCGTATCTCCACCAGGGCCATGCCGTCGGCGCCGGCGGTGACGGCGATGTCCGTGACCGTGCGGGCATGCCGTGCGGCGTTGTCGAGGAGGTTGCGCAGCAGCCGCTCCAGCTGGACGGCACTGCCGTGAACGACGACCTGGTCGTCGACCGAGACGGTGAAGTCCAGCGTTCGGTGCATCCGCAGGTGGCGGAACTCCTCGACCAGGTCATGGGCGAGCGCGGTGAGGTCGACCGGAGTGCCGGGCGCCGGGGCGGTGTCGTCGAGCCGGGCCAGTAGGAGCAGGTCGTCGGTGAGGTGCTGGAGCCGCTCGATGTCGGTGAGTGCGTCTCGTACGGTCTCCGGCCAGTCCACCTCCTCGGGGTGGGCGAGGGATGCCTCGAGGGAGGTCCGGAGGTTGGCGATGGGGCTGCGCAGCTCGTGGGAGGCGTCGGCTATGAAGAGCCGCTGGCGGGCGACGCCGGCGAAGACGCGGTCGAGCGTGACGTTGATCGTGCGGGCCAGCCAGGGAACCAGCGTGCCGGTCTCGGGGACCGTGATGCGCCGGTCGAGGGCGCGGCTGGTGGTGATCTCCTGCAGTTCGCGGTTGAGGTTCTCGACCGGGCGGAGCACGATGCGGGTCGCGGCCCACACGGTGGCGCCGACGGCGAGTCCGCCGCCGATCGTGAACAGCCAGTTGGCGAGCGCGCGCGTGGGTGCGTGGGTCTGGCTGTTCAGGGTCGTGAACCAGACCTCCGCGGCCACCAGAGCCGTTGCCAAGAAGAACGGGAGCAGGATTCTGGACGTACGGTCCCGGTCCGCGGCCCGTGAGCCTTCCTTCAGGGGCGGGGCGATCGCCCAGGTGGTGGCGGAGACGAGGAGCCCGGGGGCCGCGACGGCGGCGCTCAGGGCCGGCCACAGCAGGGAGGAGTGCGCCTGGTCGATGCTGAACCTGACCAGGGTGGGCAGCCAGCGCGCGTCGGCGAAGATCGCGAGCAGCGCGGTCGCGGCGGCGACCGTGACCGTGCCCCGGCTGCGCGCGCTCCCGCCCAGTTTCCAGGTGGCGGTGGCCACGAGTGCGGCGGCCAGCAGCGCGCCGGGCGCCGCCGCCTCCTCGACGAGCGCGAGGGCCCGGAGGAGGAAGCCGGCGGGCTCACCGGCCGACGGCGGCAGCATGCGGCTGATCAGCACCAGGACCGGCAGGCCGGCGCCGAGCACGGCGAGGGTGCTGAGGCCCCCTACGGCGGCAAGACGGTCCCGGCCCGCGCGAAGGTCACCCACCGTCGGCCGCCAGCCGGTAGCCGCTGCCGCGCACCGTCTCGATCGCCGCGCGCCGGAAGGGCGCGTCGATCTTGCGCCGCAGGGAACTGATGTAGACCTCGACGATGTTGGTGTCCCCGTCGTACGACGCGTCCCACACGCCGTCCACGATGTCCATCTTCGGGACGACCTCGCCCGCCCGCCGGGCCAGGCACTCCAGGACCGCGAACTCCTTGGGTGTGAGGGTGATCCGGTGTTCGCCGCGTCCGCAGCTCCTCTGGGCGGGATCGAGCCACAGATCGCCCAGACGCATCCGGGTGCGCACCCGTGGGCCGCCGCGGCGCAGCAGGGCGCGGAGCCTGGCTTCCAGGACGACGTAGGAGAAGGGCTTGGCCAGGTAGTCGTCGGCGCCGGTGTCCAGCGCCTCGGCCTCGTCGTACTCACCGTTCTTGGCGGTGAGCATGAGGATCGGGGTGTCGACGCCGTCGGTGCGCAGGCGGGCGCAGACCCGGTAGCCGTTGAGGCCGGGCAGCATGATGTCGAGGATGATCGCGCTGTACGCGTGTTCCCCGGCCATCCACAGGCCGATCCTGCCGTCGTGGGCGACATCGACCGCGTACCCGGCGGCCTCCAGGCCGCGCTTGAGGGATGCGGCCAGCCGTTCCTCGTCTTCGATCACCAGCACTCGCATGATCGTCAGTATCCCCGGGGCACGAAGATCTCCCTGAAATGATCTTCAGGGAGCTTCAGCCTCTTCTCAGCAGGTCAAGGGCACTGTCAGGGCGTGAACACCACCACCCGCCCCCCTCCCGTCCCCCGGTCGCGGCGCCGCCCTGCGCGTGGGCCGGCCGGGGCGCGCACCGCCGAGGCGGGCCTGCTCGTCCTGGCCGTGTCCATCACCTTGTGCGGCTACGCGTACCAGTCGCTCGCCGTCACGGGGGCGGTGCCGCAGGACATGCCGGTGTTCTCCGCGCTGGTGGCGGGCGCCGTGTCCGTCGCGCATCTGGCGGTACGGCGCTTCGCGCCGCACGCGGATCCGCTGCTCCTGCCCGTCACCGTCCTACTGTCCGGCATCGGGCTGGTGCTGCTGCACCGTCTCGACCCCGCGTACGAGGCAGCGTACGAGGCGCCGGCCGTCGCACCGGGGCAGCTGGTGTGGTGCGGGGTGGGAGTGGCCGTGTGCGTCGCGGTGGTGGGGCTGCTCAAGGACTACCGGCGTCTGCAGCGCTACATCTATCTGACGACGGCTGTGGCGCTGGTGCTGCTGACCGTTCCGGCCTTCTCGTCCGGTGACAGGTACGGCGCCAAGCGGTGGATCGTGCTGGGGCCGCTGTCGCTCCAGCCGGGCGAGTTCGTGAAGATCATGATGGCGGTGGGATTCGCGGGCTACCTCGTCAGCCACCGGGACGCGCTGGCGCTGACGGGGCCCCGGCTCCTGGGGGTCCGCTTTCCCAGTGGGCGGCAGCTGGGCCCGATCGCGCTCGTGTGGGTGACGTGCCTGTTCGTGCTGGTCTTCGAGCGCGATCTGGGCACCGCACTGATCTTCTTCGGGCTCTTCGTCATCACGCTGTACGTCGCCACCCAACGGACCGGGTGGGTCGTCTGCGGCCTGCTCATGGCATCGGCCGGGGCCGGCCTCGTGGGGTCCTTCGAACCGTACGTCCGGAGCCGGGTCGTGGCGTGGCTGCATCCGTTCGACATCTTCCTGCCCAAAGCCCAGCGTCCGAAGGGGCTCGTCTCCGACCAGTTGGCCCAGGCACTGTTCGGCTTCGGCTCCGGCGGGCTGACGGGTACCGGGCTGGGGACCGGGCACCCCGAGTTGATCGGGTTCGCCGGGCGCAGCGACTTCGTCCTCACCACCGTCGGCGAAGAGCTCGGGCTCACCGGGGTGACGGCGGTCCTGATGCTCTACACGCTGCTGGTGCAGCGGGGACTGCGGACCGCACTGCTGGCACGCGACCCGTTCGGCAAGCTGCTCGCGACGGGGCTGGCCACCGTGGTGGCCCTCCAGGTGTTCGTGGTCGCGGGAGGGGTCACCGGACTCGTCCCGCTCACCGGCAAAGCACTGCCGTTCCTGGCACAGGGCGGCACCTCGCTCGTGGCGAACTGGCTGCTCGTGGCGCTGTTGATCAGGATCAGTGACGCGGCGCGCCGTCCCCCGGCCGCAACGGGGTCCTGACCGGCGCGATCGGGCCGGGGTTCGGCAGGACGGAACGATCCCGCACCCGCGCCGACGGCCGGGGCACGGTCCGCCAGCCAGTCCAGTCATCCCGGATTGGCCTTTGCGGGTGCCTCCGAGGCCTCCCTACCGTCGGGGACATGCGCATCCGAATCGTCGACGCCTTCACCGACCGCCCCTTCGGCGGCAACCCCGCCGGAGTCCTGCTCCTCGAAGGCGAGACCGGGTTCCCCCCGGACGCCTGGCTCCAGCAGGTCGCCGCCGAGGTCAACCTCTCCGAGACCGCCTTCGCGCACCCGCTCCCGCCGGGCGGCGAGGCCGACTGGGCGCTGCGCTGGTTCACCCCGGCCGCCGAGGTCGACATGTGCGGCCACGCGACCCTGGCCACCGCCCACGTCCTGGCGACGAGCGGTCTCGCGACCGGGACGGTCCGCTTCTCGGCGCGCTGCGGCATCCTGACGGTCACGGCCGCCGCGGACGGGAGTCTGGAGATGGACTTCCCGACCTCCTCGCTGACCGAGGTCGAGCCGGACGCCGCAGTGGAGCGCGCGCTGGGCGCCACCGCCACGTCGGTCCACGACACGTCCGAGCACATCGGGGATCTCGTGGTGGAGCTGGCCGACGAGCGGACCGTACGGGAGCTCGCGCCGGACCACGCCGCCCTGCGCGGGTACTCCCGGCGCGGCATCATCGTGACCGCGGCGGCCGAGGACCCCTCCCGCGGCTACGACTTCGTCTCGCGCGGCTTCTTCCCCGCACTCGGCATCGACGAGGACCCGGTCACCGGCTCCGCGCACACGGCGCTGGCCCCCTTCTGGGCGCGGCGCCTGGGCCGCACGGAGCTCGTCGGCCTCCAGGGCGGAGCCCGCACCGGGCTCGTCCGGGTCCGGCTGCTGGGCGACCGTACGCTGCTGATCGGCCGCGCGGTCACGGTCGTCGACGGCGAGCTGCTCACCGCACCGTAGGCCGCCGGGCGCCGGCCGCCGGGCGCCGCGCGCCCGGCCCACCGCGCCGGGCCTACGGGGTGGGCAGCCAGCCCACCTTGCCCGCCAGCAGGGCGTACCCGCCGAAGGCCACGATGTCGAGCAGCGCGTGCGCGACGACCAGCGGGCCCACCCGGCCCCAGCGCCGGTAGGCGAGGACGAAGACGACGCCCATCACCACGTTCCCGATGAACCCGCCGATGCCCTGATAGAGGTGGTACGAGCCGCGCAGCACGGAGCTGGCCAGCAGCGCGGCCATCGGCGACCAGCCGAGCTGCCCGAGCCTGCGCAGCAGGTAGGCCAGCACGATGACCTCCTCCACCACGGAGTTCTGCACCGCGGAGAGGATCAGCACGGGGAACTTCCACCACACGTCGGGCAGCGCCTCGGGCACCACCGTGAGGTTGAAGCCGGTCGCCCGCGCCCCCAGGTAGAAGGCCAGTCCCGCGCTGCCGATGCAGGCGGCGACGAGCGCGCCCCGGCCCAGGTCCCACCAGGGCCGGGTCCGGTCGAAGCCCAGCACCTTCAGCCCCGGCGCACCCTCACGGGTCAGCAGGTGCGCGACGAGCAGGACGGGGACGAGGGCGCTCGCGATGCCGAACAGCTGCCAGGCCAGGTCCAGCCAGGGCCGGCCGGGGGCGTACGAGCCGTTGAGCGTGGCGGCCTGGTCCTTGAGCCCGCCCGGCTTGGTCAGCGAGCCGATGAAGCTGATCAGCGCCGAGACTCCGCTCGCGCCCAGGGACAGCGCCAGCACGAGCAGCGTCTCGGAGCGCAGCATCCCGCGCTCGCCCGCTGCCCCGCCGGGCTCGAACCGCCCGACCTCCGGTTCCGGCTCCGTCCGCACGCCCGTCTCCCGTCCCGCACCCGCTGCGACGTCTCGCGGGGCGTCCCGCCCCGATGACCCCATACTGCCTCCTCCACGGGGCAGGGGGATCACCGGGCGGGACCGGCCGGGCCCCGGAACCAGTCCGCGGCGACGGATCCGCGATCAGTCCGCGGCGACGGCCGCGGGTCCGGCCGGCGGTGCGGCCGCGGGTCCGCCCCCCAGCCCCACCGGCCAGGTGTGGACGGGATCGCCCCGGTGACTCAGCTCGCTGTAGCGGCGCGTGGTCGCGGCCAGCGCCTCGTCCCGCTCCAGCCCCGCCGCGAGAGCCCGGTGGTACGTGTCCACCTGCCAGGTGGCCCCGTTCACCCGGCGCCGGCACCGCTCCTCGATGATGCCGAGGTAGTGGTCCCGGTCGGCGGGCTCGATGCCCCACGCGTCCAGTCCGGCGGCCGCCATCGGCAGCAGCTCCTCCAGCACCAGGCGGACCGCGGGCACGCTCGCCAGTCCCCCGCCCCGGCCCCGGCGCGGCCAGCGCACCCGGGCGTCGATGCCGTAGCGGCAGGCCGCGTCGAAGTTGGCCTCCGCCTCCGCGAAGGGCAGCCGGCTCCACACCGGGCGCTGCTCGTCCGCGAGGGTCCGTACGAGCCCGTAGTAGAAGGCCGCGTTGGCGACGACGTCGGCGACCGTCGGGCCGGCGGGCAGCACCCGGTTCTCCACGCGCAGGTGCGGCACCCCGTCGGCGACCCCGTAGACGGGCCGGTTCCAGCGGTAGACGGTGCCGTTGTGCAGCACCAGCTCCTGCAGGCTGGGCACCCCGCCCTCGGCGAGCACCCGCAGCGGCTCCTCCTCGTCGCAGATCGGCAGCAGGGCGGGGAAGTAGCGGACGTTCTCGGCGAAGAGCTCGTACGCCGAGTCCACCCACCGCTCGCCGAACCAGGTGCGCGGGCGCACCCCTTGGGCCTGCAGCTCGGGCGGCCGGGTGTCGGTGGCCTGCTGGAAGAGCGGCGGCCGCGATTCGCGCCACAGCTCCCGCCCGAACAGGAAGGGCGAGTTGGCGCCCACGGCTATCTGTACGGCAGCCACCGCCTGGGCCGCGTTCCACACGTCCGCGAACCGTGCCGGGGTCACCTGCAGGTGCAGTTGTACGGAGGTGCAGGCGGCCTCCGGCACGATCGACCCGGAGGTCCAGGTCAGCCGCTCGACCCCGTCGATGTCGAGCACGAAGTCCTCGCCCCGCATCATCAGGATCTGCTCGTTGAGCAGGGAGTAGCGGTCCACCGCGGACAGGTTGGCGGTGACCAGGTCGGTGCGGGAGATCGTCGGCAGAATTCCGATCATGACCACCCCGGCGCCGACCTCCCGCGCCTGCCGGTGGGCATAGCCCAGACCCGCGCTCAGTTCCTCGGAGAGCTGGTCGAATACCCGGCCGCCGAGCCGGTGGGGAAGGACGTTCACCTCCAGGTTGAACATTCCCAGTTCGGTCTGGAAATCGTTGCTCGCAATACGCTCAAGGACCTGGGCATTCACCATTCTCGGCAACCCGTCGGCACCCGCCAGATTCAACTCGATCTCCAGCCCCATCATGTTCTTGGGGCGATCGAACCTCTTCTCCTCCAGAAGTCGCTCCAGTACCTCCAGGCACTCGTGAAGCTTCCTCCGGTACCGTTGCCGATCGGACAGGTCGAATCCGCCCGCCACGACCTTCTCCCCCATCGGAGCGTCCCTCCTCGACTGGGCCCGGGCGGCGTCGAATGGATCCGCCCCCGGGCGCGCGTTACGGTCGATGATGCCCCGGCGGCGTGATCGATAACGCGGAGGGGGCGTGACTGGCGGGGAGCGCGCGCCGGTTTGGCCGACAGGCGCTTTGGCACATTCACCTGGCAAGCCGCTCTGCGCAAATACAGCGTAGACCTTGCCAGTTATCGATAACCGGCGCTTTTCAGCCGAGCGCTCATCCGGTAACCTCCGAGGTCAGCGCAGAATTTTTGCGCGCACCCGGCATGAATGCCACGTCAGCGGGACCGGTAACCGCCTTGTCGGCAATAGGCGGGACAGCTAGCCGAAACACTGCGTGAACACATGTCAGATAAACTCCGCAAGCGAGGCAGAGAGTTGGCGCGCGGCCATTGCCCCTCAGCCCCCCTCTGACCCCAGAATGCGACAGCGCCGTCCGCACCCCGCACCCGCCCCGTTCCACAGGTCTCCCTAGCGAGAGGCGACCCACCATGCCGCTGCACGTCCCTCCGGCTCCCGCGCCCGCCCTGCGCAGTGTCCTCGCGGCCCTCGGTTCCCCCACCGCCGTCCACGAGGCGCACACCCCGGCCCTGCGAGCCCTTCAGGGCCCGATGACCGCCGAACTTCCCCTGCCCGTCCACGTCCTGGACCGGCTGCACATCTCCGGGCTGACCGCCGGCGGCAGGCCGCCGCGCACCCGGCTGACCGGCTGGCGCTTCCTGATCCGCAGCGGGGACCGCTACGTCGCGGCGGCCGACACCCGGCTGACACCGGACGGATGGGCTTTCTCCCACTTCTTCGAGGGGCCCTACGTGGCCGCCACCGAACGCGCGCTGCGCCAGGCCGAATCGCTCGGCAAGAACTACCAGCCCCGCTTGCTGTCCGTACCGGAGCTGTACATGCTGACCCTGTGGCTGCACGGATCGGTGGGCGCCGACGCCTCCGCCGGCCTGCCGGCCGCCGCCGACCTCCTGGTCCCCCTGGCGCCGGCCCCGCCCGGCATCGCCGCCTACCGCCCGCACCCCGTGTCCGAACTGCTGCCCGTACTGACCCACAGGCTCACGCCGACGGCCCCTCCGGTACCGCCCTCCATGGCCGCACCGGCCGCCTAGACCGGTCTCTGGCCGGTTCTGCCCATTCGGCCTAGCCCACTCGGGCCCCCGGCGAACCATCCGAAATGACAGGGGAGTTGGCCTGAACCGCCCGCACGGGTGATGCGTCATCAATCTATGAGGACAGCTGCCGGGAAATCCCTCCGGACACCGTGCCGTGGGGGAACACTGGGGACTCTGACCGAGCCAAGTCGTTGATACGGGGGGCGGCCATGAACCACGCGCACAACGCACCGAGCCGCAGCACACAGACCACACCGCAGCGAAAGAACGCATCCATGTGCCAGCACAAGCCAGCATGCCCGACCGCCGACTCAGCCGACAGGGAGGCCGCGCACCCCGTGGCCGTTCACCCGGAACAGGGCTGGAGCCTGCTGTGCAACGGCGTCCTGCTGTTCGAGGACACCGGTGAGCTGCTGCCGGACGGCCAGATCATCGCTCCGAACCGGCCGCTGGCGGCCGCGCAGGTGATGAAGGCGGCCTAGCCGACGACGGAACCGAAAGGGGCCGGCCCAGGAGGAAACTCCCGGACCGGCCCCTTCGTCACATCAGCACATCAGCTGATCAGTTGTCGTACTCGTCCAGCGGCGGGCAGGAGCACACCAGGTTCCGGTCGCCGAAAGCACCGTCGATGCGGCGCACCGGCGGCCAGTACTTCTCCGCGGCCGACACCCCGCCCGGGAAGACGGCCTCGTCACGGGTGTACGGGTGGTTCCACTCGCCGCCCAGCGCCGCCGCCGTGTGCGGGGAGTTGGCCAGCGGGTTGTCGTCCACCGGCCACTCGCCGCCCGCGACCCGCTCGACCTCGGCGCGGATGGCGATCATCGCGTCGCAGAAGCGGTCGATCTCGGCCAGGTCCTCGGACTCCGTCGGCTCGATCATGAGCGTGCCGGCGACCGGGAAGGACATGGTCGGCGCGTGGAACCCGTAGTCGATCAGGCGCTTGGCGATGTCGTCGATGCTCACGCCGGTCGCCTTGGACAGGGGGCGCACGTCGATGATGCACTCGTGCGCGACCAGGTTGCCCGGGCCGGTGTAGAGCACCGGGTAGTGCGGCTCCAGGCGCTTGGCGATGTAGTTGGCGCCGAGCACCGCGACCTGGGTGGCGCGCTTGAGACCCTCGCCGCCCATCAGGCGCACGTACGACCAGGAGATCGGCAGGATGCCCGCCGAGCCCCACGGAGCGGCCGAGATCGGGCCGACGCCCGTCTCCGGACCGGCCGTCGGCTGGAGCGGGTGGTTCGGGAGGTACGGGGCCAGGTGCGCCCGGACACCGACCGGGCCGACGCCCGGGCCGCCGCCGCCGTGCGGGATGCAGAAGGTCTTGTGCAGGTTCAGGTGCGAGACGTCGCCGCCGAAGTGACCCGGCTTGGCCAGGCCCACCAGGGCGTTGAGGTTGGCGCCGTCCACGTAGACCTGGCCGCCGGCGTCGTGCACCTGGGCGCAGATGTCGGCGACGTGCTCCTCGAACACACCGTGCGTGGAGGGGTACGTGATCATCAGCACGGCGAGCTCGTCGCGGTACTGCTCGATCTTCGCGCGCAGGTCGTCCGCGTCCACCTCGCCGTCGTCGGCGGTCTTGACGACGACCACCTTCATGCCGGCCATCACGGCGCTCGCGGCGTTGGTGCCGTGCGCGGAGGACGGGATGAGACAGACGGTGCGCTGCTCGTCGCCGTTCGCCCGGTGGTAGGCGCGGACGGCCAGCAGGCCGGCGAGCTCGCCCTGGGAGCCGGCGTTCGGCTGAATGGAGACCTTGTCGTAGCCGGTGACCTCGCAGAGACGTTCCTCCAGCTCAGTGATGAGCGTGAGGTACCCCTCGGCCTGCTCGACCGGGGCGAACGGGTGCAACTGGCCGAATTCGGGCCAGGTGACCGACTCCATCTCGGTGGTCGCGTTGAGCTTCATGGTGCAGGAGCCCAGCGGGATCATGCCGCGGTCCAGCGCGTAGTCCTTGTCGGAGAGCTTGCGCAGGTAGCGCAGCATCGCCGTCTCGGACCGGTGCTGGTGGAAGACCGGGTGCGTCAGGTACTCGTCCGTACGCAGCAGCCCCTCGGGCAGCGCGTCGGCGGTGTCGGCGTCCAGCGCCTCGATGTCCGCGGTGACGCCGAAGGCGGCCCAGACGGCCTCGACGTCGGCGCGCAGGGTCGTCTCGTCGCAGGCCATGGAGACGAGGTCGCCGTCGACCTGGAAGAGGTTGACGCCACCCTCGCGGGCGGCGGCCACGACCTCGGCGACCCGGCCCGGAACCCGCACGGTCAGGGTGTCGAAGTACGAGCCGTGCACGACCTCGACACCGCCGGCCTTCAGGCCCGCGGCCAGCAGGTTGGCGTAGCGGTGGGTGCGGCGGGCGATCGTCCGCAGCCCGTCCGGGCCGTGGTAGACGGCGTACATGCCGGCCATGACGGCGAGGAGCACCTGCGCGGTGCAGATGTTGCTGGTGGCCTTCTCGCGGCGGATGTGCTGCTCACGGGTCTGCAGCGCGAGGCGGTAGGCCTTGTTGCCGTCCGCGTCCACGGAGACGCCGACGAGGCGGCCGGGCAGCGAGCGGGCGTGCTTGGCCTGGACGGCCATGTAGCCGGCGTGCGGTCCGCCGAAGCCCATCGGGACGCCGAAGCGCTGGGTGGTGCCGACGGCGATGTCCGCGCCGAGCTCGCCCGGGGAGGTCAGCAGGGTCAGGGCGAGCAGGTCCGCGGAGACGGCGACGATGGCGCCGAGACCGTGCGCCTGCTCGATGACCGGCTTGATCTCCCGCACGGCGCCGGAGGCGCCGGGGTACTGCAGGAGCACGCCGTAGACGCCGCGCTCGGCGATCTCAGCCGGAATCCCCTCGCTGAGATCGGCGACGACGACCTCGATGCCGATCGGCTCGGCGCGGGTCTGGATCACCGCGATGGTCTGCGGCAGCGCGTCGGCGTCGACGAGGAAGACGTTGCCCTTGGCCTTGCCCACGCGGCGGGCCAGGGTCATGGCCTCGGCGGCGGCGGTGCCCTCGTCGAGCAGCGACGCGCCGGAGGTCGGCAGACCGGTCAGTTCGGCGACCACGGTCTGGAAGTTCAGCAGGGCTTCGAGGCGGCCCTGGGAGATCTCCGGCTGGTACGGCGTGTACGCCGTGTACCAGGCCGGGTTCTCCATGACGTTGCGCAGGATCACGGGCGGCGTGAAGGTGCCGTAGTACCCCAGTCCGATCATGGACGAGAGGACCTGATTGCGGTCGGCGAGCTCACGCAGCTCGGCGAGCACCTCGGCCTCGGTCCGCGCCTCGGGCAGGTTCAGCGCGGCGGTGGTCTTGATCACATCCGGCACCGCGGCGGCGGTGAGCTCGTCCAGCGAGCCGTAGCCCACATGGGCGAGCATCTTCGCCTGCGCCTCGGCGTCCGGGCCGATGTGGCGCTGCTCGAAGGGGATGCCTCGCTCCAGCTGGGAGAGCGGAATGCGGTTGGCGGTCATGTACGGAGGCCTCCTGGTCGTACGACCTGCGAGGGGCACCACGGCGCGGGCACCCGGACGGCCTCCCCCTCTGTCATCACAACCTGAGAGCTTCACCGGGCCACGCGGGGATCGCCCACGAGATCCGGCTTTCACCGTCGGTGAGGAGAGGGACCGGCACTGCGCGCCCGGTACCCGCCCCTGCTTTCCAGAGTGGCCTCACCACGTGCGGTACGTATGCCTGAGAGATTCCGGGGAGGATTTGCTCCTTCGGCGCCTCCGACTCACTCTTTCGGAGGACTCTCCCGCACAGGGTCAACAGCCATCACCCAGCCTACCAGCGAGGATCTGGGCACCTCCCTCGAGTGGCCCCCTCTCCGGAAATGCACTTTTGTAGTCATTACGGAGGAGTTGCGCCCAATGGAGGGACCGGACCGTGCAGACCGACATCGATCCCCGCAGCCTGATCGGCCGCAAGGCGTTCGACCGCAATGGCACCAAGATCGGCACCGTCGACGAGGTCTACCTCGACGATGCCACGGGCGTCCCGGAATGGGCCGCCGTACGCACCGGCCTCTTCAGCCGGGACGCCTTCGTCCCGCTGGAGCCCAGCGAGATGGTGGGCGACACCCTGCACGTGCCCTTCGAACGCTCCCTCATCAGGGACGCCCCCGACTTCGGCGTCGGCCGCCACCTCTCCCCCGAACAGGAGCTGCAGCTCTACCACCACTACGGCCTGGACCTGGCCCTCCCGTCCGACTTCCACCACGACTTCGGCCACACGTCCCCCGACCCCCAATAGCCCGCCCCGATCCGGACCGCACCGCCCCGCACCACCGGGCCTCCCCCACCGGAACCCCACTCTCCGGACGCCCCCGGGTACAGCGGCAGCCCCGGCACGGTCCGCTGCCGGGGCACACCCGCGTACGCACCGGAACACCACACCGGCCCGGCACAGTCCCTCGCCGGACGCACCCTCGCGCGTACGCACCAGACCACGACGCCCCGGCAGTCCGCTGCCGGGGCACACCTGCGCGCGCACCCGAGCACCACGCCGGCCCGGCACAGTCCCTTGCCGGACGCACCCTCGCGCATAAGCGCCAGAACACCACGACGGCCCGGCAGTCCGCTGCCGGGACACACCTGCGCGCGCACCCGAGCACCACGCCAGCCCGGCACAGTCCAATGCCGGGGCACACCTGCGTACGCACCCGCGCACCACGACGGCCCGGCACAGTCCCTTGCCGAGCGCACCCTCGCGTGCACGCCACGGCGGCCCGGCACAGTCCGCTGCCGGGGCACACCTGCGCGCGTAAACCAGAGCACCACGGCGCCCCGGCACGGTTCGCTGCCGAGGTGCACCTTTATGCGCACGCACGCGAAACCACGGCAGTGCGCCGGGGCACGGCACCGCTGGGCCAGCGGTGGCCGGACCGGAACGGGCCTCAAGACGCCCGACTCGCTGCTTCCTGGTCTCGGCTCCCGCTCCCGGCGCCCGCTCCCCGCCGACCAGCCCGGGCAGCGGGTCACCCCTCGCCGCGCAGCCGGGCACATGCCGGCACAGCAGCCTGAAGCGACCTCTCAGGCTCGCTCCGGAGCAGTCGAACCCCCGACCCCCATGGCCTGGTCCCCGACCAGCGGCATCGGATCGGACGGCTCCAGCTCAGGATCGTCCACCAGGAACGTCCGGACCCGGCCCGGCTGGGATCCGGGCTGCTCGAACCGTACGGTCACCCGCCCGACGCCACTGCCCTGCACCCACCCCGGCCCGTACACCGCATGCCGCACATCGCTCCCGGCCGGCCACCGCCGCTGAACCACCCCTTCAACGCCCCCCGGCACCACGCCGCCCCCAGCCCCCTCCCCTTGCCGCACCCCCGGCCCCTGACCCGGCTCCGGATCGCGCCCCAGTTCCCGCCCTTGGCCCTGGCTCGCGCCCTGCCCCGGACCCTCGCCCTGGCTCTGGCCCTGCCCCTCGCCCCGACCCTGGCCCTGGCCCTGGCCCTGACCCTGACCCTGACCCTCGCCCTGACCCTGGCCCTCGCCCTGGCTCTGGCCCTGGCCCTGACCCTGGCCCTCGCCCTGGCCCTGGCCCTCGCCCTGGCCCTGGCCCTGGCCCTGGCCCTGACCCTCGCTCCGGCTCTGGCTCTGGCCCAGACCCTCGCTCTGGCTCTGGCTCTGGCCCCGACCCTGGCTCTCGCCCTGGCTTGCGCCCCGACCCTGACCCTGAACCTGGCCCTGGTTCTGGCCCTGGCCTTGGCTCTCGCCCGCGCCCGCGCCCTGGCCCTGACCCTCGCCCTGGTTCTGCCCCTGACTCTGCCTCTGACCCTGGCCCTGGCTCTCACCCGCGCCCTGGCCCTGGCCCTGACCCTGGCCCTGACCCTCGCCCTGGTTCTGGCCCTGGCCCTGGCCCTGGCCCTGACCCTCGCCCTCATCCTGCTGGGCAGCCTCACTCTGCCCGGCCTGCGCCCCGGGCTCGGGTTCGCCCTGCTGGCCGCGCTCGGTACCCGGGCTCTGCCCAGTCCTCGCCTCCGGCCCGGGTTCGCCAACCTGGCCGTGCTCGGCACCACCCTCACTCAGCTCAGCCCTCTCCCCCGGCCCAGGCCCCCCACCCCGCCCTTCCTCGGCACTCCGGCCCTGCCCGGCCTCCCCCGACCTGGGCTCGCCACCCCACGCCTGCTCGGCACCCCGGTCCTGCCCGGCCCTGTCCGCCGGCCCAGGCTCGCGACCCCGCCCGGCGGCCTCACCCCGTCCAAGCCCGGCATCGTGCCCCGGCCCCGATCCGGTGTCCTGCCCCTCCCCGGCGGCCTCGACCGGTCCTCGCTCGGCACTCTGCCCCTGAACGACGGCCTGGCCCGGCACGGGACTCCCACCCTGACCAGCACCCTGACCAGCACCCCGGCCGGGCCCCTCGGCCTCCCCCTCACCATGCCCGGCACCCCGCCCAGCAGCGTCCTCGCCCAGAGCCCGGGCCTGCCGAGGGTCAGAGGCGTCCTCGCCCAGAGCCCGGCCCTGCCGGGGGGCAGACGCGTCCGCGCCCAGGCCCCGGCCCTGCCGAGGGTCAGAGGCGTCCTCGCCCAAGGCAGCGCCGGCCCCCTCACCCCCGCCGGACGGCGCAGCCGCAGCCGGCCCCTCCACCGCCCCGCCCCGCGCAGCCATCGCGTCGGCGAAGGCGAACAGGTCCTCCTGCGTGTAGTCCGCGAGCCCGGTCACCCCCACGCCCAGCAGCCGCACCCCGCCCGTGGTGTCCACGGCCTCCAGCAGCCGCCCGGCGGCCTCCCGCACCACCGCGGGGTCGTCCGTGGGCCCCCGCAGGGTCTCGGACCGGGTCAGCGTGGAGAAGTCGTACCGCCGGACCTTGAGCACGATGGTCCGCCCCGAGTGTCCCGACGCCCGCAGCCGCTCCACGCACCGGTCCGCGAGCCGCTGCACCTCGCCCCTGATCCGCACCCGGTCGTGCAGGTCCACGTCGAAGGTGTCCTCGACCGAGACGGACTTCGCGTCGCGCTCGGCGACCACCGGCCGCTCGTCCACGCCGAGCGCCATCCGGTACAGCCCGACCCCGTGCGAGCGCCCCACCATCCGGACCAGTTCGTCCTCACCGGCCTCCGCGAGCTCCCCCACCGTGGTGATCCCGGCCCGCCGCAGGTGCTCCCCGGTGGCCGGCCCCACGCCGGGCAGGGTCCGTACCGACATCGGTGCCAGGTGCGCCCGCTCCGTGCCGACCTCGATCAGCAGCAGCCCGGCCGGCTTGGCCTCCTCGGAGGCGACCTTCGCCAGCATCTTGGATCCCGCGAGCCCCACGGACCCGCTCAGCCCGGTCACGGCCGTGATGTCGGCCCTCAGCCGCTCGCCGACGGCCCGCGCGGTCTCCGCGTCGAAGGCGACGCCGCCCGCCTCGAGGTCCACGAAGGCCTCGTCCAGGCTCAGCGGCTCCACGAGGGGGGAGAGTTCCCGCAGCATCCCCATGACGGTGTCGCTGACCTCGCGGTACAGGCTGAAGCGCGGGACGAGGCATGCGCCGTTCGGGCAGAGCCGCCGCGCCTGGGCCATCGGCATGGCCGAGTGCACCCCGAAGCGCCTGGCCTCGTAGGAGGCGGTGGCGACGACCCCGCGCGGCCCGAGCCCGCCGACGATGACGGCCTTGCCGCGCAGGCTCGGCTTCGACGCCTGCTCCACGGAGGCGTAGAAGGCGTCCATGTCCAGGTGCAGGATGGTCGGCGCGGATCTCACGGCTCCGATGCTGCCCTACGCCACTGACAATCGGCCCGACCCGCCACCGGGCGTGCCCTACGCCCGGCCGCCGACCGGCGCCAGGCCGGTGACCGCCCGGCGACCGGCGCCCCGTACGGCCCCCTCAGACGGCCCGGTTCCTCCGGGCGGCCAGCTCGTCGGCCGGGTTGTGCCCGACCACCGTCTCGCCCGTGTCCACGCGCTCCCCGTGCAGCTGCGACAGGGCGTTCTCGACGTCGCGCCAGACCACGCCCACGGCGATCCCGAAGATCCCCTGGCCGCCCTGGAGCAGGCTGACGACCTGGTCCGGCGAGGTGCACTCGTACACGGTGGCGCCGTCGCTCATGAGCGTCATCCGCTCCAGGTCCGAGAAACCCCGGTCGCGCAGGTGCTGCACGGCGGTGCGGATGTTCTGCAGCGCCACCCCGGTGTCCAGGAAGCGCTTCACGATCTTGAGGACGACCACGTCCCGGAAGCTGTACAGGCGCTGCGTCCCCGAGCCGTACGCGGGCCGCACCGTGGGCTCCACCAGCCCGGTGCGCGCCCAGTAGTCGAGCTGCCGGTAGGTGATGCCGGCCGCGGCACACGCCGTCGGCCCCCGGTATCCGACCTGCTCCGGTGCGCTCTCGCCGCCCTGGGGCCCCACCGGCCCCACCGGCCCCACCGGACCGACCGGCGCGGGCTCCGGCTGACGGCGCGCGGAGTTCACCGCACCACCGTGCAGCGGGTACGGCCCACCGTCACTCCGTGCGGGGATGCCCCCGGTCATACCGTCGCCCGTGACTCTCACGCCGACCCTCCGTCCTTGACCTGCCACCTCGAAGGTAGGCAGTCACCAGGGGTGCGTCAACGATCGCCACACTCGGCACGCCGAGTGATAATCACCCTGAGAGTGGTTTCCCGTACCCCATTGCGGGGAAAGGCTACTCGAATGGGCTGAAATATCCGGGAGGACGGCGCGACCCGCGCCTCACTGCGGGCCGGTACCGAAGTCCTCCGGCGAGATCTGGTCGAGGAACTCGCGGAACTTCTCCACCTCGTCCTCCTGCTCGTCCGGGATCGCGATGCCGGCGTCGTCGAGCACACCGTCGCTGCCGAAGATCGGCGTCCCGGTCCGCAGGGCGAGCGCTATGGCATCGGAAGGCCGCGCGCTCACCTCGACTCCGCTGGCGAAGACGAGCTCCGCGTAGAAAACGCCCTCCCGCAGATCCGTGATCCGGACCTCGGTGAGCTCCTCACCGATCGCCTCCAGCACGTCCTTGAACAGGTCGTGCGTCAGCGGCCGGGCAGGGGCCATGCCCTGCTGCGCGAAGGCAATGGCGGTCGCCTCCCCTGGTCCGATCCAGATGGGGAGGTACCGGTCGCCTCCCACTTCACGCAGGAGCACGATCGGTTGGTTCGAGGGCATTTCCACCCGGACACCCACAACGTCGAGCTCGTTCACACAGCAACCCTAGGACCTGCCCGGCAGGTTTGGGTAGTCGGGCTCCCCCAAGCCTGCCCCCGAACCCCTCCGAAGTCGGCCGAAGTCGGCCCGAAAACCCCTCCGGATCAGTGCAGCCGCACGCCGAGAGCAGTTTGTACGAGGGCCTCGTGCAGCCGTACGGAAAGCCCCGCGAGCTCCTTCATCGTGGCCTCCGCATGGGCCCTGGTCTGCGGATTGCGGTGCCGGCGCAGCGGCGAGACGACCTGCTCCACCAGACCGGCCTCCCGGTCGGCGGCGGCCTTCATCGCACGCAGGTGGCGCGGCTCCAGACCGAATCGGCCGAGATCGGCCACCAGACGGGCCACCGTGACCGCCTCGGCGTCGAAACCGCCTCCGGGGGCCTCCGCGATGAGCCCGTACGACTCCCACTCCACGAGCTGGACCTCGTCCACCTCGGCGGCGGCCATCAGCTCGGCCCGGCCCACCCGGGCCACGGTCGGCCGCTCCCGGCCCACCTCGCCGTAGAGGGCAACGGGGCTCGCGGGGTCGACGGACTCCCCGTGCGCCGTGGGCGCCGGGATGCGGATCTGCTCACCGCGTGCGAGCGCGTCGAGCTGCTCGCGGATGACCTTCAACGGAAGGTAGTGGTCGCGCTGGAGCCGCAGGACGTGGGCGAGGCGCTCCACGTCGTCGGTGCTGAACTTGCGGTATCCGGAAGGTGTGCGCCGGGGCTCGACGAGCCCCTCCGCCTCCAGGAAACGGATCTTCGAGATCGTGACTTCGGGGAACTCCTCGCGCAGCATCGTGAGCACCGTTCCGATGCTCACCAGCCGCACGCCCGAGGAGGCCGCGGTGGCGGTGCCGCTCTTTGCGGCACCGCCTGCCGGGATACGCAGCATGGGACCTTCCCTTGAAGGGTCAGTGCCCCCGCAGGCTCGCGTAGAAGACCAGCCGGTACTTGCCGATCTGCACCTCGTCGCCGTTGTGCAGGGCGACGGAGTCGATCGGTTCACGGTTCACGTACGTGCCGTTGAGGCTGCCGACGTCGGAGACGGTGAAACCGTCGTGGCTCCTGCGGAACTCGACATGGCGCCGGGAGACGGTGACGTCGTCCAGGAAGATGTCGCTCTGCGGGTGCCGGCCGGCCGTCGTCAGCTCACCGTCCAAGAGGAACCGGCTGCCGGAGTTCGGGCCGCGCCGCACGATCAGCAGAGCGGAACCCGGCGGCAGCGCTTCCACCGCGGCCTGGGCCTCGGGGGACAGCGAGGACGACACGTGCGTCTGTCCCGACACCTCGGCCTCGTAGGCCTCCAGGCCCGAGATCGAGATGGTGGACGTGGTCTCCGAGGCACGCTCCGGCGTCAGACCCGCCCGCAGCGGCGCCCCGCAGTTGGAGCAGAACCGGCTCGCCGCATCGCTGCGGTGCCCGCACCTGCTGCAAATCTGCTCGGCCGACATGGACGGCTCCTCGCGCCGCGGCTGCCCCGCGGAGGCATTGGTGGCATACGGGTCGGGGGCAAACCCTCCACCCGTACTTGAGGTTGATGGTTCACCGAAACCTATGCGTCCGGTACCGGCAGGGTCAACAGTCGACGCGCCGTGCGCGCCCGAAATGTCACCCGCTCCGGCGACCTCGTCGCGGAAGAGCGGCCGGTCGCCCTGCCCTTCCACGTCTCCATGCCCCGCGCGGTGCCTGGCCGCACCGCTTTCCTCGCGGTTCTTCTTGCCGAACAACTTCTCAAACAACTTCACGGGCGATTCCCCTTGACCGAAACAGACCCGCCCGTGGGGCAGGACGAACTCCGAATGCAACACCTGCCGACCCGGACATACTTACAACGTCCGTAACCATCAGACAGTTTCCACCACGCACCGCGACTTCGGTGCCTCGACCCCCCGCAGGCATCCGCCCGCGTGAGCCGGTCCGGCGCACCTCCCGCATCACGACGATGACGACCGAGCGTAGTCAGGCTGCTTCGCAGCCCGCAAGGCATCCACAACGATCTTCGCCGGACGTGTGACGCCGACGACGGCCTGCTCCTTCTCCAGCGACTGGACGACGCCACCGGGAATGTTGAGCGCCGGCTCCAGGTCCTGCGGCTTGCCGATCACCTTGAACTCATAAGGCTGTGTGATCTTCTTACCGTCGATGGCGACCCCGTCCTCCTCGTCCGAGAAATACGAGTCCGCCACGATCCGCACCCCGTTGATCTGGATCGCCTCGGCCCCGGCCGCCCGCAGCTCCTGGAGGGTGTCCAGCAGCTTGTCCGACGACACCTGGCCCTTGGGGTCCGTGATCTTCAGCACGATCCCCGGACCCTGCGCGGCCACCGTACCGGCCAGGATCCCGAGTTGGCGCTCCTTCTCCACGGTCTGCTTGCGGGCCTCCTCGGCCTGGTTGGAGCTGCTCTCCAGTTCCCGGCGCTGGTCGTCGAGCTTCTGCTTCTCGTCCTCCAGCCGCTTGGTCCGCCCGTCCAGCTCGTCGAGGATCCGTACGAGGTCCTCCTGACGGGCGCCGCGCAGCGCGCTGGAGTCGCTGTTCGACCGCACCTGGATGGCCAGACCGAGCCCCAGGACGAACAGCAGCAGCGCGACGATCAGTTGGGCCCGGCTCACCCGCGGCGGCCACAGCCCGGCCGCCAGCCGCTGCCGGCCGGTCTCCTGGGGTGCGGCCTGAGCGGCCCCGGGGTGGGTCTCGGGGTGCGTCTCCGGGTGCGTCCGGGGCGCGTGGCCCACGGGCCCGGCCGACGGCTCCAGCGGAGGCTCCGCCTCGGGCCGCTGTGCCGCGGCCCCGGGCTCCTCGGGCGGGGTGTCGTTCGTACTCATCGGCCTCACGCCCGGAAGACGTGCCGGCGGATGGCCGCGGCGTTGGAGAAGATGCGGATGCCGAGGACGACCACCACACCCGTGGACAGCTGCGAGCCGACCCCCAGCTTGTCGCCGAGGAAGACGATCAGCGCCGCCACGACCACGTTCGACAGGAACGACACCACGAAGACCTTGTCCACGAAGATGCCGTCCAGCATCGCGCGCAGGCCTCCGAACACCGCGTCCAGCGCCGCGACCACGGCGATCGGCAGATAAGGCTCCACCACGGCCGGCACTTCGGGCCGGACGAGAAGTCCGACCACCACTCCGACCACGAGGCCCAGTACCGCGATCACGATGCACCCTTCTGCTGCTCTGCTGCTGTAGCCGTACGTACGGTCAGGCTCGACGCGGCCGGAAGACGCATCTCGGCCTCGGACGTCAGGGAGTAACGGATGCCGTAGTTCTCCTGCAGCACGTGCAGGTACTGGCCGTCCGCGGAGTCCTGGAACGCGGTCCCGAGGCGCTTCTTGTCGCCGATCGCCAGCACTTCGTACGGCGGCACCAGCGGCCTGTTGTCGACCAGTATCGCGTCACCCGCGGCCCGGATCGCCGAGAGTGACGTCAGCCGCTGCCCGTTGATCGAGATCGCTTCCGCGCCCGACTGCCACAGCCCGTTGACGATCTTCTGCATGTCGCGGTCGCGGAGCCGCCCGGTGTCCGAGAATCCGGCGCTCTCGCGCGGCGCGGACCCGTTTCCGGTGGCCGAGCCCTTGGCGTCGTCCACCGTCAGCTTGACCCCGGGTCCGTGGACCTCGGTGGCCCCGGACAGCAGCGCCACGAGCTGGCCCTGTTCGCCGCCGTGCTGCTTGAGCGCCTCGCGCTGCCGGTCGGCGACGGTGGCCCGCAGCCGCTCGATGTCCCGCTCCAGGCCGTCCGCGTGCGCGTCGGCCCGCTCGACCCGGTCGATGAGTTCCTGACGCTCCTTGGCCAGCACCGGCGCGGTCGCCCGCGCCTGCGCGGCGCCCAGGGTGACGACACTGGCCGCGAGTACGAGCCCGGCGGCAAGACCCAGCTTCGCCCTGAGGGTCCGCGGCAGGCCGGACGTGCCCTCGGCCTCGCGCCGGGCCGAAGCCTCCGCGTAGCCCTCGTCGAGGGAGTGGTCCATCACGTGCGTCAGCAGCGACATGGAGGCGTCCGGCCGCGCCGGAGGTACCGAACTGCGGTGGTGGGACGGCTGCGACATGCCGCACATCGTCGCATGTCGGCGCCGCTCCCACCGAATGCGGACGTCCGGTGGACCGGACGGGACCCACGCCCCGCCCGCTCCACCGGACTTCCGGCCCTACGCCGCTTCGCAGCGGCCTACGCCCTCACGCGCGGGCGGCTCAGTTCCCGGCGCCGTCCACCACCGCTGCCCAGTCGTCCAGCAGCGCCTGCGCGGACGCGTCGTCGGGTCCCTCCGCCCACAGGTGGGTGACCGCCTCCGCCGGATCCGGCAGCACCAGCGCCCACCGTCCGTCGGCCTCGACGACCCGCACCCCGTCGGTGGTGTCCACCTGCCGGTCCCCGGCCGCTTCCACGACCCGCCGCATGACGAGCCCCTTCACCGCCCACGGGGTCGGCACGTCCCGCTTGAGCACGTGCGCCCGCGGGATCCGGGCATCGATCTGGCTCAGCGTGAGCTGGGTCCGCGCCACCAGCCCGATCAGCTGTACGAAGGCGGCCGAGCCGTCGAAGACGCTGCTGAACTCGGGAACGATGAATCCGCCGCGCCCGTCACCGCCGAAGATGGTGTTCTCCGCCCGGCCCACCCGGGTCAGGTCGTCGGGCGAGGTCGTCGTCCACTCCACCTGGGTCCCGTGGTACGCCGCCACCTGCTCGGCGATCCGGGTCGTGGTCACCGGCAGCGCCACCTTGCCACTGCGCTTCTCGGCGGCCACCAGGTCGAGCAGCACCAGCAGGGCCCGGTCGTCCTCGATGATCCGGCCGCGCTCGTCCACGAGGGAGATCCGCTCGCCCACCGGGTCGAAGCGCACTCCGAACGCGGCCCGCGAGGACGCCACGATCTCCCCGAGCCGGACCAGGCCGGCCCGGCGCGATTCGGTGCTCTCGGTGGGCCGGGACTCGTCGAGTCCCGGGTTGACGGTGAGGGCGTCCACCCCGAGCCGGCCCAGCAGGCTGGGCAGCACCAGGCCGGCGCTGCCGTTGGAGGCGTCCACGACCACCTTGAGCCCGGAGTCCGCGACCCCGGTGGTGTCCACGCGCCGCAGCAGGGACCCGGTGTAGGCGTCGAAGACGCTGCCCGGGAACTGCAGGTCACCGATCTCTCCGGGGAAGGCACGCCGGTACTCCTGGCGCGCGTAGACCCGGTCGAGCTTGCGCTGCTGCTGGAGGGAGAGGTCCGCCCCCCGCTCGTCGAGGAACATGATGTCGACCGAGTCCGGCACTCCGGGCGAGGTCCGCAGCACGATGCCGCCGGCGCTGCCGCGCGCGGTCTGCTGCCGCGCCACGGGCAGCGGTACGTTCTCCAGGTCCCGGACGTTGATGGCACTGGCCTGCAGCGCCGAGATCACGGCCCGCTTGAGCGCTCGCGCGCCTCGGGAGTGGTCGCGGGCCGTGGTGACCGTCGCGCCCTTCTTCAGGGTCGTCGCGTAGGCACCGGCCAGCCGGACCACGAGCTCCGGGGTGATCTCCACGTTCAGGATGCCGGTGACCCCGCGCGCCCCGAACAGATGTGCCTGTCCTCTGGACTCCCAGATGACCGAGGTGTTGACGAAGGCGCCCGCCTCGATCGTCTTGAAGGGGTAGACCCGTACGTTCCCCTGGATGATCGATTCCTCGCCGACGAGGCACTCGTCGCCGATGACGGCGCCGTCCTCGATCCGGGCGGACCGCATGATGTCGGTGTTCTTGCCGATGACACAGCCGCGGAGATTGCTGTGCGGCCCGATGTACACGTTGTCGTGCACGACGGCCTTGTGCAGGAAGGCACCGCTCTTCACGACGACGTTCGATCCGACGACGGTGTGCTCGCGGATCTCCACCCCGGCCTCGACCTTGGCGTAGTCCCCGATGTACAGCGGCCCGCGCAGCACCGCGTCCGGGCTCACCTCGGCCCCTTCGGCGATCCATACGCCGGGGGAGATCTCGAAGCCGTCCATGTCGACCTGGACCTTGCCCTCGAGCACGTCGGCCTGCGCCTTGACGTAGCTCTCGTGGGTGCCCACGTCCTCCCAGTAGCCCTCGGCGACGTAGCCGTAGATGGGCCGGCCTTCCTTCATCAGCTGCGGGAAGACGTCACCGGACCAGTCGACCGAGACGTCGGCGTCCACGTAGTCGAAGATCTCCGGCTCCATGACGTAGATGCCGGTGTTGATCGTGTCCGAGAACACCTGGCCCCAGGTCGGCTTCTCCAGGAAACGCTCGACCTTGCCTTCCTCGTCCACGATGGTGATGCCGAATTCCAGCGGATTCGGCACACGGGTGAGGCACACCGTGACGAGGCCGCCCTTCTCCTTGTGGAAACGGATCAGGTCGGTCAGGTCGAAGTCGGTGAGCGCGTCACCGGAAATGACGAGGAAGGTGTCGTCCTTCAGAGCCTCCTCGGCGTTCTTCACGCTGCCGGCGGTCCCGAGTGGCTTCTCCTCGTTGGCATAGGTGAGCTCCATTCCGAGCTCCTCGCCATCACCGAAATAGTTCCTGACGAGCGACGCCAGGAACTGCACGGTGACCACGGTTTCGCTGAGCCCATGCCGCTTGAGCAGCCTGAGCACATGCTCCATGATCGGCCGGTTTGCCACCGGCAGGAGCGGCTTGGGCATGCTTGAGGTCATGGGGCGAAGCCGAGTGCCTTCGCCACCAGCCATCACGACGGCCTTCATGTCGGAAGAGTCCTCCTTGAGAGACGGCGAATCGCCGACCTCACCCGTCTCGGACGGTGACTGGACCACTCCCCCGCGTCAGTCAGGCGCCGAGCGAGCTCAATCGGCCGTGGCGTCCGCCTTCACGAGCCGGCGGACTTGCACCACGTAAAGGACTCCTGCCCACCAATAGAGGGTTGTACCCCATCCGGCGAACGCCCATCCGAAAACTGACCCCATCCAGGCCAACCAACCCGACCAGGTGCTCACCAGGAGGAAGGGGAACGCGTACATCAGGTTGAAGGTCGCGGCCTTCCCGAGGAAGTTCACCTGGGGCGGCGGATAGCCGTGCCGGCGCAGGATCCAGACCATGACCAGCAGCATCAGCTCGCGCGCGAGCAGCGCCCCCGTGAGCCACAGCGGCAGAATCTCGCGGTACGTGAGACCGAACAGGGTGGACAGGATGTAGAGCCGGTCCGCGGCGGGGTCCAGCAGCCGGCCGAGGCTGCTGATCTGATTCCAGCGCCGTGCCAGCTTCCCGTCGAGGTAGTCGCTGATCCCGCTCAGCATGAGGACGGCGAGTGCCCAGCCGTCGTGCTCGGCCAGGATCAGCCACAGGAACAGGGGTACGCCTGCGAGACGCGCCATGCTCAGGATGTTCGGAATGGTGAAAATTCGGTCAGTCTGAACCCGAGTCTCCTGGACCTCCACCCGGGGGCCTCCACTGTGACTGTAGAAATGTCGAACGATGCCCCCTGACCCTACAGGAGCCGGTGGACCGGTCCGTAAACGCAGAGAAGCCCCGCACCGAACCCTGAACGGGTTGGTGCGGGGCTTTCCCACAATGATTGTTCGGCGGCGTCCTACTCTCCCACAGGGTCCCCCCTGCAGT
>NZ_JBSFDF010000075.1:0-27178 GCF_053593795.1 Streptomyces sp. NPDC002104 | reverse complement strand
ATCGTGCGACCGGGGCGGTACTGGGCGGGATCCGGCGCCTGCACCCGGGCGGTGGCCGCGCGCACGTCCTGCTTGGCGGAACTCATGGCATTTCCCGCGGGGCCGCTGTCATGACCGGGGGTCGGGCTCTAGCCGAGCGCCGACTTCACCACGTCCGCGAGGCGCCCCGCGACCGAGCGGGCCTGCTCGATGTCGGCGGCCTCCACCATCACCCGTACGAGGGGCTCCGTGCCCGACGGACGCAGCAGGACGCGCCCGGTCGTACCGAGCTCCCGCTCCGCGTCGGCGACGGCCGCGGCCAGCTCGCCCGAGGTGGTGACCCGCGACTTGTCCACGTCGGGGACGTTGACCAGGACCTGCGGCAGCCGGGTCATGATCCCGGTCAGCTCGGCCAGCGGCTTGCCGGTGGCCGCGATCCGGGCCCCCAGCATCAGGCCGGTCAGGGTGCCGTCACCGGTGGTGGCGTGGTCGAGGATGATCACGTGGCCGGACTGCTCGCCGCCCAGCGCGTACCCGTGCTCCTTCATCGACTCCAGGACGTAGCGGTCGCCGACGCCGGTCTGCACGACGTTGATGCCCTGGGCCTCCATCGCCAGCTTGAAGCCCAGGTTGGACATCACGGTGGCGACGACGGTGTCCTCGCGCAGGTGCCCGGCCTCGCGCATCGCCAGCGCGAGCACCGCGAGGATCTGGTCCCCGTCGACCTCTTCGCCGTTCGCGTCCACGGCCAGGCAGCGGTCGGCGTCCCCGTCGTGCGCGATGCCGAGGTCGGCCCCGTGCTCGACGACGGCCTGCTTCAGCAGACCGAGGTGGGTGGAGCCGCAGCCGTCGTTGATGTTCAGGCCGTCGGGCTCGGCACCGATCGTGACGATCTCCGCGCCGGCCCGGGTGAAGGCCTCGGGCGAGACGTAGGCGGCCGCGCCGTGCGCCTCGTCCAGGACGACCTTGAGCCCGTCGAGGCGGTTGGGCAGGACACCCATGAGGTGGGCGACGTACTTGTCGAAGCCCTCGGTGTAGTCGGAGACGCGGCCGACACCGGCGCCCGTCGGGCGGTCCCAGGGAGCACCCGTGCGGTGGTCCTCGTAGACGGCCTCGATCCGGTCCTCCAGCTCGTCGGCGAGCTTGTGACCGCCGCGCGCGAAGAACTTGATGCCGTTGTCGGGCATGGCGTTGTGGCTGGCCGAGAGCATGACACCGAGGTCGGCGCCCAGCGCACCGGTGAGATACGCCACCGCCGGGGTGGGCAGCACACCGACGCGCAGGACGTCCACGCCCGCGCTCGCGAGGCCCGCGACGACTGCGGCCTCCAGGAACTCGCCCGAGGCCCGGGGGTCCCGGCCGACCACGGCCGTGGCCCGGTGCCCCTCGAAGGTGCCCGCCTCGGCCAGTACGTGCGCTGCCGCCACGGAGAGGCCGAGCGCGAGCTCGGCCGTCAGATCCGCGTTGGCGACGCCCCGTACACCGTCCGTCCCGAAGAGTCGTCCCACTGTTGTCCTCCCGAGTTCACACTTCGCTGTGAGCAGTTGTGCCAATTATTTGCCGCTTTTGGCGGTAAACGAACCGCCCCGGCAGCACAGAGAGTGCTGCCGGGGCGGATTCGTGCTGAACAGCGGGCGTGATTAACGCTTGCTGTACTGCGGAGCCTTACGGGCCTTCTTGAGACCGGCCTTCTTGCGCTCGACCGCACGGTCGTCGCGGGAGAGGAAGCCGGCCTTCTTCAGCGCCGGGCGGTTGTTGTCCACGTCCGCCTCGTTCAGCGCACGGGCCACACCGAGGCGCAGGGCGCCGGCCTGGCCGGACACGCCGCCACCCGAGATGCGGGCGATGACGTCGTAGCGGTTGTCGAGCTCGAGCAGCTTGAACGGCTCGTTGACTTCCTGCTGGTGCACCTTGTTGGGGAAGTAGTCCTCAAGGGTGCGACCGTTGATCTTCCACTTGCCGGTGCCCGGAACGATCCGGACGCGGGCGATGGCGTTCTTGCGACGGCCCAGGCCGGCGGCCGGCTGGGGGTCACCGAAGCGACCGGCAAGGGACTCGGACGTGTAGTCACCCTCGACTACGTCCGCGGTCTCGGTGGTGTACTCCTCGACGTTGCCCTCGAACTCTTCGACGGGGGTCGTCTCGGCGGTGGTCTCGGCCACGATGCTCCTCAGAAGTTTCTTGTCTTATGGGGTGTGGTGGCCGGAACTACTGCGCGACCTGGGTGATCTCGAACGGCACCGGCTGCTGAGCAGCGTGGGGGTGCACATCGCCCGAGTAGACCTTCAGCTTCGAGAGCATCTGACGGCCCAGGGTGTTCTTGGGGATCATGCCCTTGATGGCCTTCTCGACGGCCTTCTCCGGGTTGTTCGCCAGGAGGTCGTCGTAGCGGACCGAACGCAGACCGCCCGGGAAGCCAGAGTGGCGGTACGCCATCTTCTGGGTCGCCTTGTTGCCGGACAGGTGAACCTTGTCGGCGTTGATGATGATGACGAAGTCGCCCATGTCCATGTGGGGGGCGTAGGTCGGCTTGTGCTTACCCCGCAGGAGGGTAGCGGCCTGGGTCGCCAGACGGCCGAGGACAACGTCCTGGGCGTCAATGACGTGCCACTGGCGCGAGATGTCGCCGGGCTTGGGGCTGAACGTACGCACGCGTATGCCTTCGCTTCTTCAGTGGTGGGTCATCCCATAGGGCGCTAGCCCAGCGGGAAGGGTCCTGACAGGGTCACCACGGACGATCACGACAGCCCTCGTTCGCAGCAGGGACGGAGCCCGCGCGAACTGCTTGAACTGCTTGTCATCGGTCCGGTGGACCGGCGCAAGGCCCTTTCACGTGAGAATGAGAAAGCCAATACGCATAACAAACAAGCAGAGTACCCAGAAGGACCCGTACGGGTCAAAACGCGGTCCGCGAAGCCGTTTGAGCTGGCGACGCGGCGCACTCCGGTTCGGTCCTGGGTGGGGACCCCGCAGTTGTTACGGGCTCCAGGGTAACCCGTCCGGAGCGCAGTGCGCGACGAGCGAGCAGACCGGCGAGCGCGCACAGGGTCACCATGTCCCGGAACGCCCGCCTCTTGGCCTCGAACTCCGAGGGCCACGGGATGCCCGCCGTCTGGGGCACCAGGGCCACCCAGAACCAGGGCGAGCGCGGCATCGAGCCCTCCCGGACCCCCGACGCCAGCAGCAGCGGGAGCACCACGATCAGGTAGTGGTCGAAGGAGGGCCGCGACACCAGGAATGCGGCGAGCATCACCATGCAGGCGGTCTCCACCAGCCTCAGCTCACCCCCGTCGCCGTCCACCTCGACCGGCCGCCGCCACCGCCGCCAGGTCGCCCACAGACCGCAGCCGGCCCCCGTGAAGGCCAGCACCACGGCCACCGGCTCGGGCACCCCCAGCCGCGGCAGCGCGGCGATCGGCGAGGCGTCCCAGGGCAGCGCGTAGGAATCCTGGCCCTGGAGCAGGAAGGGCAGGGTCTTGGTGAAGAACAGCATGGGGTGCGGCATCATCAGCGCCCCCGCCAGCGAGAGCCCCACCGGTACGCCCACCGCGAGCGCCAGCCCCCGCCACTGCCGAGCCAGCAGGAACAGCAGCCCGACCGGCACCAGCATCGGCTTGCAGGCGATGGCCAGGCCCACCACCAGCCCGGCCGCGGCCCAGTGCTTGCGGTGCGCCAGCAGCAGGGCCACCGGCAGGGCCGCGGCAGAGATGGCCGTCCAGTTCGCGATCAGCACCAGGTTGATGTACGGCTTGTACGCCAGCGCGAACAGCGCGAAACCGCCGACCGCGAGCCGCGAGCGCACCGGTACCGAGAACAGCCGCAGCGAGGCCCACCAGCCGAGGCCGACGAGCCCGGTCATCCCCAGCGGCAGCACGCAGCGCAGCAGCGGCGCCGGCAGCAGGGCCTCGGGAATCGCCATGATCACGGCGCTGGGCAGGTAGAGGAACCGCTTGTCCTCGTACGGGGAGACCCCCGCGAGCAGGGCGTCGGCCGCCTTGACCACGAAGGCGTTGTCCGAGCCCCAGTTGACCCGCAGGCTCGCCGCGACCGCCACGGACAGCAGGATCACCAGGCCCACGAACCGCCAGGACCGGGGGGCCGGCCGCAGCAGCCAGGCCACCCCCCGGTCCCACGAGGACGGGCTGTCCCACTTCATGACCCAGACACTCGGCCGCAGCCCCACTACGCAGTCCCCTCGACCCAAGCCGGGGGCGGTCTACCCCTAGCGCTTCCGCTCGACCCTACGTTCGTCCCAGACGGGCTCCGTAGTCTCCCGCACAACACCGTCTGAACCGAAGACCAGGTAACGGTCAAATGTGCGCGCGAACCACCGGTCGTGCGTGACGCACAGCACAGTGCCGTCGTACGCCTCCAGCCCGTCCTGCAGCGCCTCCGCCGATTCCAGGTCCAGGTTGTCCGTCGGCTCGTCCAGGAGCAGCGCCGTCGTCCCCGCGAGCTCCAGCAGCAGGATCTGGAAACGCGCCTGCTGACCGCCCGAGAGCCGCTCGAAGGCCTGCTCGCCCTGGCGCTCCAGCTCATAGCGGCGCAGGGCGCCCATCGCCTGGCCGAGCGGCTTCGCCGCCTCCGTCCACAGGATGTCGACGAGCGTACGGCCGAACAGCTCGGGGTGGGCGTGGGTCTGCGCGAAGTGACCGGGGACCACGCGGGCGCCGAGCTTCCACGTACCCGTGTGCTTGACGTCCTCCCCCGCCATCAGGCGCAGGAAGTGGGACTTGCCCGAGCCGTTCGACCCGAGGACCGCGACCCGCTCCCCGTAGAAGACCTCCAGGGAGAAGGGCTTCATCAGCCCGGTGAGCTCCAGGTTCTCCACCGTGAGCGCGCGCACGCCCGTACGGCCGCCCTTGAGGCGCATCTTGATGTCCTGCTCGCGCGGCGGCTCGGGCGGCGGACCGGCCTCCTCGAACTTCTTGAAGCGCGTCTGCATCGCGTGGTAGCGCGAGGCCATGTCCGGGCTGATCGCGGCCTGCCCGCGCAGGCGCAGCACCAGGGCCTTCAGCCGGGCGTGCTCCTCGTCCCAGCGCCGCTTGAGCTCCTCGAAGCGCGCGAAACGCTCCTTGCGGGCCGCGTGGAAGGTGCCGAAGCCCTCGCCGTGCACCCAGACGTCGGAGCCGTTCGGGCTCGCCTCCAGGCTGATGATCTTCTCGGCGGCCTGGGTCAGCAGCTCCCGGTCGTGGCTGACGAAGAGCACCGTCTTGCGGGTGGCAGCCAGCTGCTCCTCCAGCCACCGCTTGCCGGGGACGTCCAGGTAGTTGTCCGGCTCGTCGAGCAGCAGCACCTCGTCCGGCCCGCGCAGCAGCGCCTCCAGGACCAGCCGCTTCTGCTCACCGCCCGAGAGCGTGCGCACCTCGCGGAACTGCGCCGAGTCGTACGGGATCGCCAGCGCGGCCATCGTGCAGACGTCCCACAGCGTCTCCGCCTCGTAGCCCTGCACGTCGGCCCAGTCGCTCAGCGCCTGCGCGTAGGCCATCTGGGCGGGCTCGTCGTCCACCGTCAGGATCAGCTGCTCCGCCCGGTCCACCGCCTTCGCGGCCTCCCGGATCCGCGGCTGGGACACCGAGACCAGCAGGTCCCGTACGGTCGTCTCGTCCCGGACCGAGCCCACGAACTGCGACATCACGCCCAGCCCGCCGCTCACGGTGACCGAGCCGCCGTGCGGCTGCAGCTCACCGGAGATCATCTTCAGCAGCGTGGTCTTGCCCGCCCCGTTCGCCCCGACCAGGGCGACGACCGACCCCTCCCCCACCCGGAAGGAGACGTCGGGGAGCAGGACCCGCCCGTCGGGAAGGTAGTACTCCAGGTGGCTGGCTTCGAGATGTCCCATGCGGGGCATTGTCCAGGTCCGGCGCCGATCCGCCCAAACGGATTAGGCCCGCGCTAGCAGCAGCCGGCTCCGGGCAGGGTGCGCAGGTTCCGCGCCTCCTTGCTGCGGGCGGCCAGCAGCTCGTCGGCCGGGTAGCCGACCTCCTCCAGCGTCAGCCCGTGCGGCTTGACCACGTGCACCGAGGAGTCCCGTACGGCCGCGGCCAGCACCTTCCCGGGCCAGTCGGTCGTCCGGTGGCCGTCGCCCACGTGCAGCAGCGCTCCGACCAGCGAGCGGACCATGTTGTGGCAGAAGGCGTCGGCGCGGACGGTCGCGGTGATGATCCCCTCCGCGTCCCGCTCCCAGCTGAGCTGCTGGAGGGTGCGGATGGTCGTGGCCCCCTCGCGCTTCTTGCAGTACGCGGCGAAGTCGTGCTCCCCCACCAGCGCGGCGGCGGCCTCGTTCATGGCGTCCACGTCGAGCGGCCACTGGTACCAGAGCACGTGCCCGCGGCGCAGCGGGTCCACGCCGGCCTGGTGGTCGCCCACGCGGTAGGCGTAGCGGCGCCAGATCGCGGAGAACCGCGCGTTGAACCCCGCGGGGGCCTCGGCGGCCTTCCACACCCGTACGTCGTGCGGCAGCCGCCCGGCGAGGCGGCGCAGCAGCTTGTCCTGGTGCTCGGCCCACACCTCGTCCCGTACGTCGAACTGCGCGACCTGCCCGCGCGCGTGGACGCCCGCGTCGGTGCGGCCGGCCACGGTCAGCTCGACCGGATCGGGCAGCCGCATCACGGTCTGCAGGGCCGACTGCAGCTCCCCCTGGACGGTCCGCAGCACGCGCTGCTTCGCCCAGCCGGAGAAGTCCTTGCCGTCGTAACTCAGGTCCAGCCTGACCCGGACGTGCCCGGGCTCCACCTCGTCACTCACGTGACCGATCCTCTCAGCTGCGTCTTTCGCACCCATGCAGAACGGGCCCGCCCCGGTGAGGGGGCGGGCCCGTTCAGAGCCATTCAGCGTGATCCCGGAAGGGGGATCAGGCCTCCTTGGTCTCCTCGGCGGCGGGAGCCTCGGTGGCCTCCGCCTCCTTCACGGCGCGCTTGGTGGCGGCCTCGGCCTCACCAGTGGCCTGCTGGGCGACCGTGAGGGCCTCGACCAGCTCGATCACGGCCATCGGGGCGTTGTCGCCACGACGGTTGCCGATCTTGGTGATGCGCGTGTAACCACCGGGGCGGTTCTCGTAGCGCGGGGCGATCTCGGTGAACAGCGTGTGCACGATGCTCTTGTCCGTGATCGTCTGCAGCACCAGGCGACGGTTGTGGATGTCGCCCTTCTTGGCCTTGGTCACCAGACGCTCGGCGTAGGGACGCAGGCGACGGGCCTTGGCCTCGGTGGTGGTGATGCGGCCGTGCTCGAAGAGCGACTTCGCGAGGTTCGCGAGGAGGTGCTTCTCGTGCGCGGCGCTGCCGCCCAGACGGGCACCCTTTGCGGGACGCGGCATGGTCTTACTCCTTCATATCTGCACCGGCCGTGTCAGGTACCGGTGTCAGTTCCCCCGAGGCGGATGCCGCGGGAAAGTCTTGGTCCTACTGGTGCTGCTTAGTACTGCTCGGTCTCGACGAAACCGGCGTCCGCGTCGTCGTCGGCGCCGAAGGCGTCGGCGGCGGCGGTCGGGTCGAATCCGGGCGGGCTGTCCTTGAGGGCCAGGCCCATGCCGGCCAGCTTCGCCTTGACCTCGTCGATCGACTTCGCACCGAAGTTGCGGATGTCGAGCAGGTCGGCCTCGGAGCGGGCGACGAGCTCACCCACGGAGTGGATGCCCTCGCGCTTGAGGCAGTTGTACGACCGAACGGTGAGCTCGAGCTCCTCGATCGGCAGGGCGAGATCGGCGGCCAGGGCCGCGTCCGTCGGCGAGGGGCCCATGTCGATGCCCTCGGCGTCGATGTTGAGCTCGCGGGCCAGACCGAACAGCTCGACCAGGGTCTTGCCGGCGGACGCCATGGCGTCGCGCGGGCGCATGGCCTGCTTGGTCTCGACGTCGACGATCAGCTTGTCGAAGTCGGTGCGCTGCTCGACTCGGGTCGCCTCGACCTTGTAGGTGACCTTGAGGACCGGGCTGTAGATGGAGTCGATCGGGATGCGACCGATCTCCTGGCCCAGCTGCTTGTTCTGGACGGCGGAGACGTAGCCGCGACCGCGCTCGACGGTCAGCTCCATCTCCAGCTTGCCCTTGCCGTTGAGCGTGGCCAGGACCAGGTCCGGGTTGTGCACCTCGACACCGGCCGGGGGCGCGATGTCGGCAGCGGTGACCAGGCCGGGACCCTGCTTGCGCAGGTACATCACGACCGGCTCGTCGTGCTCCGAGGAGACGACCAGCTGCTTGATGTTGAGGATGATGTCGGTGACGTCTTCCTTGACACCGGGCACGGTGGTGAACTCGTGCAGGACGCCGTCCACGCGGATGCTGGTGACAGCGGCACCCGGGATCGAGGACAGGAGCGTGCGGCGGAGCGAGTTGCCGAGGGTGTAACCGAAGCCCGGCTCGAGCGGCTCGATCACGAACCGCGAGCGGTACTCGTCTACGACCTCTTCGGTCAGCGAGGGGCGCTGAGCGATAAGCATGTGGATTCCTTCATTCGTGGACGCCCACTATTTGACGCCCGACGGATGCGGCCCCGATGTGTGCACGGGTCCGCGGACTACAAGGGTACGGGCGGTACGTCCCCCGCGAAGGGGTTCGTACCGCCCGGACACTCAAAGACGCACAGGCGCGAAGCCCGGCGCCGCCGAATCAGACGCGGCGGCGCTTGGGCGGACGGCAGCCGTTGTGCGGGGTGGGGGTGACGTCCTGGATCGAGCCGACCTCGAGGCCAGTGGCCTGGAGGGAGCGGATCGCGGTCTCACGGCCGGAGCCGGGACCCTTGACGAAGACGTCGACCTTGCGCATGCCGTGCTCCTGCGCGCGACGGGCGGCCGACTCGGCGGCCATCTGCGCGGCGAAGGGGGTGGACTTGCGCGAGCCCTTGAAGCCGACGTGGCCGGCGGAGGCCCAGGAGATCACGTTGCCCGCGGGGTCCGTGATCGAGACGATGGTGTTGTTGAACGTGCTCTTGATGTGGGCGTGCCCATGAGCGACGTTCTTCTTTTCCTTGCGGCGCACCTTCTTGGCAGCGCCCTGACGACCCTTGGGGGGCATCTAAATCTCCTACGGGAGGTGGTCGGTCCTACAGCGCAAGACCGCTGAACAGGACTACTTCTTGCCCGGCTTCTTCTTACCGGCGATCGCGCGACGCGGACCCTTGCGGGTACGGGCGTTCGTGCTGGTGCGCTGACCGTGCACGGGCAGGCCACGACGGTGGCGAACACCCTGGTAGCACTGGATCTCGACCTTGCGGCGGATGTCGGCCTGGATCTCGCGGCGGAGGTCACCCTCGGTGCGGAGGTTGGCGTCCACGTACTCGCGGATCTTGACCAGGTCCTCTTCGGCCAGGTCACGAACGCGGGTGTCGGGGTTCACACCGGTGGCCGCAAGGATTTCCTTGGACCGGGTGCGACCGACACCGAAGACGTAGGTAAGTGCGATCTCCACACGCTTTTCGCGCGGGATGTCAACACCGGAAACGCGTGCCATTCAATGGCTCCTGTGTGTTCGGGGGTCTTCCGCAGAACCGAACCCCGACCGCCGACCACTCCTGTTGGGTGGTGGTACGCCCGGGTCCCCGGCCCCCGCCGGAGGTGCCGCCGGCCCTGGTCAGGGCTGGGCGGGTTCTGCGTATGTACGTTTTCTTACGTCGCGCGAAGAACTGCGTAGTGCAGGTCGGTCGGCGTGCGTCAGCCCTGGCGCTGCTTGTGGCGCAGGTTGTCGCAGATGACCATGACCCGACCGTGACGGCGGATCACCTTGCACTTGTCGCAGATCTTCTTGACGCTCGGCTTGACCTTCATGTTGGTGAGGTTCTCCGGGTCAGTGCCACCACCCGCGCCGGGACAGGACGTCCGGACGGGAGTGAAGACAAGATCTACTTGTATCGGTAGACGATCCGGCCACGCGTGAGGTCGTACGGAGAGAGCTCCACGACAACCCGGTCATCAGGGAGGATGCGGATGTAGTGCATGCGCATCTTGCCGCTGATGTGCGCGAGGACCTTGTGACCGTTCTGGAGTTCCACCTTGAACATCGCGTTCGGGAGGGACTCGATCACGGTGCCCTCGATTTCGATGGCACCTTGCTTCTTGGCCACGCTTCGCCTTTCGAATCGGCTACCTTGATCAGCTCCCCGCCTTCGCATGAGGACATGCGGGTGCAAAGGAGCCGACGAGTCAGTCTACGTCAGGGCCTTCCGAAAGACGAATCCGGAAAGTGTGCCCTACAGGATAGATCATCAATCCTGCCCATACCGGTCGGCCCAACGGCTTGTGCGTCAGCCCAGCGGGTCCGGCGCGGTGCTCACGCCGTACTCCGCCAGCTTCGCCTTGCCGCAGTCCGGCGAGGTCAGCACGATCGGACCCTCCTCGGTCAGGGCGATGGAGTGCTCCCAGTGCGAGGACCAGGTGCCGTCCGTGGTGATGACCGTCCAGTCGTCCGCCAGGACCTCCGTCTGGGCGGTGCCCAGCGAGACCATCGGCTCGATCGCCAGGCACAGGCCCGGGACGAGCTTGATGCCCTTGCCCCGCTTGCGCGAGACGTAGTTCAGCAGGTGCGGGTCCATGTGCATCTCGGAACCGATGCCGTGGCCGCCGTAGTCCTCGATGATCCCGAACTTGCCGAGGCTGTGCTCACCCGTGGTGGGGCGCGGCTGCCGCTTGATGTACGTCTCGATCGCCTTCGAGATGTCCACGAGGCGGTTGCCGAGCTTCATGGCGGCGATACCGGCCCACATGGACTCCTCGGTCACCCGGGACAGCTCCACGAGCTCAGGGGCGTGCCCAGAGCCCACGAAGGCGGTGTACGCGGCGTCGCCGTGCCAGCCGTCGACGATCGCGCCGGCGTCGATCGAGATGATGTCGCCGTCCTTGAGGACCGTCTTGTCGTCGGGGATGCCGTGGACCACGACCTCGTTGACCGAGGTGCAGATGGTCGCGGGGAACCCGCCGTAACCGAGGAAGTTCGACTTGGCGCCGGCGTCCGCGATGACCTTGCGGGCCACCATGTCCAGATCCCGCGTCGTGGCGCCCGGCACGGCCGCCTCACGGGTCGCCGCGTGGATCGCCGCGACGACGAGCCCCGCCTCACGCATCTTCGCGATCTGCTCGGGGGTCTTGATCTGGACCATGACGTACCTGCCACCTTCGGATTCGGGTCTTTCAACAGTACGGCCGCGGCGTCCTGGGGACACCGCGGCCGGGGCTGCACTACAGGTGAAACTGCTGCTCGCTACTTCTTCAGGGCGTCCAGCGCGCGCTTGGTGACGTCCTTGACCTCACCCAGGGCCGGGATCGTCGACACGAGGCCCTGGGCCTTGTAGTAGTCGATGATCGGCTCGGTCTGCGTGTGGTAGACCTCCAGCCGGTTGCGCACGGCTTCCTCGGTCTGGTCCTCGCGCACGTACAGCTCGCCGCCGTCGATGTCGCAGACACCCTCGACCTGCGACGGACGGTAGTCCACGTGGTAGATGTGCGCGCTGTCCTTGCGGCAGGTGCGCCGGCCGGCCAGACGCTTCACGACCTCGTCCTCCTCGACCTCCAGGTCGAGGACGGCGTCGAGGTTCATGGCGCCGGCCTTCAGCATCACGTCGAGGGCTTCCGCCTGCGACACGTTGCGCGGGAAGCCGTCGAGCAGGAAACCGCCGGCGGCGTCCGCCTGCTCCATGCGGTCCTTGGCCATCCCGATGGTGATCTCGTCCGGGACGAGGTCACCCGCGTCCATGAACGCCTTCGCACGCCGGCCGAGCTCGGTGCCCTGGCTGATGTTGGCCCGGAACAGGTCGCCCGTGGAGATGTGCGGGATCGACAAGGTCTCGGCAAGCACAGTCGCCTGCGTTCCCTTGCCCGCACCCGGCGGGCCGACGAGGACGATTCGCATCAGCGGAGGAACCCTTCGTAATTACGCTGCTGGAGCTGGCTCTCGATCTGCTTCACGGTTTCCAGACCCACACCCACGATGATCAGGATGCTCGTCCCGCCGAACGGGAAGTTCTGGTTCGCTCCGAAGCCGGCCAACGCCATCGTCGGCACAAGAGCGATCAGACCCAGGTACAGCGACCCCGGCCAGGTGATCCGGTTGAGTACGTAGCTCAGGTACTCGGCGGTAGGCCGACCGGCGCGGATGCCCGGAATGAACCCACCATACTTCTTCATGTTGTCTGCAACTTCCTCGGGGTTGAACGAGATCGCCACGTAGAAGAACGCGAAGAAGACGATCAGGAGGAAGTAGGTGGCGATGTAGTACGGGTGGTCGCCCTTGACGAAGTGCTTGCTGATCCAGGTGGCCCAGCCGGCCTGCGAACCGCTGAACTGGACGATCAGTGCCGGGATGTACAGCAGCGACGAGGCGAAGATGACCGGGATGACACCGGCCTGGTTCACCTTGAGCGGGATGTACGTCGAGGTGCCGCCGTACGCGCGCCGCCCGATCATGCGCTTCGCGTACTGGACCGGGATCCGCCGCTGCGCCTGCTCGACGAAGACCACCAGGGCCACCATCGCGAGGCCGACCAGGATGACCACGCCGAACTCGACCCAGCCGCCCGCGATCTTGCCCTGCTCCTTGATGGCCCACAGGGAGCCGACGAAGCCGGCGGCGATCGAGATGAACATAAGGATCGACATGCCGTTGCCGATGCCCCGGTCGGTGATGAGCTCACCGAGCCACATGACGAGGCAGGTACCGGCGGTCATGGTGAGCACCATGACCACGGTCGTGAAGATCGAACGGTCGGGGACGATCTGGTCCTTGACCATGCAGCTCTGGAAGAGAGCGCCGCTGCGGGCGGTGGCGACGAGGCCGGTGCCCTGCAGGATCGCGAGTGCGACCGTCAGATAGCGCGTGTACTGAGTGATCTTCGCCGTGCCGGACTGACCCTCTTTTTTGAGGTTCTCCAGCTTCGGGATGACCACGGTCAGCAGCTGCAGGATGATGCTCGCCGTGATGTACGGCATGATGCCGAGCGCGAAGATCGTGATCTGGAGCAGCGCGCCACCGCTGAACATGTTGACGAGACCGAAGAGGCTGTTGTTGCCCGCCCCCATCTGGTCCACACAGATCTGAACGTTCTTGTAGCTCACACCGGGTACCGGCACGTGGGAACCGAGTCGGTACAGCGCGATGATGGCGAGCGTGAAAAGCAGCTTCTTGCGCAGGTCGGGCGTCTTGAACGCCCGGGCGAACGCGGTGAGCACGGTGCCTCCTGCGACCCCCGCGCTACTGCGTCAGAGGTGACGGTCTGAGGGATCGACGAATGTGTACAAGCAAAGGTGCAGGCCACCTTACCGGCGTCTGCACCTCCCATGGAACGACCAACCGGGGATGCCCCATATGTGAGGCATCCCCGGTCGGGTTTCTAGCTATTTGTCACTGAGTTCGTCTTAGACGAGCTCGGTCACAGAGCCACCAGCGGCGGCAATCTTCTCCTTGGCGGAGCCGGAAACGGCGTCAACCGAAACCTGCAGCGCCACGGAGATCTCGCCCTGGCCCAGGACCTTGACGAGGCTGTTCTTGCGAACCGCGCCCTTGGCGACCAGGTCGGCCACCGTGACTTCTCCACCCTCGGGGTAGAGAGCGCCGAGCTTGTCCAGGTTCACGACCTGGAACTCGGTGCGGAACGGGTTCTTGAAGCCCTTGAGCTTCGGCAGACGCATGTGGAGGGGCATCTGCCCACCCTCGAAGCGCTGCGGGATCTGGTAGCGGGCCTTCTGGCCCTTCGTACCACGACCGGCCGTCTTACCCTTCGACGCCTCACCACGACCGACACGGGTCTTCGCGGTCTTGGCGCCGGGGGCGGGACGGAGGTTGTGGGCCTTCAGCGGGCTGCTCTCAGCCATGTTAGTCAACCTCCTCAACCGTCACGAGGTGGCGGACGGTGTGAACCATTCCGCGGAACTCGGGGCGGTCCTCCTTGACGACGACGTCGTTCAGGCGCTTGAGCCCGAGCGAACGCAGCGTGTCGCGGTGGTTCTGCTTGCTGCCGATGTACGACTTGATCTGCGTGACCTTGAGGCGAGCCATTACGCACCCGCCCCAGCACGCGCACGGAGCAGAGCCGCGGGAGCGACGTCCTCGAGGGGCAGACCACGGCGAGCCGCGATCTCCTCGGGACGCTGCAGGCCCTTGAGGGCCGCCACGGTCGCGTGCACGATGTTGATCGCGTTGGAAGAACCGAGCGACTTCGACAGGATGTCGTGAACGCCGGCGCACTCCAGAACGGCGCGCACCGGGCCACCGGCGATAACACCGGTACCAGGGGCGGCCGGCTTCAGCAGCACGACGCCCGCGGCGCGCTCGCCCGTGATCGGGTGAGGAATGGTGCCCTGGATGCGCGGAACCTTGAAGAAGGACTTCTTGGCTTCCTCGACACCCTTGGCGATGGCCGCGGGAACTTCCTTGGCCTTGCCGTAACCGACACCTACAGTGCCGTCACCGTCGCCCACCACGACCAGCGCGGTGAAGCTGAAGCGGCGACCACCCTTGACAACCTTGGCGACGCGGTTGATCGCGACAACGCGCTCAACGTAAGCGGTCTTCTCGGCGGCAGGGCCACCGTCGCGACCCTTCCGGTCCCGCCGCTCGCCGCCACCGGCACCGCTTCCGCGGCGCTGGGGTCCAGCCATTGGATTACCTCTCTCTGTTACGTCCGTGAGTCCCGGAAAACGGGGCTTAGAACTTCAGCCCGGCTTCGCGGGCGGCGTCAGCCAGAGCGGCAATGCGCCCGGCGTATCGGTTGCCACCGCGGTCGAACACGACGGTCTCGACACCCGCGGCCTTGGCACGCTCGGCGACGAGTGCGCCGACGGCCTGGGCCTGCGAGCTCTTGTCGCCTTCGCCACCACGGATCGAAGCGTCCAGGGTCGACGCGGACGCCAGGGTGTGACCCTGGAGGTCGTCGATGACCTGAGCAACGATGTTGCGGTTGGAACGCGTCACGACGAGGCGCGGACGCTCCGCCGTACCCGAGACGTTCTTGCGGATGCGGATGTGGCGGCGGGCCTTGGCGGCACGCTTGTACGCGTCGCCCTTGGCGATCTTTACACCGTATGCCATGGCTACTTACCAGCCTTTCCGACCTTGCGGCGGATGACTTCGCCGGCGTACTTGACACCCTTGGCCTTGTACGGGTCGGGCTTCCGCAGCTTGCGGATGTTGGCGGCGACCTCGCCGACCTTCTGCTTGTCGATGCCCTCGACCGAGAACTTGGTGGGCGACTCGACCTTGAAGGAGATGCCCTCGGGCGCCTCGATCAGGATCGGGTGGCTGTAACCAAGCTGGAACTCCAGGTTGGAGCCCTTCGCGGCGACGCGGTAACCGACACCGCTGATCTCAAGAGCCTTCACGTAACCCGTGGTCACGCCGGTGATCATGTTCGCCACCAGCGTGCGGGACAGGCCGTGCAGGGCCTTGTTCTGACGCTCGTCGTTGGGGCGGGTGACGTTCAGAACGCCGTCCTCACCCTTGACGATCTCGATCGGCGCCTTGACGGTGAGCGCGAGGGAACCCTTGGGGCCCTTCACAGCCACTGCCTGGCCGTCGATGGTGACGTCCACACCGGCGGGAACCTGGATGGGGAGCTTGCCGATTCGCGACATTGCTTTTCCTCCGTTCCCGACTACCAGACGTAGGCGAGGACTTCCCCACCTACGCCCTTCTTGCCTGCCTGCTGGCCGGTGAGCAGACCGTGGGACGTGGAGATGATCGCCACGCCCAGGCCGCCGAGCACCTTCGGCAGGTTGGTGGACTTTGCGTACACACGCAGACCGGGCTTCGAGATCCGCTTGATGCCCGCAATGGAGCGCTCGCGGTTCGGGCCGAACTTCAGCTCGAGGACGAGGTTCTTGCCGACCTCGGCGTCCTCGACCTTCCAGCCGGTGATGAAACCCTCCTGCTTGAGGATTTCTGCGATGTGCGACTTGATCTTGCTGTGCGGCATCACGACGGAGTCGTGGTACGCCGAGTTAGCGTTACGCAGACGCGTGAGCATGTCTGCGATCGGGTCAGTCATGGTCATGAAGTGGCCTTCGGCCTCTCTCGCCGGGGTTTCCTGTATGCGCCATCCCTCTCCCCACTCAGTGGCGGGACGGGTGCGGTGCGGGGACCTACGGCGTAGTAAGTCGTTATGGGCGGCGGACGCCCAACCACACAAGCCTAAGGCATGCGCGGCCGGGCATCCGCCGTCCAGATGCTTACCGAGAGTGCCTGGTACCGCTCAAGTCCTTACGGACGAGAGGGAGTTACCAGGAGCTCTTGGTCACGCCCGGCAGCTCGCCACGGTGAGCCATCTCACGAAGGCACACGCGGCACAGGCCGAACTTGCGGTACACGGAGTGGGGGCGACCGCAGCGCTGGCAGCGGGTGTACGCACGCACACCGAACTTGGGCTTGCGGGCAGCCTTCGCGATGAGAGCCTTCTTCGCCATCTCGCTTACGCCTCCTTGAAGGGGAAGCCGAGGTGACGAAGGAGGGCGCGGCCCTCGTCGTCGTTGGTCGCCGTGGTGACCACGGTGATGTCCATACCCCGGGTACGGTCGATCTTGTCCTGGTCGATCTCGTGGAACATGACCTGCTCCGTGAGACCGAAGGTGTAGTTGCCACGGCCGTCGAACTGCTTCGGCGACAGACCACGGAAGTCACGGATACGCGGCAGCGCGAGCGACAGCGTACGGTCCAGGAACTCCCACATGCGGTCACCACGGAGGGTGACGTGGCAGCCGATCGGCTGACCCTCGCGCAGCTTGAACTGCGCGATGGACTTGCGGGCCTTCGTGACGGCCGGCTTCTGACCGGTGATCGTCGTCAGGTCCTTGATGGCGCCGTCGATCAGCTTGGAGTCGCGGGCGGCGTCGCCCACACCCATGTTGACCACGATCTTCACGAGGCCGGGAATCTGCATGACGTTCTCGTAGGAGAACTCTTCACGCAGCTTGCCCGCGATGTCCTCGCGGTACTTCGTCTTGAGTCGCGGAGTGGTAGCCATCAGATGTCCTCACCCGTCCGCTTGGCAACGCGGATCTTGTTGCCCTCGTCGTCGAAGCGGAAACCGACGCGGGTAACGACCTTCTGGCCGTCCTTCTCCACAACCAGCTGAACGTTGCTGACGTGGATCGGCGCCTCGGTGATCACGATGCCACCGGTCTGCGAGCCACCAGCGGTCTGGCCGGCCTTGGTGTGCTTCTTGACCCGGTTGACACCCTCGACGAGGACACGGTTCTCAGTAGGGATGGCCAGAATGACCTTGCCCTGCTTGCCCTTGTCCTTACCGGTGATGACCTGAACCAGGTCGCCCTTCTTGATCTTCATGCTTACAGCACCTCCGGCGCGAGCGAGATGATCTTCATGAACTTCTTCTCGCGCAGCTCACGGCCCACCGGGCCGAAGATACGGGTGCCGCGAGGGTCGCCGTCGTTCTTCAGAATGACGGCGGCGTTCTCGTCGAAGCGGATGTACGAGCCGTCCTGGCGGCGGCGTTCCTTCACGGTGCGAACGATGACCGCCTTGACGACGTCACCCTTCTTCACGTTGCCACCGGGGATCGCGTCCTTGACGGTGGCAACGATGACGTCACCGATGCCCGCGTAGCGGCGACCGGAACCACCGAGAACACGGATGCAAAGGATCTCCTTGGCACCAGTGTTGTCGGCGACACGCAGTCGCGACTCCTGCTGGATCACGTCTATCTCCTGTTTGTCTGCCGGTTCCCGGCGGGGGCATCACTCCGAAGAGCTACCGCCCCCACCGAGCCTGGCGGAACGAACCTGAGGGGCCCCTGGGCTTGCTGCCCAGGGCCTCAGATAATTACTTGGCCTTCTCGAGGATCTCGACGATGCGCCAGCGCTTGCTCGCCGACAGCGGACGCGTCTCCATGATGAGGACGCGGTCGCCGACGCCGGCAGCGTTCTGCTCGTCGTGCGCCTTGAGCTTGTTCGTACGGCGGATGACCTTGCCGTACAGAGCGTGCTTCACGCGGTCCTCGACAGCGACGACGACGGTCTTGTCCATCTTGTCGCTGACGACAAGACCCTCACGGGTCTTGCGGAAGCCGCGGTCAGTCGTCTCAGTCACGTTCTTCTCGCTCATCAGGCGCTCTCCACCGTCTCGATACCGAGCTCACGCTCGTGCATCAGGGTGTAGATGCGAGCGATGTCCTTACGGACGGACTTGAGCCGGCCGTTGTTCTCCAGCTGACCCGTGGCCGCCTGGAAGCGCAGCTTGAACAGCTCTTCCTTGGCCTCGCGCAGCTTGCCAACGAGCTCCTCGTTACCGAGCTCACGCAGCTCGGACGCCTTGGTTCCCGTCGCCATCACGACTCACCTGCCTCGCGCCGAACAATCCGGCACTTCATCGGAAGCTTGTGAGCAGCGCGGGTGAGCGCCTCACGAGCAATCTTCTCGTTCGGGTAGGACAGCTCGAACATGACCCGGCCCGGGTGCACGTTCGCGATCCACCACTCGGGAGAACCCTTACCGGAACCCATGCGGGTCTCGGCAGGCTTCTTCGTCAGCGGACGGTCCGGGTAGATGTTGATCCAGACCTTGCCGCCACGCTTGATGTGGCGGGTCATCGCGATACGAGCCGCCTCGATCTGGCGGTTCGTCACGTAGGCGGGGGTGAGCGCCTGGATGCCGTACTCGCCGAACGAGACCTCAGTACCGCCCTTGGCCATACCGCGGCGCTTCGGGTGGTGCTGCTTGCGGTGCTTGACCCTACGAGGGATCAGCATGTCGGTCAGGCCTCCGTTCCGGTGCTCTCAGCCGGAGCGGCGGCGGGGGCGTCGGCCTTGGGGGCCTCCACACCAGCAGCCTGCTGCGGCTTGCGGCCACCACGGCCGCCGCGCTCGCCACCACGGCCACCACGGCCGGCGGGACGGTCGCCAGCGCCGGCGGCACCACGGGCCGGGCGGTTACCCGCACGGGCCGCAGCGTTCTCGGCGCGAACCTCGGCGATGTTCTTGACGTCGCCCTTGTAGATCCAGACCTTCACACCGATACGGCCGAAGGTGGTCTTGGCCTCGAAGAAGCCGTAGTCCACGTTCGCGCGGAGGGTGTGCAGCGGCACACGGCCTTCGCGGTAGAACTCGGAGCGGGACATCTCGGCGCCGCCGAGGCGACCGCCACACTGGATCTTGATGCCCTTGGCGCCGGCCTTCATCGTGCCCTGCATGCTCTTACGCATGGCGCGACGGAAGGAGACGCGGGAGGAGAGCTGCTCGGCAACGGCCTGCGCGACGAGCTGAGCGTCGACCTCGGGGTTCTTGACCTCGAGGATGTTCAGCTGCACCTGCTTGCCCGTGAGCTTCTCGAGGTCACCGCGGATGCGGTCGGCCTCGGCGCCACGGCGGCCGATGACGATGCCCGGACGTGCGGTGTGGATGTCCACACGCACGCGGTCACGGGTGCGCTCGATCTCAACCTTCGAGATGCCGGCGCGCTCCATGCCGGACGTCATCATCCTGCGGATGGCGACGTCTTCCTTGACGTAGTCCTTGTACAGCTTGTCGGCGTACCAACGCGACTTGAAGTCGGTGGTGATGCCGAGCCGGAACCCGTGCGGGTTTACCTTCTGGCCCATTACCGGGAACCTTCCTTGCTGCTGACGACCACGGTGATGTGGCTGGTCCGCTTGCGGATCCGGTAGGCACGGCCCTGGGCACGCGGACGGAACCGCTTCAGGGTCGGGCCCTCGTCCACGTACGCCTCGCTGATGACCAGCGTGGAGGCGTCCGGGTGGTTGTAGTTGTGTGCGGCGTTGGCGATGGCGCTGTCGAGCACCTTGCCAACCGGCACGCTCGCGGCCTGCGGGGCGAAACGCAGGACCGCCTGAGCCTCCGTGGCATCCATGCCACGGATAAGGTCCACCACTCGGCGGGCCTTCATGGGCGTGACGCGGATGTACCGCGCCTGGGCCCTGGCTTCCATGGTTGTCCCTTCGGTGTAAGTCATAGTCGTAACCACCCCGCCTTTAGCGGCGCTTCGACTTCCGGTCGTCCTTGACGTGGCCGCGGAAGGTGCGAGTCGGCGAGAACTCGCCGAGCTTGTGGCCGACCATCGACTCGGTGACGAACACCGGGACGTGGATCTTGCCGTTGTGCACCGCGATGGTGTGACCCAGCATGGCCGGGATGATCATCGAGCGACGGGACCAGGTCTTGATGACGTTCTTGGTACCGGCTTCGTTCTGTACGTCCACCTTCTTGATGAGGTGTCCGTCGACGAAGGGTCCCTTCTTGAGACTGCGCGGCATCTAAACCCGCTCCTAGCGCTTCTTGTTCGTCTTGCGGCGGCGGACGATGTACTTGCTCGAAGCCTTCTTCGGCGAGCGAGTACGACCCTCCTTCTGACCCCACGGGGAGACCGGGTGACGACCACCGGAGGTCTTACCCTCACCACCACCGTGCGGGTGGTCGACCGGGTTCATCGCGACACCGCGGACGGAGGGGCGAACGCCCTTCCAGCGCATGCGGCCGGCCTTGCCCCAGTTGATGTTCGACTGCTCGGCGTTGCCGACCTCACCGACGGTGGCGCGGCAGCGGGCGTCGACGAGACGGATCTCACCGGACGGCATGCGGAGGTGGGCCATGACGCCCTCCTTCGCGAGCAGCTGCACAGAGGCACCAGCGGAGCGGGCGAACTTGGCGCCGCCACCGGGACGGAGCTCGATCGCGTGGATCGTGGTACCGACCGGGATGTTGCGGAGCGCCAGGTTGTTACCGGGCTTGATGTCGGCCGTGGGGCCGTTCTCAATCCGGTCGCCCTGCTTCAGGTTCTTCGGCGCAATGATGTAGCGCTTCTCACCGTCGGCGTAGTGCAGGAGCGCGATGCGCGCCGTGCGGTTGGGGTCGTACTCGATGTGCGCGACCTTGGCCGGCACGCCGTCCTTGTCGTGACGACGGAAGTCGATCACACGGTAGGCGCGCTTGTGGCCGCCACCCTGGTGTCGAACCGTGATCCGACCGGTGTTGTTACGGCCGCCCTTGCTGTGCAGGGGGCGGACCAGCGACTTCTCCGGCGTGGACCGCGTGATCTCGACAAAGTCGGCGACGCTGGAGCCACGACGGCCCGGGGTCGTCGGCTTGTACTTGCGGATACCCATTTCTCAGTCCTCGTCCGATTCCGGACGACTAGACCTCCGTTAGGAGGCCTGGCCGCCGAAGATGTCGATTCGGTCGCCCTCAGCGAGGGTCACGATGGCGCGCTTGGTGTCGGCGCGCTTGCCAAAACCGGTCTTGGTGCGCTTGCGCTTACCCTGACGGTTGATCGTGTTGACCCCGGTGACCTTGACCCCGAAGACCGCCTCGACGGCCTGCTTGATCTGAGTCTTGTTGGAGCCGGGCGCGACGATGAACGTGTACTTGTTCTCGTCCAGCAGCGCGTAGCTCTTCTCCGAGACAACCGGCTTGATCAGCAGGTCGCGCGGGTCGGTGAAGGTCTTGCTGGTAACGGTCGCCTCAGACATCAGGCGTCGCTCCCTTCGGTCTCATCGGCCTTGGGGCCAGACACGAAGGACTCGAAAGCGGCCTGAGTGAAGACCACGTCGTCAGAGACGATCACGTCGTACGTGTTCAGCTGGCCCGGCTCCAGGATGTGCACCTGGGGCAGGTTGCGGGCGGACAGCCACGCAGCCTCGTCGGCGCGCTCGACGACCAGGAGCACGTTCTTGCGCTCCGAGATCTTGCCGAACAGCGTCTTGGCGGCCTTCGTGGAGGCGGCACCCTCGACCACGCCGGTGACGACGTGGATGCGGGAGTGACGCGCACGGTCCGAGAGGGCACCGCGGAGGGCGGCGGCCTTCATCTTCTTCGGGGTCCGCTGCGAGTAGTCACGCGGCTGCGGGCCGTGGACGACGCCACCGCCGACGAACTGCGGAGCGCGGGTGGAACCCTGGCGAGCGCGGCCGGTGCCCTTCTGGCGGTACGGCTTGCGGCCACCACCACGGACTTCGCCACGACGCTTGGTCTTGTGCGTGCCCTGACGGGCAGCGGCCAGCTGAGCGACGACGACCTGGTGGATCAGCGGAACGCTGGTCTTCGCGTCGAAGATCTCCGCGGGGAGCTCGACGGTACCGGCCTTGTCGCCTGCCGGCGAAAGGATGTCAATGGTGCTCATTAACTCAAGCCCCCTTAACCGCGGTACGGACCAGGACGAGGCCGCCGTTCGGACCGGGGACTGCACCCTTGATGAGGAGCAGACCCTTCTCCGCGTCAACCGCGTGGATGGTCAGGTTCTGGGTGGTGACGCGCTCGTTGCCCATGCGACCGGCCATGCGCATGCCCTTGAAGACACGCCCAGGGGTGGCGCAGCCACCGATCGAACCGGGGGAGCGGTGCTTGCGCTGGACGCCGTGGCCGGCGCCGAGGCCCTTGAAGTTGTGACGCTTCATGACACCGGCGAAGCCCTTGCCCTTGCTGTTGCCCGTGACGTCAACCTTGACGCCGGACTCGAACACGGCAGCCGTGATCTCCTGGCCGAGCGTGTACTCGCTGGCGTCGGAGGTACGGAGCTCCACCAGGTGGCGGCGGGGGGTGACGTCAGCCTTGGCGAAGTGACCCTTGAGGGGCTTGTTCACCTTGCGCGGGTCGATCTCGCCGAAGGCGATCTGGACCGACTCGTAGCCGTCGACGTCGTTCGTACGGACCTGGGTAACAACGCAAGGCCCGGCCTTGACCACGGTCACCGGGACGACACGGTTGTTCTCGTCCCAGACCTGGGTCATGCCGAGCTTCTCGCCCAGGACGCCCTTGATCTGCTTTGCCATCTTTTCCGCGCCTCTCAGAGCTTGATCTCGATGTCAACGCCGGCCGGAAGGTCCAGGCGCATCAGCGAGTCAACGGTCTTGGGCGTCGGGTCGAGGATGTCGATCAGGCGCTTGTGCGTGCGCATCTCGAAGTGCTCGCGCGAGTCCTTGTACTTGTGCGGCGACTTGATGACGCAGTACACGTTCTTCTCAGTGGGCAGCGGCACCGGGCCCGCGACCGACGCACCAGTGCGCGTCACCGTCTCGACGATCTTCTTCGCCGACGAATCGATGACCTCGTGGTCGTAGGCCTTGAGCCGGATGCGGATCTTCTGTCCCGCCATGGCTACTCCGTAGTCCTGTCTGTTGTGGAAACGCTCTGGTCCTCGGCCGGCTGCGGATCTCCCCGCCGTCCCCCTCCGACCCACGCGGTCGGGCGTGTCGCGCTCCCTCTACAGAAAATTCCCATACGGAAATTCCCTCGTCCAAGGGGGCGCGGTCCCAAGACCGCAGATCGGGGGCGAACACCCACCGAGTACCTGGCAGGCACCGTGCTGACGCTTCCCGAAAGATTCCCGTACGTCCGCCCCATTGCTGCCCCGAGGGGCAGGTAGAGCGACGAGTACTGTGGGACTCGCTTCCGGTCCTCCCGGCGGGAGGCGCGCAGCATCGGCACACGGCCGAGCAACTTGAGTAGTCTGCCATACGAGACACGTACCTGGCCAATCGGGCCGAAGAGAATACCTCGCCACGCTGCGTGGTCAAGCTGCACCACGCAGCGGAGTCCCGCGGAGGCCCTTCGGACCGGCGGGTCAGCGGTGGCGCCAGAGCACCCAGCCGTGCTTGCGGCTCGTCTCCGCCACGTACCAGCCCGCGGGCGCCTGCGCCCAGGTGTCCTGCGGCTTCGCGTCCTTCCGGGTCAGGCTCAGGACGGCCGCGTCCGCGGCGGCCGGCGGCTGCTCGCCGCGCTTGAGGTCCCGGGTCCAGACCCGCCCGTCGTAGACCTCGTACCCCTGGGCCATCCGCAGTTCCCAACGGGTGCTCGGGTCCATCACCAGGTTCTCGCCCGGCTCCAGCCGTGCCTCCCTGGCGAAGCCGAGGGCGTCGTACTCGTGCTGCTGGGCGCGCGGGACGGCCACGTGCGAGGTGACCGCCACCGTCGCGTACGTGGCGAACAGGCCCAGTGCCACCACCACGGCCCACACCGCCCGGCGACCGGCGGCCAGCCGCAGCAGCACGCAGACGGCGAACACCAGCAGCCCGCCGGCGAGCGTCCGCCCCATGTGCAGCCGCGTCCAGTCCGCGGCCAGGAACAGCGCGTCGGGCATCGCCCACGGAATGATGGCCCGGTCGGACAGGCCCTTGCCGACCACCAGGACGACGGTCCCGCCCGTGACCACGGTGAACAGCACGGCCGCCGCCACCAGCCGCAGCAGCGCACCGGTCCGCGCCCGGCGCAGCGTCGCCACACCGACCACGAAGAAGGCCGGCACCAGCGGGGCCAGGTAGCGGGCGTAGATCCAGTTGTCGATCCGCGTGTCGCCCGGCAGTCCCGCGGCCGAGGCCAGCGCGATCCCCGCCAGCAGGGCGACCATGACGAAGGAGACCACCCGCGAGGCCCGGGTGAAGCGGGAGCTGAACACCGCGAACAGGCACAGGACGATGGCGAGCGCGCCGAAGCCCCAGGACGAGACCGAGAAGTACCAGAACTGGCCGATCATGCGCGTCACCGTGCGGCGCAGCAGTTCGGGGTCGACGAGGGCGTCCAGGACCTTCGTGCCCACCGAGCTCGGCGGCTGGTCCTTGAACTGCGCCTCCAGCCAGACGGCCAGCAGCCGCGCACCCGCCACGGAGACCGCGAGCCCGCCCCAGGCCGCGAGCACGGCCCGCCGCGGCGCCCACCGCAGGACGAGCGCGCCGAGGAAGACCGCCGCCGTGAGGGCCACCACGACCCCGCCCCGGTCGTGCACCGCCATGGCGTAGCCGGCCAGCAGCCCGGCCCCCGCCCCGTGCCACGCGCGGCGCCGGGCGTCGCCCTCGCTCAGCCAGCCGTGCAGCGTGATCAGCCAGCCGAGCAGGACCACGGGGAACACCGTGTCGGACATGGCGAACTCGGCGTAGAAGACCACCGGCGGCATCACCGCGGCCACCGTGGCGGCCGCGAAGGAGAGCCCCCTGGACAGGTCGAGCCTGCGCAGGGCCGCGTAGGCCAGGAGGAAGACGAGCGCGTTCAGCAGCGTGTTGATGCCCAGGACCAGCTGGTACGCGGTGACCGGGTCGTCCGCGATCCGCAGGGCCGGGGAGACGAGCAGCGGATAGCCGCCGGGGATGACCGAGCCGACCGGCATCTCCGTGGTCGGCCGCCCCGCGAGCACCCGGGCCAGGACCAGGTACGAGGACTCGTCCGCCTGGACCGACGGGTGCGTGCTCCCCCACACCAGGGAGAGCCGCAGCAGCACCTGCGCCGCGTATCCGGCGAGGAGCGCGACCGGCCAGAACCACCGCCGGCCGAGGAGGGAGGTCCGCAGGGCGCGGAGCCGTCCGGACCCGGCCGAAGGCCCGGACCGCCCGGGACCGGACACCGCGTCCACACCGGCTGCACCGGCCGTTTCCGTTCCCGACTGCACCCCTGGCACTTCCCGTTCACTTGAGACCGCGTCCGCGCACGCGGGTGCGGTGGCGGCAGCGGCAACGGTACCAATGGGGGCCGAACGAGGGACTTTGGACAGGCGGCCCGACGTCATGGGAGGCGGCCCCGTGACGGTAAAGTCAACGGACATGACTGTCACCGCTCCCGCGCCCGTCCCGGTAGCCGAGCATCGGGCCCCGAGCGGCTCCAGTGGTCGCATACCCCGCGCGTTCGCCCTCACGGCCGCCGAGGCGGCCGTGTCCGTTTCCGCGGCAATCCTCCTGGTGCTGCTCAGCAAGCGCCTCGACGTGAACCCCATGACGCGGATCGGGCAGGTCAGCGGGCTGGCCGGCATCCAGCTGCGGCTCCTGGTGCTGCTGGCCGCGACCGTCGTCCTCTACCTGGTCCTGAGCCGGTGGATGCCGACCGCGGCGGTACGGATCAGCGCGGCGGCCGTGGCCGGTCTGGCCACCGGTGTCACCGCGAGCGGCAGCGTGGTGGCCCTGCGGGGAACCTCCTGGACGTTCAACGCGTACGGCGGCGACGTCGGCAACCTGCAGCAGTGGGCGTACCACGTCATGGACGGGGTGCCGCTGCTGCCCGAGTACCCGCCCGGCTTCCCGCACGTGCTGGCGTGGGTCTCCCAGCTCTTCTTCGACGGCAACGCCTCGGTCGCCGTCAAGTGGGTCATGATCGGCTTCCTGGCGCTCTCCGGACCGGCGGCCTACCTGGCCTGGCGCATGCTGCTGCCCCCGCTGTGGGCCCTGGGCATCGGCGTCACGGCCTCCCTGCCGCTGATGGAGCCGTACAAGCCCTACTCCCCCGTCGTCCTGATCGTCGTCATCCCCGTGCTGGCCAAGCTCGCGCAGGTGGTGATGGAGTCCGCGAAGTTCGGCCGCAAGCGCTCGCTGGCGATCGGTGCGGGTCTCGGAGCCCTGCTCGCCGCGCTGTTCCTGCTGTACTCGGGCTGGTTCGTGTGGTCCGCGGTCGGCGTGGTCGTGCTCTTCGCCGTGGTCCTGACCGGCCGCGCCCGCTCGGGCGGGAAGCGCGGGCTGGTCGACGCGGTGCTGCCGCTGGCGGCCACCACGGTCGTCTTCCTCGCGCTCGCGGGGCCGTACATGATCCGGCTGCTGCGTGCGAGCGGATCGACCAGGGACACCTACTTCTACTTCGACACCGCCAGCGACCCGGCCTACTTCGCCATGCAGGGCACCGCCTTCCCCGGCCCGCTGCGCTCCCTCGGGTGGCCGCTGCCGGGTGAGCTCGGCGGCGTCGGCCTCTTCACCATCCTGCTGGTGGTCGGCCTGGGCGCGGTCATCGCGCTCGGCCTGCGCCAGCCGCTGGTGCTGACCCTGCTGGCCTGCACCGGCAGCGCCTTCCTGCTGCGCTACTGGTACGCCTCGCACATGTCCGCCGAGGGCGCGGTGCAGCTGTACCCGCGCACCAGCCTGCAGATCGTCTACTGCATGCTCGCGCTGTCGGGCCTGGCCGTGTACCTCGGTGCGCAGCGCATCAAGGCGTGGGCCCGGGCCAACGAGGCGCGGCTCCCCGGCCGGGAGGCCCTCCAGGCCGCCGGCCGCAGGCCCCGCGCCGCCGTGATCGGGGTCCTGGTCGCGCTCGGGCTCCTCTTCGGCTCGGCCGGCTCCGCCACCGCCGACCAGTACATGCCGAGGAAGCCCTCCGAGAACACCCTCGGCACCCTGGGCTGGACGGCGCACGTGACGGGCATGCCCAACGGCAAGTGCTCGAAGTACGCGCCTCGCGGCAAGTGCTCGAAGTACACCCCGCTGCAGCGCACGAACAAGCACTGACGCGGAGCGCACGTACGCGCGCTACGCGAGAACGGCCTGCCGCCGGTCCCAGGACCGGCGGCAGGC
>NZ_JBSFDF010000074.1:0-28099 GCF_053593795.1 Streptomyces sp. NPDC002104 | reverse complement strand
GGCGTACACCGTACGGGTGGCCAGGTGGACCCCCGCGTGCGTGAGGGCGATGGGCGCGGCCCGTACGCCTGGCGTACGGGCCGCACCCACCTCCCCACCACTCCCGGATCAGCGCGCCAGGGCGGGCTCCAGGCTGCCGAGCTCCAGCAGGGCGACGGCCTGCTCGCGCAGTTCGACCTTGCGGACCTTGCCGCTCGCGGTCATCGGGAACGCGTCGACGGTGCGCACGTAGCGCGGGATCTTGTAATGGGCGAGCCTGCCGGTGCAGAAGGCGCGCAGGGACTGCGCGGTGAGCTCGCCCGCGCCGTCCCGCATCCGCACCCAGGCCATCAGCTCCTCGCCGTAGTACTCGTCCGGGACCCCGATGACCTGGGCGTCCAGGATGTCCGGGTGGGTGTGGAGGAACTCCTCGATCTCGCGGGGGTAGAGGTTCTCCCCGCCCCGGATGACCATGTCCTTGATCCGCCCGGTGATGCTCACGTAGCCCTCGTCGTCCATGACGGCGAGGTCCCCGGTGTGCATCCAGCCCGCCCGGTCGATGGCCTCCGCGGTCTTGTCGGGCTGTTCCCAGTACCCGTCCATCACGGAGTAGCCGCGGGTGCAGAACTCGCCCTGCCGGCCGCGCGGCACGGTCAGTCCGGTCTCCGGATCGACGATCTTGATCTCCAGGTGGGGGCCCACCCGGCCTACGGTGGAGACCCGACGTTCCAGCGAGTCGCCGGGGCGGGTCTGGCAGGCGACGGGCGAGGTCTCGGTCATCCCGTAGCAGATGGTGACCTGCGCCATGTTCATCCGCTCGACGACCTGGGTCATCACCTCGACGGGACAGGGCGAGCCGGACATGATGCCGGTGCGCAGCGAGGACAGGTCGAAGGAGTCGAAGTCGGGGTGGTTGAGTTCGGCGATGAACATCGTCGGCACCCCGTACAGCGAGGTGCACCGCTCCGCCTCGACGGCCTCCAGGGCGGCCCGGGCGTCGAAGACGGGGGACGGGATCACCACGCAGGCGCCGTGGCTGATCGCCGCGATGGTGCCCATCGCCATGCCGAAGCAGTGGTAGAAGGGCACGGGCAGGCAGACCCGGTCGGCCTCGGTGTAGTCGAGCAGCTCGCCGGTGAAGAACCCGTTGTTGAGGATGTTGTGGTGCGAGAGCACCGCTCCCTTGGGGAACCCCGTGGTGCCGGAGGTGTACTGGATGTTGATCGGGTCGTCGGGGCCGAGTACGGCCGCGGCCTCGGCCAGGCGCCGGGCGCCGTCCGCGTCCTTGGGCGCCCGCAGGGCCAGCCAGCTCTCGCCGCCGGTCAGGACCGTGTGCTCCAGGGCGGGGCAGCGGGGCGCGACCTCGGCGATCATGCTCGCGTAGTCGGAGCTGCGGAACCGGCGGGCGGCCACCAGGAGGCGGACCCCGGCCTGGCCGAGGACGTACTCCAGCTCGTGCGTGCGGTAGGCCGGGTTGATGTTGACCAGGATCGCCCCGATCTTGGCCGCGGCGTACTGGGTCAGTACCCATTCCGCGCAGTTGGGGGACCACAGGCCGACCCGGTCGCCCTTGGTGATGCCGAGGTCCAGCAGTCCGACGGCCAGGGCGTCGACCTCGGCGCCGAGCTCCGCGTAGGTCCAGCGGCGGGCCGTGGGCCGGTCGACGAGCGCGTCCCGGTGCGGATGGGAGGCGACGGAGCGGTCGAAGTTCGCGCCGATCGTCTCGCCGAGCAGCGGGACGGGGTGGCCGCCCGACGCGTAGCTGGGCCTCGGGTGCGCCGGGGGTCCGCCGGGTCCGCGTGTCACCATTGCCGGTCCTCCACTTGTGATGGTCGATCCGAATAGCTTTCGGTGCGTTATTCCGGGGCGCATCTCATGGATTGCCGTCATTCCGCAGCCGTTTCGGGCGCTCCGGGCCCGAAACGGGCACGATCGAAGAAAGACCCAACGTGTGGTCTGGCCTATTCTTCGGATGCGCTTTTGGCGCACGCCAAGACCATGTCATCGAGCAGCTGTTGGGAGACCTGCCATGAAAATCGGCCTGGCCGTAGCGGATTTCGCCTGGGAAGGCGGAGCGCCGCGCATGGCGGAGACGCTCGGCTCGATATCCCGCTCCGCCGACGACGCCGGTTTTGACGTCATCGGTGTCGCCGACCACGTCTGGCAGGGCCCCCACATGGGCGGCCCCGAGCAGCCCATGCTGGAGTGCTTCACGACGCTGGCCACCATCGCCGCCCACACCCGGCGCATCCGCGTGATGCCGCTGGTCGCCGGCGTCCACTTCCGCTCCCCCGGCCTGCTCGCCAAGTCGGTCACCACCCTCAACGTGCTGTCCGGCGGGCGCGCGGACCTCGGTATCGGCGCGGGCTGGTACGAGGAGGAGGCGCTCGGTCTCGGCATCCCGTTCCCGCCGCTGGCGGAGCGCTTCGAGCGGCTGGAGGAGACGGTCCGGATCTGCCGGAACATGTGGGACGGCGAGCGCGGCGACGAGAAGCCCTTCGACGGCGTCCACCACCGCCTGGAGCGGGCGCTGAACGTGCCGCAGAACCTCACCACCCCGAAGATCATGATCGGGGGCGGCGGCGAGAAGAAGACGCTGCGCCTGGTCGCCCGCCACGCCGACGCCTGCAACCTCTACCCGGGCCCCGACCTCACCGACAAGCTCGACGTGCTGCGCCGCCACTGCGAGAGCGAGGGCACGGACTACGAGGCGATCGAGAAGACGTGCATCATGCCGTTCACGGCGGGTGACGAGGCCTCCGCGGACGAGCTGGCCGGGGTCCTGCGCGGGCTCGGCGGGCTCGGCGTCCAGCGGGTCATCGGCATCCTGGAGGGCGCCGGCCAGCAGCGCCAGGTCGAGGTCATCGGCGAGCGGGTGCTGTCCGCCGTGGCGGACGCGTGACGCCCGGGCCCTGACCGCCGGCGCGACATGGTGCCCGGCCCCCGCTCACAGCGGGGGCCGGGCACCTTTCGTGTGCGGGGCGGTCAGTCGGGCAGCCGGACCGACAGCTTGTGGCGGAACACGTCGCGCGGGTCGTACGCCTTCTTGACCTGCTGCAGACGCGGGTAGTTGTCCTTGTAGTAGAGCGTGTGCCACGGCACGCCCGAGGTGTTCCACTCGGGATCGGCCAGGTCACTGTCCGCGTAGTTGATGTACGAGCCGTCGTTGGCCTCGTTCGGCACGGGCACGCCGCCGGTGGCCGCGTAGACGTCGCGGTACATCTCCCGCAGCTGCCGGATGTTGGTCCCGTCCGCGCCCTCGTCGCCCCATACCGACATGAAGGCGGCCTTGAGGACCGAGTCGCGCTGGGCCGCGGCGGTGGCATCCGGGGCGGCGGTGTTCACCTGGCCGCCGTACCCGATGAGGATCAGCTGCGTCGGGCTGGCGTCGCCGGTGGTCAGGTGCCGGTACAGGGTCGCCGTCTGCTCCGGCGAGTAGCCCTTGCGCAGATAGGCCGCCTTGATCTTGATCCGGCGGGTGAACGGGTCGCCCGGATCCCCCCAGTTCGGGTACGACGAGAAGTAGAGCCAGGGGTTGACCTGCTGCTGCTGGAACAGTGGCGGAATCCCGACACCGGCCGACACCTCCTCGAAGAATGTGGTCATCAGCTTTTCGGCGTCGGGCGTGTCCTCGTCGATGTGCGCGCCCACCGTCAGGCCGAAGCCGGAGCGGTGCGTCCCGTGGAAGTAGCCGGCCAGCGGGGCGTACGGCGAGTCGGCGCCGCTGTTGCGCTCGAACCAGGCGCCGAAGTTGCTCTGGAGCCTGGTGAACGCCTCCTCGGTCATGGTCTCCCAGGACCAGACGACCATGCCGCTGCGCCAGCGGGAGGGGGCCTTGGGCAGTAGCGCGGCCGGGTCGCCGGCCTCGGGGTCGGCGGCGGCCGAACGCATCCAGTAGCGCGTCACCACGCCGAAGGTGCCGCCGCCACCGCCGGTGTGCGCCCACCACAGGTCGTGGTGCGGGTCGCCGGGCTCGCGGGTGGCCACGACGGCCCGCGCGACGCCGTCCTCGCCGACGACCACGACCTCCACGGCGTACAGGTAGTCCACGACGGCGCCGAGACTGCGCGAGAGGGGACCGTATCCGCCGCCCACGATGTGGCCGCCGACGCCCACCTCCGGGCACTCGCCGCCGGGAATGGTGACGCCCCAGCCCTTGAACAGGGTCCGGTAGACGTGGCCGAGCGTCGCGCCGGCCTCGATGGAGAAGGCCCTGCGCGCGCTGTCGTAGCCCACGGCGGTCATCTCGGACATGTCCAGCAGGACCTCGATGCCGTGGGCGGTGAAGTCCTCGAAGCCGTGACCGCCGCTGCGTACGGCGATCCGCTTGCCGGCCGCCACGGCCTCGGTCACCGCGGCCGCCACCTGGTCCGTCGTGGTCACGACGCGGACGTAGTCGGGGCTGGCCGGGAAGCGGTGGTTGGTGCCGCGCAGCATGCTGGGGTAGCGCGGGTCGTCGGCTGTGATCGTGGCAGGTCCAAATGCCGGGGTGCCCGTATCCGTCACGTCATTCCTCCATCGGGGCAGGCGGGCCCGGCCCCGCGGGCGTGCCCGGCCCGCGTAGGTACTGGGGGGCCGCGACCAGCCTGTACGAGCGGTGACGCGGATGTCTTCTCCGGCCGTGCTGTTCAGGTGGCCGGACGTTTTTCTCTCAAATTGCTGAGGCTGGGGTGGTGCACCGGATTCCCTTGTGAGTGCGCGGACACCTCCGGTAGTTGTTGTCGGGATCCCCTGTTTCGCCGGAAAGTCCCGGCCGGGTTTCAGTCCGCTCTCCCGTCCCCGTCCAAATCGTTCGGCGTATCTGTTGGAGGAGGATCCGGCATGTGCGGGATCGCTGGGTCCATGGCCCTCCGAAATGGCGTGGCCGTCGATCCGTCGGTCCTCACGCGAATGACCGGGACACTGCACCACCGCGGCCCGGATTCCGACGGCGCCTTCCTCGCGGACGGTCTCGGGCTGGGCTTCAGACGCCTGAGCATCAACGACCTCGCCGGCGGCAGCCAGCCGATGCCGAACGAGGACGGCAACGTCGTCATGGTGTGCAACGGCGAGATCTTCAACCACCGTGAGCTGCGCGCCGAGCTGATGGCCAAGGGACACCGTTTCCGCACCGACTGCGACGTCGAGGTCCTGGTCCACCTCTACGAGGAGGAGGGCACCGGCCTGCTCCGGCGCCTCAACGGCCAGTTCGCCTTCGCGATCTACGACAAGGCCCTGCGGCGGCTCTTCCTCGCCCGCGACCACGTCGGCATCCTGCCACTGCACTACGCGCGGACCGCGGACCACTTCGTCTTCGGGTCGGAGGCCAAGGCGGTCCTGGAGCACCCGGGGGTCGGCCGCGAGGTGGACCTGACCGGGCTCGACCAGGTGCTCACCTTCCCCGGGCTGGTGAGCCCCCGGACCATGTTCCGGGGCGTCAGCGCCCTGCGCGGGGGCCACTACCTGCTCGTCCAGGACGGCTCCGTGCAGGAGTTCCCGTACTGGGACCTCACCTACCCGCGCGCCGGCGAGCTGGCCGTGGAGCCCGACGAGTACTACGCCGAGACGCTGCGCGGGCTGCTCACGGACGCGGTGCGGCGCCGGCTGCAGGCCGACGTGCCCGTGGGCTTCTACCTCAGCGGCGGCCTGGACTCCTCGCTGATCGCGGGGCTCGTGGCCGAACTGGCACCGCCCACGGACTCGTTCTCGATCACCTTCCCGGAAGCGGCCATCGACGAGTCCGGCTACCAGCGCCTGATGGCGCAGAAGGTGTCCTCCCGCCACCACGAGAGGGAGTTCACCACCGCGGACATCACCGAGGGCCTCCAGCGGATGGTGCTGCACGCCGAGACCCCGGTGAAGGAGACGTACAACACCTGCTCCCTGGTGCTGGCCCAGCTGGCACGCGAGAGCGGGACGACCGTGATCCTCACGGGTGAGGGCGCGGACGAGCTGTTCGGCGGCTACGTCGGCTACCGCTTCGACCGGCTGGGCCGGGGCGGCGGTCGGGGCGGCGACGGGCTCGGAGAGGCCCTGGAGGACGACGTCCGCAGGCAGCTGTGGGGCGACTCCGGGATCTTCTACGAACGCCGCTACCACGCGTGGCGCGAGGCCAAGCTCGGCCTCTACTCCGCCGGTGTCCGCGAGGCCTTCCACGAGAGCGACTGCCTGCGCTTCCCGCCGGTGGACCCGGCGAGCCTGGCCGGCCGGGACCCGCTGGACCAGCGCTCCTACCTCGACTTCCGCATGCGGCTCTCGGACCACCTGCTGTCCGACCACGGGGACCGGATGGCCATGGCCCATTCCGTGGAGGCCCGCTACCCGTTCCTGGACCGGGAGGTCGTGGAGTTCGCGACCCGGGTCCCCGCGCACCTGAAGGTCAACCCCCTCGGGGAGAAGTACGTGGTGCGCCAGGCGGCACAGGGCCTGGTGCCCCCGGAGATCATCGACCGGGAGAAGTTCGGCTTCCGGGCGCCGGGCAGCCCCGCGCTGCTGCGCGCCAATATCGAATGGATCAACGACATGCTCTCCCCGGCGCGGATCCGGCGCCAGGGCTACTTCGATCCCGGCGCCGTGGAACGGCTGCGGGCCCGGTACATGAGCGACGGGTTCGAGATCCACCCGCACTACGGCGACGACCTGCTGCTCGTCGTCCTGACTTTCGGCATCCTCCTGGACACCTTCTCCCTGGCGGACCACGGATGAGACAAGGAAGCAAGATGACCTTCGAACCGATCCACGAGCTGGTGGGGAAGGCGATCGAGCGGTTCCCGGACCGTGTGGCCGTCGACTCCCCGCAGGGCCGCCTGACCTATGCCGAGCTGGACGAGCGGGCCGGGCACATCGCCGGCGCGCTCCAGGCCGCGGGCGCCGGCGCCGGGTCCTTCGTTCCCGTACTGGCCCGGGACTGCCGTGAGCTGATCGCCTCCGTGCTCGGGATCCTGCGCATCGGCGGAGTCGTCGTACCCCTGGACCTGTCGGCGCCGCCCACCCGGCTGCGGCTGATCGTCGCCGACGTCGCCCCCGAGTGGGCCGTCCTGGGCTCCGCGCCGGACCCGGTGGCCGCGCAGGTGCTCGCGGACGTCGCCCCGCACGCGCGCACCGTCACCGCGGACGCCCGCGTGTCCGGCCCCACCGCGCCCGTGACCCCGTACCGGGCCGGCGCGGACGACCCCTGCTACGTCTTCTTCACCTCCGGCACCACCGGCCGCCCCAAGGGCATCGTGGGCCGGCTGGGTTCGGTGACCCACTACATCCAGTGGGAGACCGGGCTGCTCGGCGTCACCGAGGACTGGCGGATCGGCAACCTCGTCTCGCCCGCGTTCGACGCCGTGATGCGGGACGTGTTCGTTCCGCTGAGCACCGGCGGCACCTTCGTCGTACCGCCGTACGACACCCTGCTCGACCCGGCGGCCCTGGCCCGCTGGATCGACGGGGCGGACATCGACCTGGTGCACTGCGTCCCGTCCCTGTTCCGCGGGATCGCGGACGCGGCGCTCGCCGCCGACCTCACGCTGTCCGGCCTGCAGTACGTCGCCCTGTCCGGCGAGCGGCTCGCGCCCGCCGACGCCGGGCGCTGGTTCGGCAGGTACGGCGACCGGATCCGGCTGCTCAACCTGTACGGGCCGTCGGAGACGACGATGACCAAGACCTTCCACTTCATCACCCGGCAGGACGCCGAACGCCTGTCCGTTCCCGTCGGACGGCCGATGCCGGAGACCGAGGTGCTGCTGCTGGACGAGCGGGGACGGCCCGTCGAGCCGGGAACGGTCGGTGAGATCCACCTCCGGACGCCCCACCGCTCGCTGGGCTACCTGGGCCTGCCCGAGGAGACCGCCCGGGTCTTCGTACCGAACCCGCTCACCGGCGATCCGGACGACATCGTGTACCGCACCGGGGACTTCGGGCGCCTGCTGGAGGACGGCGCGCTGGAGTTCCTCGGGCGCAAGGACCACCAGGTCAAGATCGGCGGCGTGCGGATCGAGCTCACCGCGGTCGAGAGCCTCCTGCGCGGCCACCCGGCCGTCACCGAGGCGGCCGTCGGCGTGGTGGACGACGACGGCGCCACGTACCTGGGCGCCCACCTCGAGCTGTCCCCGGCCGGCGCGGAAACCGACCCCGAAGTGCTGTACACCGCCCTGCGCGACCACCTGCGCGAGCAGCTGCCCGACAGCGCGGTACCGGCCGTCTTCGTCCCGGTGGCCTCGCTCCCCCGCACCATCAGCGGGAAGATCGACCGCGGCGCGCTGCCCGCGCCGGTGCGGCGCACCGTCGCCGACGTCCGCGGCGGCGAGCCGCAGAGCCCGACCGAGCGGACGCTGGCCGAGCTGTGGCTGGGCATCCTGCCGGTGGGCCGGGTGGGGCTGGAGGACGGCTTCTTCGTCTCGGGCGGCACCTCGCTCCTCGTGGTCGAACTGCTCTCCCGGGTCAACCGCGTCTTCGGCGTCACGGTCGCGCTGCGCGACTTCCTCCAGTCGCCCACGATCACGACGCTCGCCGCGGCCGTCGAACGCGAACTCCTGGCCGCCGACGCACCGCTCGACGACCTCCTCGCCATCTAGGGACCCCGATGACCACGCAACTCGCCCCGCAGCCCGTCGCCGCCGCCGTCGTGGCGGACACCCAGGCGTGCGACCGCTGCGGGATCAGCGCCCGCTACCCCGGCATCACCTTCGACGCGTCGGGGGTCTGCGACCTGTGCGCCATGTACGAGGCGAAGGGGCAGGACGTCCTGTCGTACTTCGGCGACGTGGACGCCTTCGTGCGGCTGGTGCGAGCCCGCGCCGAGGAGCGCGGATCGGACTACGACTGCCTGCTGCTCTACAGCGGCGGCAAGGACAGCTCGTACGTCCTGTACCGGCTGATCGAACTCGGCCTGCGCGTACGGACCTTCACCTTCGACAACGGGTTCATCTCCAAGACGGCCCTGCGCAACGTCGACACGATCACCTCCGACCTCGGCATCGAGCACGTCACGGCCACCCACGCCGACCAGAACAAGGTCTTCCTGCAGAGCCTCCAGCAGCACAAGAGCGTGTGCAACGGATGCTTCCGCTCGCTGCTGGACCTCAGCACCCAGCACGCCCACGACCTGGGCATCCCGACCATCGTCACCGGCCTCTCGCGCGGCCAGATCATGGACGAGCGGCTGTCCTGGTTCCACCAGCAGGGCATCTTCGATCCGGCGGAGATCGAGCCCCGGCTCAAGGCCGGCCGCAGCGTGTACCACCAGTCCGGCGGCGCCATCGGTGCCGAGGCGGTCGACTCGGTCGAGGTGGTGGACTACTACCGGTACTCCGACGTCACCAAGGACGGCATCCGGGCGCTGCTGAAGTCGCGTTCGGACCTGTGGTCCCAGCCCGGGGACACCGGCTTCTGCAGCTCGAACTGCATGATCAACGACGCGGGCGTGCTCGTGCACACCCGTGAGCGCGGTTTCCACAACTACGAGGCGCCCACCCGCTGGGAGGTGCGCCTGGGGCACCTGGAGCGGACCGAGGCGGACGAGGAGCTGCGCGAGCCCGCCGCGACCCCGCGCGTGAAGAAGATGCTGCTCCAGATCGGCTACCCGCTGCCCGCGGCGGGCACCCCGGTCACCCCCGCCGAGGCACCCGGCGCGGAACGCACCTCTGTGGCGCCACTCGCCCCGCACGAGCGGCGGGCCGCGCTGACACCCGCTCAGCACGAGGTGCTCGACCAGGGCGCGGCCGAGCCCGGCCGGCAGGGCCGGGCGCTGTTGCTGGAGGCCGCGGACGGCGCCGACTCCGGGCGAGTGCGGCGGGCCGCGCTCCAGTTGCTGCTGCACCACGAGGCACTGCGGCTGCGGTTCACGCAGCAGGACGGTGTGTGGCGCCAGTACGACGCGGGCGTCGCCGGCGCCCTGCCGGTGCTGCGCCTGGACCTCTCGGCGCGGGAACCCGGGCAGGAGGCCGAGGCGCTGCGCACCGCCGTGGAGCGGCTGCGCTCCCGGCTGAGCCCGACCGAGGGACCGCTGCTCCAGATCGCCCTGGTCGACCGCGGGTCCCGGCCCGCCCGGCTGCTGCTGGTGGTCCACGAACTGCTGGCGGACACCGCCTCCTGGCGGGTGCTGCTGCGCGACCTGTGCACGCTGTGGGCGGCGCCGGAGGGCCGGGCGCAGCTCCCGGCCTCCGGATCGTTCCTGGAGCGTGCCGCCGCCCTGACCGGCGATCCCGTCGCCGCCGGCCCCGAGCGGTCCGGGCCGGCGGAGGGCGGCGCCGAGGCCGGGGCTCCGGTACGGATCCGGCGGCGCTGCGGCGCAGCCGTCTCCGCGGCCGAGGTGGCCCGGACGCTGTCGCAGACGCTCGCCTCCCTCGGTGACGTGCCGCGGGTCGACGTGGTCGACCACACCGCCGGTGACGGACAGGGTGGCATCGGCCGCTGGTCGCGGGCCGAGTCCACGACGTCGGCTCCGGACCCGGACGCGGCGCCGGGTGCGAAGGCCCTGATCCGCTACGAGCACTTCGGCGACCTCGCCGGCCTGCTGCCCCCGGACGCGCCGCTGGCCGTCGTGGAGGCGGACGGGGTCGACTTCACCGTGCTGCCCTCCACCGGCCGCGACACCGTGACCGTCAACGGCGTCGTACGGGACGGAATCCTGTACCTGGAGTGGTGGTCCACACCCTCGCTGCGCAACCGCCTGCTGGCCGCCGCCCTGCCGGAACGCGTGGCCCGCCGGCTGGCGCGATCCGCGGAGCCCGGGACGCGATGACCGCCCCGGCAGGAACCCTCGGCGTGCTCGGCGGCATGGGCCCCGCCGCGACGGCGGAGTTCCTGCGGCTGCTTGCCGCGCGCGTCCCCGCGACGACCGACCAGGAGCATCCGCGGATCATGATGCTCTCGGAGCCGTCGATCCCCGACCGCAGCACCTCCCTGCTCGAAGGCAGCGACGCACCCCTCCCGGGCATCCTGGACGGGCTCACGACGCTGGCGGGCTGGGGGGCGGACCTGCTGGCCGTGCCGTGCAACACCGCACACGTCTACATCGACCAGATCAGGGACCAGCTGCCCGTCCCGCTCGTCCACATCGTCGACGCGACCCTGGAGGCGGCCATGCTGCTGAGCCCGGGGGGCGGCTGGCTGACGGCCACCTCCGGGACCGTGGAAAGCGGCCTGTACCAGCGGCGGGCGGCTGAGCTCGGCTACCGGCTGGCCGTTCCGGCGCCGGGGATGCAGGAGCTGATCCAGGAGGCCGCCTTCCTGGTGAAGGCCGGCCACACGGAGCAGGCCGGCCGGGTGTTCGCCTCGGCAGTGCGCAGCCTGTGGCGGCGCGAACGGCTGCCGGTCCTCACGGCCTGCACCGAGCTGCCGCTGGCCTACGACAGCGCGAGCCTGCCGGAGGGGATGACCGTCTCCAGCCTCGGCGCACTGGCCTCGGCCTGTGCGCACGAGCTCTACGTGACCCCGCTCATGCGCGCCGGGTTCGCCCCGGTGCTCGCGTCCGTCTGACCGTTCCCGAAAGGGGCCGAGGCGACGCGGGCATGCGACCCGGGCATGCGACCCGGGCATGCGACCCGGGCATGCGACCCGGGCATGCGACGGCCCGGCCGGGACACCTGGGTCTCCGGCCGGGCCGTCTGCTCGTGCGGCGCCCGCGCACCGCGCCCCGCGCCTCGCGTCAGATGCGCACCGTGAGGCAGTCCGGCGTCAGCGGGCCGGTGCCCTGCGCGTAGGCGTTGTAGTCGTCCAGCAGCTTCTGGGCCCGCTCCCCCGCCCGTGCGAACCGCTCGCGCGGCTCGGCGCCGTCCAGGACGTCCTGCATGGCCTCCATCATCGCGATCTGGATGGCGTGGAAGCCGCCCAGCACCGCGCCGTGCGCCTCCGGCGGCCCGCTGCGCAGTTCGAGCTGTTCGCCGGTCACCCGGTGGTGGGGGTGCAGGTCGAACCAGCCCTCCTCCTCCAGCAGGGCGATCACGCCGTACGTCGCCGGGGCCGAGCCGCTGGCCTTGTGCCACTCGGCGGCGGCGCGCGGGCTGTTCAGGTACTGCATGAACGCCAGAGCGCCGTCGCGGACCGCCTCGTCGAGGTCGTCGGTGAGCCACAGGGAGTCGCCGCCGATCCAGTTGCCCGCGCAGGGCATGGCGCCGTTGCGGGGCAGTACGCCCACCTCCAGGCCGAATCCGGCCTCCTCGGCGGCGCGCACCATGTAGTTGGCGTCGAAGGAGGAGCTGAAGCGCAGTGCCACCTCCTGGTTGACCAGGGCTTTGAAGGTGCCCGCCCAGTCCTCCGGCACCCCGGTGTGCAGGTAGTGCCCGTCGCGGTGCAGGCCGCGCCACCAGTCCACGTAGTCGGCGAGCGCCGCGGAGTCCAGGTCGAGCTTCCCGGCCCGGCCGTAGCGGCCGTTGCCCGCGTCGGCGAGCAGGGCGCCCTGCTGGGCGAGTGCGTGCTGGATGAACTTTCCGTCCACGGGCCAGGCGATGCCGTGGCCGGGACCGTTCTCCAGCCGGGCCACTGCCTCGCACGCGGCCGTGGTCTCCTTCCAGGTGCGGGGCAGGGCCTCGACGCCGGCCTGCCGCAGGACGGTGGTGTTGGCGTACAGCAGCATCGTCGAAAGGGTCAGCGGCACCGTCGCGAAGTCGCCGTCGACCGTGTAGTACTCGCGCACGCCCGGCAGGAAGTCGTCGAGGACCACGCGCTCGCCGAGGATCTCGGTGCGGCCGGCGACAGCCTTCTCCACGGAGACGAACAGCGGGGACCCGTCCTGGGCGCGGGCGTCGCGGGCCAGCTGCGAGGCGCCGGCGTAGTAGGTGGCGATGGCCGGGGCGGCGCCCCTGGCCGCCGCCTCGGCGACCGCCTCGGGGAGCTTCTCGTAGGAGTAGCCGCGGATGTCGATCCGGTACCCGGGGTGGGCCTTCTCGAACTCCCGCGCGCGTTCCCGGATGGGCTCCAGGAAGTCGGGGAACGGGAACTCGGAGAGCCAGGCCTCGATGACGACGACTTCGTCCGGGGCGCCGGGGTTCATGGATCCTCCAGTTGGGGGGGGGCAGGCGGTGGTGCGGGGCGGCGCTGCTTCGCGGACACGCCCTAGGCGGCGAAGACCGGCAGCAGGACGGGCTCGCGGACGGGGGGCTCCTCGCCCTCGGGCGCGGGAGCGGCCGTCACGGTGACCGGGGCGCCGTTGAAGACGGCGTTGCCGGACAGGGCGTCGATCGTCGAGTCGTCGGTCAGGGCGTTGGCGTTGAAGCCGGGGTGGGCGGCGGCGGTGCGCTGCGCCGAGCCGGCGTGTCCCCAGCCGTGGGGCAGGCTGACCACGCCCCGCATGATCGCCTCGTTGGGCTCGATCGGGACGACGAGGTCGCCGGTGGCCGAGGTGATGCGGGCGTGGGTGTCCAGGCCGAGCCGGGCCACGTCGTCGGGGTGGATGTGGAGCGTGCAGCGGTTGCTGCCACCGACCAGCGACGGGACGTTGTGCAGCCAGCTGTTGTTGGAGCGCAGCTGGCGGCGGCCGATCAGGAGCATCGGCGGGGTGGGCGCGGCCAGCCGCGCGCCGAGGCGTTCGATCTCCGGGTCGAGCTCGACGGGGGCCAGGCGCACCGCGCCGGACGCGGTGTCGATCACCTCGGCCAGACGGGGCTCCAGCGGGCCGAGGTCCAGGCCGTTGGGGTTGCGGCGCAACTCCTCCAGGGAGAGCCCGTAGGGGCCGAGCCGCAGCATCGCGTCGAGCATCAGCTCGGGGCCGCTGTCTCCGGTGAGGAGCGCGCGGGCCTCGGCGGCCTCCAGGCCGTGGAAGGGCGAGCCGGGTATCTGGGCGCCGATGCCGAGCAGCTGGCCGATGACCGCCTCGTCCAGCTGGGCGGGGTCCGCGTGGGCGCCCGCGCCGGCGGCGATCAGGCTGAGGCGGGCCATGATCTCGGCCTCGGAGAGCTGTCCGGGCTCCAGGGGCAGGACGGGTGGCGAGAAGCGGGTGTAGTTGCGGACCGTGACCGTCAGGAGCAGCAGGTCGTAGTGCGGCATCTGCATCATGCGCGGGGGCGGCAGGATGACGTCGGCGTACTTGGTGGTCTCGTTCAGGTAGGGGTCGACGCAGACCATGAACTCCAGGTCGCCGAGGGCGTCCGCGAGCCGGGGGCCGTTGGGGGCTGACAGCGCGAGGTTCCCCGCGATGGAGATCAGGGCCCGTACCTGGCCCTCGCCCGGGGTCTCGATCTCGTCGGCGAGGGTGGCGACGGGCAGTTCGCCCATGGCCTCGGGGTAGTTCTTCACACGGCTGTGCCAGCGGCCCGAGGTGAAGGGGCGGGGTCCCCAGGGCATTTCGAGGGTGGCGGGCTTGGGGAACATGACCCCACCGGGCCGGTCGAGGTTGCCGGTGAGGGTGTTGACCACGTCGACTAGCCACTGGGTGAGGGTGCCGAAGTCGGCGGTGCTGGTGCCCATGCGGGTATAGACGGCGGCGGCGGGCGCGGCCGCCAGTTCGCGGGCGAGGCGGACGATGTCCCCGGCGGGCACCCCGCACACGGGCGCGACGGCCGCGGGGGTGAACGGCCGGGCGTGGGCCCGCAGTTCCTCCAGACCCTCGGTCTCGACGCGCAGGGTGAGGAGATCCTCGGCGAGCAGGGTGTGCACGAGGGCGAAGAGCAGCAGGGAGTCGGTGCCGGGGCGCACGAACAGGTGCTCGTCGGCGAGGTCCGCGGTGCGGGTGCGGCGCGGGTCGACCACGACGATCTTGCCGCCGCGGGCGCGCAGGGCCTTGAGCCGGCCGGGGAAGTCGGGGGCGGCGCAGAGCGAGCCGTGGGACTCGGCCGGGTTGGCGCCGAGGATCAGGAGGTATTCGGTGCGGTCCAGGTCCGGTACGGAGATGGCCGTGCCGCTGCCGAACATGAGGCCGACGGCCACGTGCTTGGGCAGCTGGTCGATGGTGCCGGCGCTGTAGAGGTTGGTGGTGCCCAGGGACTGGGAGAGCGGTCCGCGGTAGAAGATGCCGCCCATGGTGTGGAAGGTCGGGTTGCCGAAGTAGGCGGCGACGGACTGGCGGCCGTGCCGGTCGATGACGCCCATGAGGCCCGCTTCGACGGCTTCGAAGGCCTCGTCCCAGCCGGCCTCGCGCCACTGGTCGCCGGTGCGGATCATCGGGACGCGCAGCCGGTCGGGGTCCTCGTCGATGCGGCCCAGGCTCGCGCCCTTGGGGCAGATGTAGCCCTTGGACAGCGGGTCGTCGGCGTCGCCCCGGACGCTGAGCACCTTCTCGTTGTCGTCGAGTTCGATCCTGAGGCCGCAGACGGCGTCACAGATGGGACAGGTGCGGTGCGCGGTTCTCAACGGAACTCCAGGAGCGTCGGTTGGCAGGATCCGTACGGCCGGCGGACCGGACCAGGCGGTCCGACGATCGCATCCGGCGCCGCGGACCGGCATCTTCCCGTGTGCTGTACCGGGCTCCCCGTTCTCCGGGGCCCCGCGACGGCCCGGCGGCGGCCCGGCGACAGCCCGGGGCGACGGCCCGGCGGCGGCCCGGCGACGGCCCGGCGGGTGCCGCAAACCAGGAGATGCGCCCCGCCGCGGGCCGGTGCGACGCTGCCCGCGTCGGCCGTGGGCCACGGTCACGGCGCGTGCCGGCGCCGCAGGCGCGGTGGCCCCGCACAGCGGCATCATCCGAGGCAAAGGAATCCGCGCAGCAATGACAGTCACCGCGAGTGCTCCCGAACGGACCACCGTCCTGCCACCCGAGCCCGGCCTGACCCCGGACGAGGTCGTGGCCCGGGCCGAGGCCCTGGCCCGGGATCTGATCGGCCGCCAGGCCGAGACGGAGCAGCGCGGCTTCTACGCCGAGGACACCCACGAGGCGTTCCGGCGGGCCGGCTTCTACCGGATCCTGGTGCCGCGCCGCTACGGCGGCTACGAGTTCGGCGTCGACACGTTCATGCGCGTGGTGGTCGCCCTGACCCGCGGCTGTCCCTCGACGGGCTGGATGTTCTGCCTGGGCGCGGCCCATTCCCACGCGGTGGCCACGCTCTTCGACGAGCGGGCCCAGGCGGAGGTCTTCGCCGGCGGCGACTTCATCGCCCCGGCGACGGTCGCGCCGAGCGGCAGCGCCGAGCTCGGCGCGGACGGGCAGTGGGTGCTCAACGGCACCTGGAAGTACTGCTCGGGCTCGCCGTACGCCACGCACTTCATCGGCCACACCCTGGTGGACGACGGCGACGGGGAGCCGCGGCCGATGCTGTTCGTCGCCCCGCGCGGCGAGTTCACCCGGCTCGACGACTGGAGCGGGACGCTGGGCCTGCGCGGAAGCGGTTCGCACAGCATCCGGATCGAGAACGGCCGGGTCCCCGCGTACCTGACGCTGGACACCCACATGAGCCAGGTGGACGTCAGCGCCGGCACTCCGGGCCGCGCCCTGCACGGCAATCCGACGTACGGCGGCGGCCCGCTGAGCTTCATGATCCTCGAGGACGCGGCGCTCGCCGTGGGCATGGCCAAGAACGCCCTCGACGCGTACGAGGAGCTGATGCGCGAGCGCGTGACCATGTTCCCGCCCATCGTGCCGCGCACCGAGGACCCCGACTTCCAGTACTGGTACGGCCAGGCCGCCGGGCTCGTCGACTCCGCCGAGGCGGCTCTGCTCGGCGCGGTCCGGCAGTGGGACGAGGCCGCCGCGCGGGGGGCCGGGCACGTCACCCCGGAGTTCGAACTGCGCATCGCCGGCATCTGCCGGGAGGCGGTGCGGATGAGCTGGCGCGCCGTGGAGGCGTACCTGTTCCCCACCGCCGGTTCCAGCGCGGTGCGCCAGGGCCAGCGCATGGAGCGCGTCTGGCGCGACATGTCCATGCAGCAGAGCCACGCGGGCATCGCCCTGTTCCTGTTCACCGCGTCCGCGCGCGAGCTCTCCCGTACTCACTTCGCCGCCGGTCCGGACGGCCGCTGACCCGGACCGCCGGATTGCCGCACGACCGCCCCGTGGGGGCAGCACACCAGGAGATGCGCCGCGGCTCGGCCGGGCGCGACGATCGGCAGCACTGAATCCTATTCATCCGATTCCCATCCCAACCCCTGATTCCCATCCCATAACGGGAAATTCGAGGAGGTCCCCGTGTCGGGCGACAAGACCGGTACTCGCGCGGTGGTACTCGGCGGAAGCATCGCCGGCCTGTTCGCGGCCAGAGTGCTCGCCGATGCCTACGACGAAGTACTCATCGTTGACCGCGATGAGCTGGTCGGGGTTGAGGGCCCTCGCAAGAACTGCCCCCAGAGCCGCCACATCAACGGTCTGCTGGCCCGCGGCCAGCTGGTCATGGAGGAGCTGTACCCGGGCATCACCGAGGAGCTGTTCGCCGACGGCGTGCCGACCGGCGACCTGGCCGGCCACGTGCGCTGGTACTTCAACGGCAAGCCGCTCAAGCCGGAGGTGGCCGGGCTGACCTGTGTCGCCGCGAGCCGCCCGATGCTGGAGAAGCACATCCGCCGGCGTACCGCCTCGCTGGCCAACGTGGCCTTCTTCGAGGAGCACGACATCCTCGGCCTGGTCACCACGCCGGACCACAGCAAGGTCACCGGTGTCCGCGTCCAGAGCCTGGCCGCCGGCAGCTCCGAGGAGAGCATCGAGGCCGACCTGGTCGTCGACGCGACGGGCCGCGGCTCGCGCACCCCGGTGTGGCTGGAGGAGTTCGGCTACCCGCGCGTCGTCGAGGAGCGCAAGAAGATCGGCCTGGGCTACGTCACCCAGCACTACAAGCTCCTCGAAGACCCGTACCACGGCGACCTGTCCATCAACCCGGTCGCGTCCCCCGAGCTGCCCCGCGGCGCCATCTTCACCAAGACCGACGGCGACCGCGTGGAGCTCACCACGTACGGTCTGCTCGGCGACCACCCGCCCACCGACCAGGAGGGCCTGTACGCCTGGGTGAAGTCGCTCGCGGTGCCGGACATCTACGACGCCCTGCAGCACGCCGAACCGCTCGACGAGCCGGTCGCGTTCCGCTTCCCGACCACCCTGCGCCGTCGCTACGAGGACATGCCCCGCTTCCCGCAGGGCCTGCTCGTCACCGGCGACGCGGTCACCACCTTCAACCCGGTCTACGCCCAGGGCATGACGGCCGCCGCACTCGGCGCCCTGACCATCCGCGACCACCTGCACACCGGCGCTGCCCCGATCCCGGCCGACTACTTCCGTGATCTGGCCCGCGACGTCATCGACCCCCCGTGGGAGATGACCAACCTCGTCGACCTCACCTTCCCCGGGGTCAAGGGCGAGCGCACGCCGCAGATCAAGGCCGCGCAGACCTTCCTCAAGCTGGTCCAGACGGCCGCGACCCGCGACGGCAAGGTCACCGCCACCTACATGCGCGGTGCCGGACTCGTCGACAAGCCCGACGCGATGATGCGCCCCGCGTTCGTCGCCCGGGTGCTGTGGAACGTCGCCCGCGCGGCGGTCGAGAACATCACGGGCCCCGCCACCGGCGGCGCCCGCACACCCCAGGCGGCTCCCGCCGCACAGCCCGCGGCCCCTTCCCGGTCGGCCGACGAGCTGGTCAGCCGCTGACCTGACCGGCCACATGAGACGAAGGGAGTGGGCGTGACCGAGACGGCCCATGTTGTCCGGGCGTACGCCGTCACCGGCGGCCTCGACACACAGGCGCTGCGCGCCGCCTGGCGGGCAGCCACCGCCGGGCACGACATACCGGACGGTGGCGCCAGGCCCGGCGGTGACGCCCACTGGTTCACCGACCTCGGTACGGTGGCGGACGCCGGTCCGTGGGAGGCGGCGGAGCGCCTGTGGGGCGACCCGCTCGCGCTCTCCTTCCCCCCGGGCCGCGGTCCGGCCGCCCGGCTGACCGTCGGGCGGTTCGCCGACGGCGGCCACCTGGTGCTGATCGCGGTCAACCGGGCGTTCGCGGCCGGCCGCTCCCTCGCCGGTCTGGCCGACGCGCTCTCGGCCGCCTACGCGACAAACACCGCGGGCCGGACGGGCGACTTCGGCAGCGCCGACTTCGACTGGGGCACGGAGCTCTCCGCCTCGCTCGGCGAGGTGAGCGCCGAGGAGGGGGCCACTCCCTACGACTTCCTGCTGACCGCCTACCACTGGCTGCTCGGCCGCCACCGCGCCGGGGACGGGGTGACCGTCGCCCTCACCGGAGGCGGGCGCATCCGCTCCGACTTCTCGGGGCAGCCCTCCTTCCGCGACCTCCTGCTGCGCACGGCCGCGCTGCGCCGGTCGGCAGCCGCCGACCAGCGCCTCCCGCTCCAGCGGGCCGAGGGTTCCGCGGCGGCCGCCGCCGCCGAGGTCCCGTACGACGCGGTGTTCGCATCGGCCGACCCGTTCGGGCCGGTGCTCCGGCTGGCGGGCGCCCGCGTCCGCAGGCTCCGCTCGGACGAGGGCTGGTTCCGCGGGGACTCGCCCGAGGCCGACGTCGCCCTGACGGTGCACCAGACCACTCCCTCCGTCATCGGTCACCTGACCCTCCTCACCACCCCGTACGACCCGGGCGCCGCGGCCGGCTTCCTCGGGCAGCTGCGCACCCTACTGGAGGCGGCCCTGGCCGATCCCGGTACTCCGGCGCACGAACTTCCCCTGGAGAGCCCCGAGGAGATCCTCCGCGCGGTCGCCGACGCCGACGCGGCGGCGGCGGGAGTGTGGAGCGGTCCCTCGGTCCACGAGCGCTTCCACGCGGTGGCGCGGAGCGCGCCGGGCGCGATCGCGCTGTCCGAGGCCACCGAGGAGCTCACCTACGGTGAACTCCTCGCCGAGGCCTCGTACGTCACGGACGCCCTGCGCGGCCTCGGCGTCGGCGAGGGCTCGGCGGTGGCGCTGATGCTTCCCACCGGATCCCGCCAGGCCGCGGCTCTGCTCGGCGCGTTCGGCGCGGGCGCCCACGCGGTGTGCCTGGGCACCGGCGACTCCGGGGAGCGCGGCAAGCACGTCCTGGACAGCCTGCGGCCGCACTGCCTGGTCCTGGCAGGAGATCCGGGCGACCGCGGTCTCGTCGACTGGTACCGCGCCGTACTGGACGGACACATCCTGAACTTGGACGTCCCCCGTGACGTCCACCCCGACCCGGTAACCCCCGGCCGGGCGGTCCCCGGCGCGGAAGGCACCACACTGCCCTCCGCGCCGGGGAGACCGGACGGGGAGGGCTCGGCCCACCGGTGGGCCTACGTGGCCTACACGTCCGGCACCACCGGCACTCCCAGAGCCATCCCGCAGACCCACCGCGCCTTCGCCCAGTTCATCGACTGGTTCACCGGGGAGTTCGGCATCGGACCGGGCTCACGCGTGGCCCAGTGGTCCGCTCCCGGCTACGACGCCGCCCTGGTGGAGATCTTCGCCGCGCTGGCCGTCGGGGCCACCCTGTGCCCCGTGCCCGACCGGATCCGCGCGCACCCCGAGAAGCTCGCGGGCTGGCTCGACGCGCAGCGCATCACCCACTTCCAGACGGTCCCCAGTTTCGCCCGGGAACTGCTTCCCGCGATCGGATCCACCCCGGGGCGCCTCGGCTCCCTCGGGCATCTGCTGCTGGCGGGCGAGGCGCTCTCCGGGAAGCTGGCGGGCGAGCTGCGGGCCGCGCTGCCCGCCGCCCGTCTGGTCAATCTCTACGGTTCCACCGAGACGACCCTGGCCACCTGGACCGAGGTCGCCGCACCGCTGCGCGGCGCCGTTCCGGTCGGCCGGTCCATCCCGGGCCGTCAGGTGCTGGTCCTGGACGCCGAGGACCGGCCGTGCCCCACCGGAGTCACGGGCTCCATCGTCGTCCTGGGCCCGCAGGTGACGCCCGGCTACATCGGCGAGCGCCCCGGCTGCGAGGCGTTCCGCCCCCTGGCCGAGGGCGCCCTGGACGGGATCGCCACCAACGGCATCCACCGCACCGGTGACCTGGGACGCCGGCGCTGGGACGGCTCGCTGGAGTTCTCCGGCCGGGACGACTCCCGCGTCAAGATCTCCGGTACCCGGCTGGAGCTCATCGGCGTCGAGGCGGCCCTGGCCGCCCACGCCTCGGTGTCCTCCTGCGCCGTGATCGCGTGCACCGGGCCCGACGGCCTGGTGACGCGGCTGGAGGCCTACGTGGTCCCCCACCGCACACCCGACGGCGTTCCGCTGGCCACCCCGGCCGAGTGGCGGGCCGCCCTGGTGCGGTGGTTCGGCAAGACACTGCCCGCGCTGTCGTTCGTCACGCTGGACAGCCTGCCCCGCAACAACGGCGGCAAGGTCGACCGGCACGCGCTGGCCGGGGCCGCCGCGGCCACGGGCTGACCACCGGCAGCAAGCGAGCACGGCCGCCGAGCCGCTTCTTTCCGCTGAACTTCCTTATTTTTCATATCACTTGGGGTGAATGTCGTGACACTGCTCGAGACGGACTTCAGCGTCGAATCCGATGGATCCGGCATCAGCTTCGACGGCGAGACGCTGGACATCGCCGCCGTCCGCCGGGTGGCGGAAGACCTGGCGCCGGTCACCGTGCGACCAGAGACCCTGGCCAAGGCGGCCAAGAGCCGCGCCCAGATCGAGAAGATCATCGAGGAGGGTGCCCCCGTCTACGGGGTCACCACCGGCTACGGCGAGATGATCTACATGCAGGTCGACAAGTCGAAGGAGACCGAGCTCCAGACCAACCTGGTACGCAGCCACAGCGCCGGCGTCGGCCCGCTGTTCGCCGAGGACGAGGCCCGCGCGATCATGGCGGCCCGCCTCAACGCTCTCTCCAAGGGCTACTCCGCCGTCCGTCCCGAGCTGCTGGAGCGCCTGGCCCTCTACCTCAACGAGAACATAACCCCGGCGATCCCGGAGATCGGCTCGCTCGGCGCCAGCGGCGACCTGGCCCCGCTCTCGCACATCGCGGGCACCCTCATCGGCGAGGGCTACGTCCTGCAGGACGGCCGGCGCCGGCCGACCGCCGAGGTGCTGGCCGAGAAGGGCATCGAGCCGCTCCAGCTCCGCTTCAAGGAGGGCCTCGCGCTGATCAACGGCACCTCCGCCATGACGGGGCTGGGCTCCCTGGTCGTCTCCCGCGCCCTCGACCAGGTGCGTCAGGCCGAGATCGGCACCGCCCTCGTCCTGGAGGCGCTGCAGGGCTCGACCAGCCCGTTCCAGCCCGAGGGCCACGACATCGCCCGCCCGCACCAGGGCCAGATCGACACCGCGGCCAACATGCGCGCCCTGCTCAGCGGCAGCGGCCTGATGGTCGAGCACGCGGAGCTGCGCCGCCAGGCGCAGGAGCAGCGCACCGGCGACGGTGTCTCGCGCACCGAGGTCTACCTGCAGAAGGCGTACACGCTGCGGGCCATCCCGCAGGTGGTCGGAGCCGTCCGCGACACCCTGTACCACGCGGTGGAGAAGCTGACGACCGAGCTGAACTCCTCCAACGACAACCCGCTGTTCTTCGACGGCAAGGAGGTCTTCCACGGCGCGAACTTCCACGGCCAGCCGATCGCCTTCGCCATGGACTTCGTCATGCTGGCCCTCACCCAGCTGGGCGTGTTCTCCGAGCGCCGCACCAACCGCCTGCTCAACCGTCACCTCAGCGACGGCCTGCCGGAGTTCCTCGTCGCCAATGACCCGGGCCTCAACAGCGGCTTCGCCGGCGCCCAGTACCCGGCCACCGCGCTGGTCGCGGAGAACCGGACCATCGGCCCCGCGAGCACGCAGAGCGTCCCGTCCAACGGCGACAACCAGGACGTCGTCAGCATGGGCCTCATCGCCACCCGCAACGCCCGCAGGGTCCTGTCGAACAACACCCGCATCCTCGCGGTCGAGTTCCTCGCCGCCGCCCAGGCCGTCGACCTCTCCGGCCGCTACGCGAAGCTCAGCCCCACCGGCAAGGCCACGTACGACCAGGTCCGCTCGCTGGTCCCCACGCTGAGCGCGGACCGCTACATGTCCGACGACATCGAGCTGGTCGCCGCCGCCCTCTCGCGCGGCGAGTTCCTGGCCGCCGCGAGCTCCACCGGCACCGAACTGCGCTGACCCCCCGGCGACGCTCCGGCGCAGACCTTGAGCCCCGGCGGGCCGTCCTCCGCGGCCCGCCGGGGCCCCCGCCTTCCTCCACGAGACCTGGGACGACCCGATGAGCATTCCCCTCTCCTTCAACCAAGAATTCCTGTGCATGTTCGACCAGGGCGACGACAAGGGCCCCTTCGGCCCGCTCTACAACATCGTCGGCGGCTGGCGGCTGGCCGGGAAGATCGACCCCGACGCCCTTCAGGGCGCCCTCGACGACGTCGTGGAGCGCCACGAAGCGCTGCGGACGACGATCGTGCGCACCCCCGGCGGCCAGCGCCAGGAGATCGTTCCGGCCTCGCCCGTCTCGCTGACCGTGCGCGAGATCCCCGAGGCGGACGTGGCGGCGCGCGACCGGCGCGCCGAGGAGCTGCTCATCGAGCTGGAGGGCGGCCACTACGGCGTCGGCGAACTGCCGCTGCTGCGCGCGGTCCTGGGCCGCTTCGACGAGGACGACGCGGTCCTGGTCCTGATCGCCCACCACACGGCGGCCGACGAGGTCTCCATCCAGCTGATCATCAGGGACCTCGGCGCGTACTACGCCGAGCGGCGCGGCTACGGCGCCGCCGCCCTCCCCGAGGCCACCCAGTTCCAGGACTTCGCCCGCTGGGAGCGCGAGCGCTTCGCGCCCGAGGCCGACGTGAAGGCGCGCGGCTACTGGCGCGAGCAGCTGGCCGGGGCGAAGATCACCGGCGTCCCGACCGACCACCTCAAGTCCGCCGGCGTGGAGAAGACCACCTCGGTGTACCGCTTCCAGGTGGAGGCGGAGCTGACCTCCGCGGCGCTGGCCGTCGCCAAGGAGACCCGCAGCTCGGCCTTCATGGTCCTGCTCGCCGCCTACAACGTGTTCCTCAACGAGCGCCTCGGGGCCACCGACGTCGTCGTCCCCACGATGGCCTCGGGCCGCGGCCCGGCCAAGTTCCAGAACACGGTCGGGGCGTTCTTCAACTTCGTCCCGCTGCGCACCGCCATCGCCGGCGCGGCCACCTTCCGCGAGGTGGTGGAGCGGACCCGGGCGACCTGCCTGAAGGCGTACGGGAACGCGCTGCCGTTCGGCCAGGTCGCGGCCGAGGCGCCGGAGCTCGCGGCCTCCTTCGGCGCGGACGACCTCGGTGTCATCGCCTTCCAGGTCTTCCAGTTCCCCTCGCTGGAGGGCGAGGAGGCCGGCGACCTGCGCATCTCGGAGATCCGGCGCCGCCTGCTGTCGCAGCCGGTGAGCACCGACATCCCGGACGGCGTGATGTTCCAGCTCGACATCGACCCCGTCTCCGGGCAGATGCTCGGCCACGTGGGCTACAACACGAACCTCTACTACGAGAGCACCATGGCGGACTTCGCGGCCGGTTTCCGCGAGGTGCTCGGGCGCACCATCGTCACCCCCGACGCCCCGCTGGCCCTCTCCTGAGCGGGTCCCGCCGGACCCCGGCCGGGTCCTGATCCGCCGGGTCCTGATCCGCCGGGTCCTGATCCGCCGGGTCCTGATCCGCCGGGTCCTGATCCGGCCGCCCGGACGCCACAGCGCCCGCGGCCCCTCCGGGGGCCGCGGGCGCTTTCGTCGCCGGGGTCAGGCGGCGTCGTGCAGGGAGCGGTGAGCCGAGGCCCGCAGGTCGTCGAAGTTGGAGAGGTCGGGCACGGTCCAGCCGTCCAGGTCGTACTCGTTCAGGCAGGCCTCCGCGAAGGCCTTGTAGCCGTCGACCTGGCCCGAGGTCATCTGGGAGAAGAGCAGCTCGACGCGGGTGTTCTCGTGGTTGCCGGCGTAGTTGCGCTCGTAGAGCTCGTGGCGCCCGCCGAACTCGGTGCCCACCGAGTCCCACAGGAGCTTCATCACCTTGACGCGGTCGACCGCCTCCACGCCGTCCGAACCGCGCAGGTACTTGTCGAGGTAGGGGCGCACGTCCGGGTTCTTGAAGTCCTCCGCGCTGGAGTTGACGTAGACCAGGCCGCTCGCCACGTCCTGCTGGATGATCTCCTTGATCCGCGGGTAGCCGATCTGCATGAACCAGCGGTAGGCCATGCCGTACTGCGGATTGGGCAGCAGCGCGCCGTTCTTCCACTCGACGGGGTTGCGCGCGGCGGCGTCCGAGAGTCCCAGGAAGAGGTTGCGCCAGGCGAGCACCTCGCCGATGCGTGTCTGGACCCCGCGGAAGTCCTTGGTGCCGGTGATCTCCAGCGCCTTGACGAGCAGGCCGGCGATGAACTCCAGCTTCACGGCCAGCCGGGTGCAGCCGTGGAAGGTGAAGCGCTCCACGAACCCCGAGCGGGCGGGGAACATCTGGACCTTGCCGAGGTGCCCGTAGACGAAGACGTTCTCCCAGGGGATGAGGACCTTGTCCAGGACCAGGATGGTGTCGTTCTCGTCCAGCCGGGAGGACAGCGGGTAGTCGAAGGGGCTGCCCATGACCGCCGCGGTCGCGGTGTAGGAGGGGCGGCAGATCAGCTTCATGCCCGGCGCGTCCATCGGGATGGTGGCGACCAGCGCGAACTCCCGCTTCTTGACCGGCAGGCCGAAGTGGGCGATGAAGTTGTAGTGGGAGAGGGCGGAGCCGGTGGCGACCACCTTGGCACCGCTGACGACGAGCCCGGCGTCGGTCTCCTTCTCCACGTGGATGAACACGTCCTCGACCTGGTCCGGCGGAAGGTTGCGGTCGACCGGCGGGTGGACGATGGCGTGGTTCCAGAAGAGCACCTTCTCCTGGGACTCCCGGTACCAGCGCCGCGCGTTGTCCGAGTACGGCTCGTAGTAGTCCGCGTTGGCCCCGAGCGTTCCGAGGAAGGACGCCTTGTAGTCGGGGCTGCGCCCCATCCACCCGTAGCTCATGCGCGCCCATTCGGCGATGGACTTCTGGTCGGCGACCAGGTCGTCCACGCTGCGCGGTGTGGTGAAGAAGCTGTGGGTGTAGCCGTCGCTGCCCGTGTCCGTCGGCCGGGTCAGGACACCTCGCTTGGCCGGATCGTGCAGAGCGTCGTAGAGACGCGCCGTCATACTGATCGGATTGCGAAATGCGGGATGCCGGGTGACATCCTTTACCCGCTCGCCGTAGATGTATATCTCCCGGCCGTCCCGGAGGCTTTCGATGTATTCATCACCCGTCAGCGGGCGGGTTTTCCGCCGCTCTTCGGCGGGACCGGCAGGGACAACATCCTGACGCTCGGTCATCAGTTTTCTTCCCTCTTCCTCTCGCACGCGGCGCTTTACCGGACAAGGTGTCGCCTCATGGTCGCAGCCAGGGGGCGCCCGGGCCTTCTCCTGGGATGCGGCGTCGGGGGGCGGGCGGTCCAGGGCCGTAAGGGGCCCGGCGGGAGGGGGCCGATGCCGCACTTCTGAAGATGCGTCCGGACTCCGGGGACTGCCAGGGTCGTCCGTAAAATCACGGACGGCCATTTCCCGGCCTCCGGGGACAGAACATCTTTTCCAGGAGGATATGGTGCTGACGACGACCGATGTTCCCACGCGGGAACAGCTTGTTCGTCGGGCGTCCGAACTCGTCCCGGTTCTGCGAAAGAACTCGGACTGGTCGGAAGACAACCGGCGAATTAACGACGATTCCATCGAGGCCCTGGCCGACGCCGGAATCTTCCGCATGCGGACGCCGGCCCGCTTCGGCGGTTTCGAGAGCGACACCCGGACCCTGGTCGAGGTGTCCGCCGAGCTCGGCCGCGCCGACGGCTCCACGGGCTGGATCGCTTCCGTGTACGCGATCCCCACCTGGATGGCGGGCCTGTTCCCGGACCACGTCCAGGACGAGGTCTTCTCCACCCCCGACGTCCGTGTCTGCGGCACGCTCAGCCCCAGCGCGATGGCCGCTCCGGTCGACGGCGGCATCGTGGTCAACGGCAAGTGGGGCTTCATCAGCGGCGCCCTGCACGCCCACTGGCAGGTCATCGTCGCCGTCCGGATCGCCCCCGACAGCGAGCCCATGCCCGTCATGGCGCTGGTCCCGCTCTCGGATCTCCAAGTCATCGACGACTGGCACACCTCCGGCCTCAAGGGCACCGGCAGCGTGAGCACCGTCGCGGACAACCTCTTCGTGCCCGCGGACCGCGTGCTGCCGCTCGGCGTGATCGTGCAGGGCCGGGGCGGAGCCTCCCAGGCCAACGCCGACAACCCGATGTACCGCGCCCCGCTGCTCCCGGTCGCCTCCGCCTCCTCCGTGGGCGCGGTGCTCGGCATGGCCCGCGCCGCCAAGGAGGCCTTCCTGGCCCGGCTGCCCGAGCGCAAGATCACGTACACGAACTACGGCTCCCAGGCCGAGGCCCCGCTGACGCACCTGCAGGTCGCCGAGGCCACCCTCAAGATCGACCAGGCCGAGTTCCACGCCTTCCGGCTGGCCGACCTCGTCGACGCCAAGAACGCCTCGGGCGAGCAGTGGACGCTGGAGGAGCGGGTCCGCTCCCGCGCCGACCTGGGCGCCGTCTGTGCCCTCGCCAAGGAGGCCGTGGACATCTTCGCCACGGCCAGCGGCGGCTCCTCGATCTACACCAGCGCCGCGATCCAGCGCATCTCCCGCGACGTCCAGGCCGTCAACCTGCACGCCCTGATGCACCCGGACACCAACGCCGAGCTCTACGGCCGGGTCCTGTGCGGACTCGAGCCCAACTCCCTCTACATCTGACCCGACCGGCCGCACCGATCCGAAAGAACTGGGGACCATCATGACCGCCTCACCCGCCACCACGGAGATCTCCATCTCCGACGCCGACAAGGCCGCCGTCGCGGCGCTCCCGGGCCGCATCGTCGCCGCCTGGGCCCAGCACGACGCCAAGGCCTTCGCCCAGGTGTTCTCGGCCCAGGGCACGATGATCCTGCCCGGCTCGTACCGTGACGGCCGCGAGGAGATCGAGGCCTTCATGGCCGCGGCCTTCCAGGGGCCCTTCAAGGGCACCCAGGTCACCGGCACGCCGCTGGCCCTGAAGTTCATCCGCTCCGACGTGGCCGTCGTGGTTACCCATGGCGGCGTCCTCGCCCCGGGTGAGACCGAGGTCGCCGACGAGCGCGCCGTGCGCGCCACGTGGGTGGCCGCCAAGGAGGACGGCGAGTGGCGGCTCGCCGCCTACCAGAACAGCCCGCGCGACGCCGCCTGATCCACCGGTGGCCCGGCGGCAGCGGCCGCCCGGCCTGCGGACCGCCCTGGACGCCCTGCTGGACACCGAGCGGGAGCAGTACCTGGAGAAGGGGTGACGGGCACGGTGACGGGCACGACC